>NZ_JACJTV010000002.1:0-300000 GCF_014698845.1 Coleofasciculus sp. FACHB-1120 | reverse complement strand
TTCAAGGCACTCTCACCGTGTCCTTGAAAAGCATAGGGCGAAGTCCGAGGTTTATAAGCACCGCCGCGCAAGAACTGCGCTCCCGCCGCCTTAACTCGACGTGCGGTTTCAATAATCATCTCTTCGTTTTCGACCGAACAAGGGCCAGCCACCACCACTAAAGGATGGTGTTCGCCAAAAGTGACATTACCGTTAGGCGTTGATACCACAACGTCACTCGCTTCACCGTGACGATAATCGCGGCTTGCCCGTTTAAAGGGCTGCTCAACCCGCAGAACTTGTTCAACCCAAGGGCTAATTTCTTGCATTTGGAGGGGATCTAAGTCCGCTGTCTCACCAACCAGACCTAATACCACCTTGTGCTTCCCGACAATTTTTTCTGGTGTCAGTCCCCAAGTGCCGAGTTCAGAGCTAACGCGCTCAATCTCGACCTCTGGAGTGCCAGCTTTCATGACTACAATCATTTTTCCAAATCCATAATTCGGTTGCTTATCTGCCGAATATCTCGCTTTTCAAAAGTCACCAGAGATAATACTTCTCTAGCTTTGCCTAGATAGACCGCCGAGTTTATCTCTCCAGCAAAAAATGAAAATAGCCTGGGGTTCAAACCCCAGGAAAGAGCGAGACCGATGGCAATCGTTCTCTAAACAACTTATAAGTAAAACTCACCTTTGAACTGCTGGTATTTGCGCGGGATTTATGAATCCTTTTGCCCAGCAGAACGCCACGCTGCTGTCATCCGTCCCCAGTTCGTGGTGAACTCGTTCCAGCCGATTTTACTACCCAGTCTCTCTTCGTCCCAGGAGGCTGAGAGAACCCCGTAACTTAATCCCAGAACGCCCAACCCAAAGAAGCCCATACTCACAAGTACAACTGCGGCGTTGGGCAACTTAAACCAGTGCTGGCTAACCACGACATAGCTGACAATAAAAGTCAAAATGCCTAAAGCGCTAGGAATGCCGCAAAAAAGAGCCATCCGGCGAACCATGCGCTTGCTCACCACCTCTGGGACTGCCGATGATTCAAGTTTTTTTGAGGAAGGCTCTTGACCTTCCTTTTTGGCAGTGCTTGGGGTTGTGGGTTGGTTTTTCGCTGGTTTTTTGCGATTCTTCTTAGCGGGTTCAAACGGTAAGCGATTCCGTTGGGATTCTTCTGAAGACATAAGTTTATCGGCGGTTTAACCGCGAATACCCAGGCGACCAATCAAGGCTTGATAGCGAGGTCTATCTTCCTTTTGCAGGTAGGACAGGAGACGCTTTCTGGTACCAATCATTGTCAACAAACCTCGCCGGGAAGCATGATCCTTCTTGTTGGCTTTGAGGTGAGTGCTGAGACGATTGATGCGTTCTGTCAGCATCGCAATTTGGAGATCCGTCGAGCCAGTATCAGTTTCGTGAACCTGATACTCAGTCATAATTTCGTGTTTACGCTGTTGCGGCAGAGTCATGGAGAAAGTCTATTTTTTAGAATGCAGCAATCTCTCATATTATCATCTGATTTGGGAATCGGTGATGGGTAATCGGGAATTGCAAATCAATTGGGAATTTCCGATGTCTCTATCTGTGCGCCAGACGCGATATAGGTTGTTTCTACAAGTTGCTTGGCGACTTTGTTTGCGGCTCGACGTTCATCTAACCAGCGTTGCAAAATCAAAGCTGCCGCCTTCCGGTCAATTAGAGGCTTATTTTGGGAGAGCGATCGCCTTTCTGTTTTCAGCAGTTCCTCTGCCTCATAAGACGTGAGCCGCTCATCCATATATTCCAACGGTAACTCGAGAGCTGCTGCCACTCTTGTCGCAAATTTCTGCACCTGCTGCGCCTGGAACCCTAGCGTTCCATCCATCGCATAGGGTAAGCCGACGACCAGAACTTGCGCTTGTCGCTCCTCAACCAGGCGTCGCAGTTGCTCGATATCCCGCTCAAAGGAAGTGCGCTCAATCGTATCAATTCCGGTGGCAATCAATCCAGTGCCATCGCAACCAGCTACCCCAACCCGTTTTTTACCGACATCCAAACCCAGTGCCGAGATTCTCTCCATTCTCTTCTCCCCGCTCTGTGCGGCTAGCTTTCGTGGCATCAAGGGATTGGGAATTCAGTACGATTCCCCCTTTTGGAGGCAGCGCCACGGAGGAGGATAAATCCTTCTGCGGTTCCACCTGCGGCTTCTTATGCTTCGACTTCAGCCAAGACATCCGCCCCGGTACTGCTTTGCGGGCGGGTTGGAGACCCTGAAGCATTTCAGCCAACTGTAACCCTTCTAGGGAAATGGGCTTTGCCTCCCGTAGCTTGTGCCACACAGAACGAGACATCAGGAGCGAGTGGGAAATTCGTTCTGCCCCCAATTGTTCCAAATATTCTTCTCGTTCTGGCTGGTAGTCGGCTGAAGCCAGTTGTAAGGACTGGGAAGGGTAATCCTTCGCAATCCGAGCCATTTGGCAAAGTAGCTCTGGGTATAGCCAAGTGTAGGCTGGATGTACGGTCAACTCAGCGACATGAGGTTGGGAGCCATCGCGGGACAGAAAAATTTGAAAATAGCCAATTGCTGCCTTGCGCTGCGGTTCAAATACATAGCCACTCACGCTAACCGTCTTGCCAATCCATTGCTTTAAGCTGGTGAGAAACCCGCCAGCGAAGCTGGTTTTGAAGTCATGGATGTGGCGGTCGTAAACTTGGCGTAGCAGCGGCGGCATTGATACCGTGTCGAGTTGATAGAGTAGCTGGGCATCAGCATTGCTGACTGGGAGAAGATTAGGTAAATCCGGTTCGCGCTCTTGCAGTGATGAAAGCAGCTCTGGATCGATCGCCCAATAAGTCAGCTGCGCTAACGGTTGAAACCCGTTCTGCCGGTAAAGAGCCAGTGTTGCTTTGTTGTTAACATTGACTTCCAGCAACCAAGTACGAGCTTCCAAGATTGACTCAAAGCAATAACGCAAAAGCTGCGAGCCAACTTCTGCCGGTACCCCTGTCTCCAAAACTACCTGTTCAACCCGCCAAGTGCTGCGCGTGCGGTTGAAGGGTGAAACCTGGATCGTGCCGCGAACTTGGTTATCCTGCTCTGCGACATAAACGCAAAAAGTATGCTGACAAGGATTGGGAAACCAGCTTAAGAACTTCAGCGGACCAAACCAGGGTCGAATTTGATGAACTTTTCTACCCAGATTGTCCGTTGAGTAAATTTGGTCTCCTGCGTCAAAATCTTCTGCGGCAAGCCGTTCCAGCGCATCTAGGTCGCGGTATTGAACGGGACGGATCGCAAATTTGGTTTCTTTAGGCAGAAATGAAGTCATGTTGAGTACATGCGCCATGAAGCCGATAGGGTCGGGCGAGCTGCTCTTTGAGAGCAAACCCAGCTTAAAAAAGCAACCAACAGGTTTTTGGTGAAAAAGCCTTTTGGGTGTTGCTGCCAATATCTTAACTGCTTTCCCCTACTGACCGCCGACAAGGACGAACCAAATGCCGACTGGCGAAGAAATTATTTGATTGTCGTTTTTCCTTTTGAGTCCTGCCCTCGAAGTCTGGAATCCAGCAGCCGCCTTGAAGTTCGGAATTTTTAGAGGTTGATCGAGGTCGTTGGGCTAACGACTGAATTGAACTTCCGGCACGAGATTCTGAGACTTCCAACTAAATTTTGGCTTCTCAGCGACGACGAACGACGACAGCCGCGCAAGCATGGGGTTATTTGACAAACATTTGTAAACTACTATTAAGAACATACAGAAGTAAGAATTCTGCAATGAAGCAACTTGTCACTGTCGAGCGTTTCTGCCTGATTGGTCATATTGTAACGATGGTTTTTGGACTGGCAGGGCTAGTGCTAGTCGTACCCCATCCTGAAATAATTATGAATTTAGGGGAGACTGGGCAGACTGCATTCCAGTGGAGTATGGCTTGGGGTGGAGTGGTGAATATCGTCTTAGGAACGGTCGCCGTTTCCATTTATGCCTATAGAAAGCTGGGCCTGTGGCACTGGCTTACTTTCATGGTGCCTGCGGTGTGTCTGTCTTTGGGAAGTGAATTGCTGGGAACCAGTACAGGCTTTCCATTTGGTGACTACAGCTACCTAAATGGCTTGGGGTATAAGATTGGTGGACTGGTACCTTTTACCATTCCCTTGTCCTGGTTTTATATGGGATTGGTTTCTTATTTAATTGCCTGTGCGGGTCTAAAAACTCGGCAAAATCCAGGCTTGGTTCGCTATGTGGGCGCGATCGCTGTAGCTGCTATGATGTTCACCTCTTGGGACTTTGCGCTGGAGCCAGCGATGAGTCAGACGATGGTGCCTTTTTGGTATTGGGAACACCCAGGAGCCTTCTTTGGCACACCCTACGGCAATTATGCGGGTTGGTTTGGCACTAGCTCGCTATTTATCGGTGTGGGAGCAATATTGTGGAGAAAAACGCCGATTTTATTGGAGCGTTCTGGGCTAGGTTTCCCACTTACCGTTTATCTAAGTAACTTTGGATATGCAGCCGGATTGAGCTTGGCGGCTGGGTATTGGATACCTGTCTCGTTGGGCGTTCTTGTGGGTGTTGTTCCGGCTTTGACACTCTGGCGAATGGCACAACCGCCAGAGATCCGCGAATCTATCCCGGAAACCCCTGCCAGTTTGAAGTCAGAAATCCCAGTGACTCAAGTCAAAGTGGCGGTGAAGTGAACGTCGATTGGTTAACCATACAGAGCGCACTCTCGCTGTTGCTGCTGCTCGTTCAGGCACCAGCAACAGCGATCCTGCTCTCGCGGCTCTTGAAAGGGCCGTCTCGGCGATCGCCCGTTCAACCCCACACTGCCACACCCGAACTCTTGGGTGCTGTCAGTGTCGTGGTTCCAACTTTAAATGAAGCGGAGCGAATTGGCCCAGCACTAGCTGGACTAACCCGCCAAAGTTACGAAGTCCGGGAGATTATCGTTGTTGATAGTCGTTCCCAAGATGGAACTCCAGAGTTAGTGAAAGCAGCGCAGCAGCAAGATCCCCGGTTCCGCTTAATGACGGATGACCCCTTACCGCCAAGCTGGGTGGGGCGTCCTTGGGCTTTACATACCGGATTTTTGCACAGCTGCGAAAAGAGCGAGTGGATTTTAGGAATGGACGCTGATACTCAGGCAATTCCTGGTTTAGTTGCTGGTTTGCTCAGGACAGCAAAAGAAGAGGGTTATGACCTAATTTCCCTGTCACCGCAGTTTATTTTGAAGTATCCAGGGGAGTGGTGGCTGCAACCAGCCCTCTTAATGACCCTGCTTTATAGATTCGATCCAGCGGGTACAAATACGCAAGCGCCGGAGCGGGTGATGGCGAACGGTCAGTGTTTCCTGTGCCGTCGCTCTGTTTTGGAGGCTGTAGGGGGTTATACCAGCGCCCGGAGTTCTTTTTGTGACGATGTGACCCTTGCCCGCAATATTGCCTCCCGTGGGTTCAAGGTGGGCTTTCTGGATGGAGCAAAGGTTTTGAAGGTGCGGATGTATGAGGGAGCAGCCGAAACTTGGAAAGAGTGGGGGCGATCGCTTGACCTAAAAGATGCTGCTTCTAGAGGTCAGATATGGGGGGACTTGTGGCTGCTATTCGCCGTTCAAGGTTTACCTCTACCCGCATCCTTAGTTTTACTCAGCTGGCTAGTGATGGGAACTTCTACACTTCCGGTGGTGGCTGCTGTCGGGTTAAATTTATTTCTGGTATTGATTCGGTTTGCGTTGTTACTCGCGATCGCGCCATCTTATGAAAGCAGAGTTCGCTCCCCCAGCTTTAGGGGATCGGAAACAGGTAAACGGGAAAGAAACTTTGACTTTTTACTTTTACCTGTTTACTTTTATCTTTCCCCTCTGGCAGATCCTTTAGCCGTACTGCGAATTTTTCTATCTGCTATCCGTATTCCTAAGCAGTGGCGCGGTCGGAGTTATGGATAGTTTTGAGTTTGATGAAGCAAAGGGGTAATGAAAGTGATGAGTGTTGGATTTTGAGTTATCAGAGAGTTCTTTAATTCAAAACTCAAAACTCAAAACTTTTTTCCAATTACCCAAAACCAAAACTCATTTAAGAATCGAAATTACTGTTAACGGCATCCACCCGTTCTAGCTGCCAGAGAATTTGATTGCCTTCGCGGCGAACCCGCGACACAATCCAATTACGCCAACCCCAGTGGTCTCCGCGACTGGTGACAGCGCTGGCATTGACATCCATTAAGTCAGCTAATTCAGAGCTAGTAATTAGGTAGCCTTTCGCAGCAATTTCGTCAGCCACGTGGAGAGTTTCTATCAGATTACGCAGCTGAGCGACTCTCACCTCACGGGGCAGATTGTCTTGAGAATCAAGAGCAGATGGAATAGTAGAATCTACCATGACAAGGTCGAGGTTAGAAGGGTCAGAAGATACGTCACTCGATTGTATCGTTTTGTTATGAATGGAATTAGTGGCGGGTGAAACAATTGACTCTTCTGCTATGGGTTGTTGCAAGGAAGGAGTCTTCCCCGTCGCAAAAGCGCGAGCGATCGCATCGCAGCGCTCATTCCCCTCATTTCCTGCGTGACCCCGGACATACCGCCACTCGATCCGGGGAAGATTGAGTTCATCGAGCATTTCCCAGAGGTCTTGGTTGAGGACGGGTTTCCCTTCTGCCGTCTTCCAACCCTTCTTTTTCCAACCTTTCACCCATTTAGTAACGCCGTTTTTTAGGTATTCGCTATCGGTGTAGAGGGTGATGGGTTCTTCTTGTCCGATGCCATTTACGAGTTTCAATGCGCCGATTGCGGCTTGCATTTCCATCCGATTATTAGTGGTTGCGGGATCGGCGTCGCCCATTTCATAGACCGAACCATCGGTGAAATAGACAACAACACCCCAGCCTCCAGGACCTGGGTTGCCGACGCAGGCACCATCGGTATAGATACTTTGGATTGTGCGAGTCAAGGGCATGAAAGTGGTTTTGCGAGGTGAATGGTTATTGTACAAAAAACGGGCAACCCCAAGCGAGAGAAAGCTGCCCGGTCAGATTATTCAGAGGGTTGTCCTAAAGATTGTTGGAGTTGCAGAAGGTCTTGCAAAATCTCGTGATGCAATTCTGGAAAATCCTCTTGGGAGAGGCTTGATAGCACCTGTTGGTACTCAATGAGGGCTTGTCGGCGCAACGGATCGGGTTCTGGATTGACTTGCGATCGCTCATAATAAGCATTGCCGATTGCTTGATGCAATCTGCCCCAACCTTCTGGGTCGGTCTCTTGAGAAACGTACTTCAACCCTTCCTCATAGCTTGCCAATTGCCCTTCATCGCCGCGTTGGTTCAAGGCTGGATTGTTTTGAGCGATCTGACTGACGGAACTCAATAGCGGGTCGAATTTTGCTGAATGAAGCGCCGATTTACCGCGACCGATCCAGGAGTCCCAATCATCCAGCTTGAGTTGCAAAGCTTGGTCATAGCTGGCGATCGCTTCCTCATATCGAGCTAAGCGGTGTAAAGTCTCGCCGCGTACCATCCAGACTTCTGGATAGTTGGGTTGGAGTTGTAGCACCCGGTCAAAACTATCTAGCGCTTCTTCGTAGCGGTTTAAGTTTTCCAGCGCTAATCCCCGATTGTAGAAGGCTTCTGGATCGTTTCTTTTGATTTCTACTGCCTTGTCAAAGCTGGCGATCGCTTCTTCTAAACGGTCTAAGTCCTGGAAAGTATTGCCTTGGTTGTTCCAAGCTTCGTAAAAGTCGGGTTTGATTTCTATCGCCTTGCCAAAGCTGGCGATCGCTTCTGGCAACTGTCCTAAATTTTTCTGCATCACGCCTCGGTTGTTCCAGGCGATATAGTTATCCGGGCTAATATCCAAGCACCGATCGTAGCTCGCGATCGCATCGGACAATTCCCCAGAATTCGCTTGCTGATTCCCTTGATTAAACCAAGCTTCGGCTTCATCTGCACTTGATGATGGAGTTTCTGCTTCCTCTGCGCTGGGTGGATTTGCCGCATTGAATTGATTCAGCAATGCCTGCACAATGACTTGGGGATCGGTCGTCTCAATTTGCAGTTGCTCGGAAATTTGCTGAAGTAAACCGTTATCCTGTTGCAACATCACCAACAACTCATCCAGGGTGACTGTTTTGAGTTCTCCGCCTTCCTCACCTTCCTCGCTAACCGCAGGGACTTCCTCCTCCGGCGCGTCGTACTCCTCGTATTCAAAGACAGAGGAGACGGAGGGGGGGTTTACTGCTCGTGCCGGAGCGTTTCTGGTCAGCAGTTGCATCCCAATATCATAAGAAACTTCCCCAATTTCTCCACAGCCCACCTGACCGAGCTGCACCATTCGCGCCGCTAACTCATTATTGGGTGCAGGTGAAGCCAGTAATCTTTCGCCAAAGCGCCTCAACCACCCCACCCAGAGGGATGATTGACCGCGATCGCCCAGGGAATCAAAAAACCGCAAAACCCGGTCTTGCTGCCAACCATGCGCGACACCTTCGAGCAGTTGGCTGTACAAAAATTCATAATCTGTATCCGTCAGGGGTTTAGGGGGTTCCGCCCGAACCGATGCGGGTGTTGGGTTTCGCCTGCCGCCCGTTCCAAATAAACGCTGAAACCACCTCACCAGCGATCGCCATAGTTGCTTGAGCATTTGCCAGAGTCCCCCCGTCGCACTTTACTCAGATTTTATCTGACGGGCTTGAACACTTTACTGGCTATTATGAGCTTTTGATCGGTTAACCGTAACGTTTGCTTTCCAGAAAACCGCCCCAATTTCCCATAGACCACCCGAAATCGATCGCATCCGGTTCGACTAGAGCAACACGTTACACTTTTATCGACACCTCTGTCGCTTAAGCTCCTGACAAATCCCTGCCGTGACCTACCAACCTCTACACCACAAGTATCGCCCTCAGACGTTCGCGGATTTGGTGGGACAAGAAGCGATCGCCCACACACTCCGCAACGCCATCCGCACCGAACGGATTGCCCCTGCTTATTTATTCACGGGTTCCAGAGGAACGGGCAAAACCTCCAGCGCCCGAATTCTGGCAAAATCGCTGAACTGTCTTCAGAATCCTCAGCCGACAGAGCATCCTTGTGGTGTTTGTCCTGTTTGCCAAGGAATCGCTAAAGGTTCAGCGCTAGATGTGATTGAAATCGATGCTGCGAGTAATACTGGCGTAGACAATATCCGGGAAATCATCGAACGCGCCCAATATGCCCCCGTTCAGTGCCGCTACAAAGTGTATGTAATTGACGAAGTTCATAGCCTCAGTTCAGCTGCGTTCAATGCCTTGCTGAAGACGCTAGAGGAGCCACCCAACCACGTTGTCTTTGTACTAGCGACCACTGACCCGCAGCGGGTGTTACCGACGATTATCTCTCGCTGCCAACGCTTTGATTTTCGCCGCATTCCCTTAGAGGCGATGGTCGGGCATCTGGGAAAGATTGCCCAGTTGGAAAACATCAACATCACCTCCGAGGCGATTACCTTGGTGTCTCAAGTCGCTCAAGGAGGCTTGCGGGATGCGGAAAGTCTGCTCGACCAACTCAGCCTATTATCCGGTCAAGTGACGGTAGAGGCGGTCTGGGATTTGGTAGGAGCGGTGCCAGAACGAGATTTAATGGAGTTGTTGAAGGCGATCGCTGATTCCGATCCGGAAGCGGTTCTGGAAAAAGCTCGTCATCTCATGGACAGGGGCAGAGAACCGCTGATTGTCCTCCAAAATCTTGCCGGTTTCTACCGCGATTTACTGATCGCCAAAACTGCCCCCAAACGCCCGGATTTAGTTGCTGTGACTGCGCCCACCTGGACTCAGCTATGCGAATTTGCGGAACTGGACATTCCGACAATTTTGCAGGGGCAAAAGCACCTTAAGGACAGCGAAGTTCAAATTAGAAATACGACTCAGCCTCGCCTGTGGTTAGAAGTGACGCTGTTGGGATTGTTGCCAGCAGCCAATAGCGGTCAGCAGACCCAGGCAGTGGGTAATGTTAATCTGGCTCGCCCGCGTGTCGAGCGGCAAGAGGCAAAAGTCGAGCGGGGATCGTCCATACCCAACACTCCACATTCAGCACCTGCCCAACCGGCTACGCCAGCCGTTAAAACCCCTCCCCCCAGTGTTTCACCGATTCAGCAGGAATCTCCACCAGAGACGCCCCCAGAGACGTCCCCAGTGTCGGCACCGCCACCAGAACCGCAAGAATCGACCGAACCCCCTGCGCCCGTTTCTCACCCGGTGGAGGGTGCGGAGCAAGGAGTCGAACTAGCTCAAGTTTGGCAACAGGTGATTAACCACGTCCAGCTATTGGGAACGCGAGAATTTTTGCGTCAACGATGCCGGTTACTAAACTTCAATGGTCGGGAAGCAATCCTGAGTGTCAGTACAACGGGTTTATTAAAGTTAGCTCAGACAAAATTGCCAGATGTGGAAGCAGCTTTTTTGAAAACTTTTCAATCTAAGGTAAAAGTTAGCTTTCAAGTTGCCGGGGAGACTGAGTTGAAGTCTAATCCTGTCTCAAAGCCGCCTACCTCCCAAAGGTCAGATTCTTTGGGAACATCGCCCAGCCAAAATTCCGTAGGAACGATCGCATCTGGGACACCGGCTCCTCAATCAGCGCCCGTACAACCTTCTGGAGAAACCCAGAAAGAGAATGGCGCTAGCAACTACTCAGCACCGCCTTCAACCAGTTCGTCCTCTAATCTGCCACCGCAAGCGAAGCATGAGTTTAGAAACGGTAGTTCTACAGCTTCACGGACTTCAGCCGCTACCGCCCAACCATCTGCACCGTCATCTGGAGAGTGGGACGATGAAGTTGCGATCGCTGCCAAACGCCTCGCTGATTTTTTCAAAGGGGAAATTGTCAAGCTGGCTGACGAGGGAGAGGAAAATTTAGAGACTTTAGATTTACCGTCGCTTCCTGCGATGCCAACATCCTCGTCACTCGCAGAGATGATTAATCCTGCCGATGAGCTATCCAATGAGTGGGAAGAGGATGATGATGTAGGGTTTTAGAGTCAGGATACGGCAGTGCCGTGTCCTTTTTGTAGTAGGACATTTGTAGTAGGACACGGCAATGCCGTGTCCCTCATTTCAAAACTCAAAACTTTCCTCGCTGCTGCCTTGATGCACTGTTTTAACCCATTTCAGCCGCTTCGGTCGCACGGACATCCGGGCAGTAGTCCCGGCGATGATCACCATCCAGTGGAGCATATAAAAGACGCCCCGTAAGGTTTGCAGTAGAGTGACGAAAAAGACGGATGCTGTCATTTTCTCTTCTTTCCGGGTGCGACGCAGACCGACAAACATCCCCATGAAAAAGAGGGTGAATGTCATTCCGGTAACGGGACTGAGAATAGGCAAACGATTCCGTGCGATCGCCATCAGGCAATCGGGCACGGCAGCGGCGGGGAGAAGATACTGGGTGAGCAAAAACGAGAACGCATCAATGCTTTTGAGGGTGCCCATTCGGTTTGAGACCAGCAGACGCCAGTAGTCCAGATAGCGCTGATATCCCCCTTCCGCCCATCGATTGCGCTGGTGCCACAGTGCCCTGGCACTGGTGACGCCTTCCTCATATACGGGGGGAAAGATCAGAAATTCGATATCCCACCGATCCAGATGTAAGCGTATCGTTAAATCTAAATCGTCCGTGATGGTTTCTTCATTCCACCCACCACAATGCTCCAAGGCAGCTCTGCGGACAAATTGACCGTTCCCTCGGAGTTCCCCGATGCCGCCAATGGCAATGCGCTGCTCCTGGAAATAGGAGTCTAGTGCCATTTCTGCTATCTGACCGCGAGTCCAGAAATTCAGCGATGGGTTTGCGATCGCTTTTCGCATCTGCACGGCACCCACTTGTTGCCGCTCAAAACTTGGGCAAACCCGCCGCAGCATATCTGGGGGCACTTGGGCGTCGGCATCAAACACCCCGACAATTTCTCCTCGCGTCAAGGACAATACTTGATTCAGCGCCCCCGATTTGCCGCCAACCCCATTCGCACCTCGGCGCAGGACTTTTAGCTGGCGATATTCCTTCGCCAAATGCTCTAATACGAGGGGCGTTCGATCGGTGCTGTGGTCGTCAATCACCCAAACTTCGTACCGATCTACTGGGTAGTCTTGATTACACAGCATTTTCAACAGGTTGCCAATAACAGCTTCCTCATTTTTAGCTGCCACCAGTAGGGAAACAGAAGGCCATTGGTCTTTTGTTGCTTCCGACAACGGCGCTGGGACTGGTCGGGGTCGCGCGAATACGACGCGGAACGCCTGAATCACCAAAAGTCCGGTTAGGACTAGGACTAACCACGAACCCCAAACAAACATATGTAAGGCAATGATGCTGCCCCAAATCACCGTTAAGGCGAACGCCGCTTTACGTCTGCGTCCTGCCAGTCCCTGAAAAAAGTCGCTCTCAAATTCTTCTGTAGAGACTTCATTGATTGCGTCTCTACATTCAGACAATAGAGAATCGAACGGTTCAAGCTCGTTGTAAGAATCTTTTTCGGGCCAGGAATTCTCCGGCATAGCTTACTTGATTCAACCACCAATACTTATCTACACCCATAAAGAAGCTGGGGATCAAGTAACACCATACCGTACATCCTTCGCACACGGACAGCTTGCCCTGAGATTTGCGGTAGGATTCCACTTCCTCTGACTGGCGATAGAGGTCGTAAAGCTTTCCGTTTATGGGAACGCCGGTTTGGGCAAAGTGATAGCAAGGTAGGAGTAGCTTGTCGTCGGGAGAAATCGCAATTACTGCATCGACCGCTTTACAGCGGGGATTCTTCGTATCATTCCCCCCAGCTTCAATGAACGCCAGTGCAGCCTTATTGTATCCGACATTTTTATATTTCTTGGCGGCGGCTTGAATTGCTGCCACCATATCTGGAGTGGGATTCTTGTTGGAATTGTAGTGGTCGTGGGCGGTGAAAGCTGGGTTGAGCCAGACCCTAACACCTAGACGTAGACCGAGTTCTGCGATTTCGTCAATGTTTTGATAATTTTGAGCGGTGACGGTGTGATTAAGAACGGGTTGTTCGCCGAGTTCTTGGGCGATCGCCACCGACTCAACCAGGGTGTCAAAAATTTTCACCCCCCGCGAATGGTCGTGGGTTTCAGCATCCGCACCATCTAGAGAGAAATTCAAGAAGTCAACTAATCCTTGAATTTCCTTAGCTTTTTTGGGGTAAAGAATTGTATTCGTCGTCATGCTAGTCCAGAATCCCTGCTGTTTTGCTTCAGCGTAAATCTGACCAACATCCGCACGTAGGAGGGGTTCGCCACCTGTAAAGTCTATATACTTAAGACCCAAGCGGCGCAAGTCCTTTAAGTTGTGTTGAATCGTGGCAAAATCAGCTTCTTGAGGTGGCTCTAATGCCCAGATGTTACAAAAGTGACACCGGGCGTTGCAGCGATAAGTTAAGTAGTAATTGGCAACTAAAGGAGGCATAGATTTCTCGCGTGAATAATTCCATCACTTTATTCAGTCAGCGTAAACTAATCGGCAACAGATAGGAAGTTTTACTTAGGAATCGGGGAAAAGAGGGAAAAAAATCCCTACGAAGGGAAAAAGAAGAAATAAGAACTAAAAGTTCTTTATTACTCTTTCCTGCTCTTTGAGTGTTCCACACGCTCCTGAATTCCTTTAAAGAATGAATTTATCCTGGGGAGGACGCGGGAACCCGTATATTAAGGTAGAATCACCATTAGCTCCACCGTCCAAGGCTAGAACTCTAAGCTATTGTGTTCCCAATCGGCTGTCACGCAGAAAATGAGGGACAAAGCCCTACTGCCAGTTAGACGGAAATTGAGGAAGATTTAAGAATGTCAATTGACCAACTTCAGCCTGCAAACCAAGGGGACGTCAGCGTCTATATGCCCTACTACCAGGGTACTAAGCGCAATATGTTGCCTTTGGCAATAAGCCTTTATCAAAAAGGGTCTTTAGAAGGGAATCGCAAAATAGAAGGCGGCGAGAGCATTCCTTTTGTTGCCACTTGGTATGTGTCTAGGCTCCCATTGGATTTGACCCGGTGTCGGTTGCAGTTTGATGGAAATGCGGAACTGAGTTACGAAGTGATGATGGCAAATTCAGAGTTAGTCGATTTTTTAATTGATGTAATTCTGAATTTCAAGCGCACTCGCACAATCGACTTTTCCCAAGCGTTCTATCGTAAGCTGCTACGAGCAGATGGTTGAACACTGTAGAAATGAGGAGTGAGGGTGTGCCAAAAGCGGCTAAATATTTGCTTATCGGGTCAACAGAAGCTTACAGCGGCAAGTCAGCGACGATCCTGGGGATTGCCCATCAGCTGAAAGAAAAAGGGCTAGATATCGCCTACGGGAAACCGTTGGGCACGTGTTTAAGTGAATCGCAAACAGATGCGATGGAAGAGGATGTCCGGCTACTGGCTCAGGTATTGAAATTACCAGAAAACCGAATTCGACCGACTCTGCTGTCTCTAGATGAAGAGACGATTCAACGACGCTTATCTGGGGAAGACCAGACGGATTACCGTCAGTCTCTGGAGCAGTATCGGCGGGTGCCTAGTGCCCCGATGGTGTTGTTAGAAGGGCCAGGAACCTTGGAAGAAGGCAGCTTGTTTGACTTGTCACTGGGACAAGTTGCTGAGGCGGTTGATGCGGCAGTTTTACTGGTGGCGCGTTTTCACTCGGTTCTGTTGGTGGACGCGCTGTTGTCAGCCAAAAAGCGGCTGGGCGATCGCTTAATGGGTGTTTTGATCAACGATATTCCTCCCGCGAATCTGGAAGCCGCCGAGACGCTGGTGCGACCGTTTCTAGAGCGACAAGGGATTCCTGTGTTGGGAATGCTGCCGAGAAGCGAGTTGCTGCGGAGTGTCAGCGTTCGGGAATTGGTCAGCCAATTGAAGGCAGAAGTTCTGTGCCGTCCAGATCGGTTGGATTTAATGGTACAAAGCTTGACAATTGGCGCAATGAATGTCAACTCTGCGCTGAAGTATTTCCGCAAGGGAACGAATATGGCAGTGGTGACGGGAGGCGATCGCACGGATATCCAGCTAGCCGCCTTGGAAACTTCCACCCAGTGCCTGATCTTGACTGGGCAATTGCCGCCACAACACTTTATCCTCAGCCGCGCTGAAGATTTAGAGATCCCGATTTTGTCGGTTGACTTGGATACGCTGACGACTGTAGGAATTATTGACCGTGCCTTTGGTCAAGTGCGGCTACACGAACCGATTAAGGTCGAGTGCGTTCGCCAGATGATGGCTGAAAACTTCGATATTGAGCGGTTAATGGCGACTTTGGGTTTAGAACCAGCGGTTACGGTGCAGTAAGCGAGTCCGAAGCATGGTGAATGTTGAGTTCTGAGTTAGGAATCCTTTTAATTCAAAACTCAAAATTCAAACCTTTTCAGAGTGACCAATGACCAAAGTTATTGTCTTCGGCAGCATCAACATGGATCTCGTGGCGCGATCACCTCGATTGCCAGTTGCGGGTGAAACGCTGCGGGGTCATAACTTTTTTACGGCGGCGGGCGGGAAAGGGGCGAATCAAGCGGTAGCAGTGGCGCGCCTGGGGATTCCGACTCAGCTGGTGGGGCGTCTGGGTGCCGACAATTTTGGACGCGAACTCCTCGCCAATCTTCAAGCGTCTGGTGTCGAGACTGGGGCTGTCTTGGTGGATGAAGCGGCTCATTCTGGCGTTGCCGCGATCGCGCTGGGCGACGCTGGCGAAAATCACATTATCATCGTTCCCGGTGCCAATGGGCGAGTGAACGAGGAGGATGTGGGACGCCTGAGTGATTTGTTGGACGGTGCGGCTGCATTGCTACTTCAATTCGAGATTCCGATGCCAGCCGTAGTTGCAGCTGCTAAGGCAGCGCAACAAGCCGGGGTTCAGGTCATTCTCGATCCCGCACCGGCTATAGAGCTGGGGGATTTTGCCTCTCTCCTCTATCCGTTCGTAGATATCATTACCCCCAACGAAATTGAGGCGGCGCAGTTGGTAGGCTTTGCTGTGGATGGGCAAGAAACCGCTGCCAAGGCAGCCGCCGCATTACGTCAACAGGGCGCGGATACTGCAATTGTGAAACTAGGCGATCGCGGTGTCTTCTGTGCCACAGAGGCGGAAACGTTCTTCGTCCCCGCTTTTCCCGTTCAGGCAGTTGACACCGTTGCGGCTGGGGATGCGTTTAATGGGGGATTGGCAGCAGCTTTGGCTTTTGGGCGTTCTCTGCGGGAGGCAGTTGTTTGGGGTGCTGCCGCTGGTGCGATTTCGGCAACTATTGCCGGTGCCCAGCCTTCTCTGCCGGATAGAGAGACGTTCGACACATTTCTCAGAGAACGAGGGATTCTATAGTTGAGTGGAAAAAGGGAAGAATATTCAGTAGATTTTTATGATTAATGGCCTATTTGGTAACGATAATTCCGCCTTTTCAAGGTATACTTAAATAATGGGAATCTGTCTCAACTAAATATTAAAGCTCAGTTCTTCCTTATCGAGTTCATTCTATCAAAAAAAATTAATAAGTTCTAGAGGATAAAACAAAAAGTTTTCCCTGTTGAGTTGAAGTTAAAAACTATTTTTTGGAAAATTACTTGCCAATATCCTCATTCCATAACTGGGAATTTTTCTGGATGAAATCGCTCATCAACTGCTTACAATCATCCAGGTTTAAATCAATCACTTCAACGCCGTGAGATTCCATGAATTCCTTGGCACCGGAGAAAGTTGCAGATTCACCGGCGATGACTTTTTTAATCCCAAATTGGACAACAGCACCCGCACAGAGGTAACAAGGCATCAAGGTAGAGTAAAGCGTTGTATCTTTGTAACTGCCTATTCTGCCAGCATTGCGTAAGCAATCGATTTCTGCGTGGGTAACAGGGTCGTTGTCTTGGACGCGCTTATTATGTCCTCTACCGACAATTTGCCCATCTTTAACTAGAACTGAACCAATGGGAATTCCCCCCTCCCTGAGTCCTTGTTTAGCTTGGGCGATCGCATCTGTCATAAAGTCGTCCATAACAGTTTAGTTGTCGAGAATTCAGTTTTTTTTAGAATACTGCTTTTCTGTGCAAAAGGCTCGGTTTTAAACGCAAAGGTACGCAAAGGTAAGCGCAGAGGTACGCTAAGTTTAGACTTTGCGTACCTCAATTGATAAGGATGGGTTCTATGAGGTGAGTACGCCGGAATGTCCGGGGATGTCTCCTAGCGGTTCGCAGCGTCCACCTAAGTATTTAGAGAGAAACTCTTCTGCGATCGCGTAAAAGTGCAATCGGTTTTCGGGACGGGCGAAACCGTGTCCTTCGTCGGTGTAAAGGGCGTACTCTACAGGCTTATTTGCCTTTTGCATCGCCTCGACGATTTGTTCGCTTTCCGCCTGTTTCACCCGTGGATCGTTAGCACCTTGGGCGATTAGCAGTGGTTTAGTAATCCGGTCAACGAAAAATAAGGGCGATCGCGACTTGAGAAATTCTTCTTCCGTCTCCAAGTTGCCAACCCGATAGTAGAAATTCGCCTTCAGCGGTTCCCAGTAGGGCGGGATACTTTGCATCAGCGTAATCAGGTTACTGGGACCCACGATATCTACACCACAAGCAAAGACATCCGGCGTAAAAGTTAATCCCACTAGGGTTGCGTAACCGCCGTAGGAACCGCCCATGATAGCAATCTTTTGCGGGTCGGAGATGCCTTGTTGCACCAGCCAGTTGACGGCATCAATGAGATCGTCGTGCATCTTCGCCGCCCATTCCCGGTTGCCAGCGTTGACAAAGGCTTTACCGTAGCCGGTGGAACCCCGGAAATTTACTTGCAGCACCGCGTAACCCCGGTTCGCTAACCACTGCGCTTGCGGGTCGTAACCCCAAGTATCTCGCGCCCAAGGGCCGCCATGAACCAGCAACACGGTTGGTAAATTTTGGGCGGTTATTCCTACAGGTGTTGTTAGGTAGCCGTGAATCGTCAAGCCGTCTTGGGCTTGGTAAGAAATCGGTTGCATGGATGCCAGCGACAACCCTTCGAGTGTGGGTTTGTTGCTGAACAGGAGGGTGCTGGTTTTGGAATCTCGATTATAGGCGTAGTAGTAGACTGGGCCATCATCGGTGAGGAAAGCGACTAGCCAATTTTTGTCGGCAAGGTCACGGGAGGAAATGCCGAACTCTCCGGGACGAATTTGGGCGATCGCTTCAAAATCTGCGGCGATACTTTGGTCAAGTACCTGCCATTCTTGTTTCTCTTTGTAGAAAGAAACCGCCTGGATCACTCGTGTAATCGGGTGAATGACGATACCGCCTAGATCGTATTGCGGATCTTCGGCAATGACTGTTTCTTCGCGAGTAGTGACATCGAAAGCAATCAGGCGACTGGCGTTGGCATCGTGACTGCCGCTGATATAAAGGGTTTTGCCATCTTCCGAGAAGCTGACGGCACCGCCTTCATCATCTGGACCCCAGTGACGCAGCGTTTCCCAATCGCCTTGGGTTGTTTCCCGGAATAACAGGTCAGAACCCCCATCAGGAGTTGCAGCGGTGGCGGCACGTACCTGGAATTGGGCGTCTACTGTCCAGCTAACTACATTGCCTGGGTTTTCAGCGTATAAGTCAACCGCACCGTTTGCCAGGTTAATGCGGTAAACGTCAAACTTTTGCAAGTCCTTCAAGTTCATCCCCACCAGGACTTGATCGGGAAACTTGGGGTCAAGATCCACTGGCTGTGCTTTCACCCCTTGGAATGGCGTTAAGTCGCGGACAATATTGGAGTGAATATTGACCGAATAGAGGTGAAAGTTTTCGTCGCCATCTGAGTCTTGCATATACATCAGCTGGTCGGCGTTATAAGTCCAGAAGAAAATCCGGATACCGCGCTTCTTATCTGCGGTGAGTTGGCGGTCGTCTTCCTGTCCGACTGTCCGCAACCACACCTGCAAGACATTCTTTTCGTCGGGGGCGATGTACGCCAGATACTTACCATCCGGTGAAAGTCGCGGACTGGTGCGTTCTGGGTTGCCGAAAAGAATCTCGCGGGGAATCAGCGGCGGTAGTTGGGTTGCCGATCGCTCAATAGTTGATTGCATTTTTACCTCTTACTACTCGATCTCCTTATTCTTACTTTGCTCATAGAACTCGCGAATCCCCCAGTATGGTTAACCGACCCGATAAAGAGCGATGGCGTTTCTTTTGCTGGGGAGAATGCGATCGCTTTGGCTGTGGCAGGGCGAGGATGCGATCGCGTGCCGATACAAATTAGGATAGCCAAACAGTTGTCTTGACGACGCTTGTGGATTAAATGACATATCATACGACGTAATATATGATGTGTATAATATTGGCACGCTGAGGAAGAATCAATGGCACGTTACTCCTTGAACTTACCGACTCAGTTAAAGCAAGATGCCGAAAAATATGCAGCTTCCCAAGGTGTTTCGCTAAATCAATTCATTTTGTGGGCTGTGGCAGAGAAGGTAGGGGCGCTAAGCCAGCAACTCGACGATCCGGCATTTCCTGAAATTACATACCGTCGCGGCGCTAGCGGTCAGCCAATGCCTTTTCTGCGCGGGACTGGCTTGCGCGTGCAGACAGTGGTAGTTGCTGCGAAACTTTGGGGTTTATTCCCGAAGGAGATTGCTGCTGAGTATGGGTTGAGTGAGGCTCAGGTGAAGCAGGCTCTAGCTTACTTTGGAGCGCACGCGGCGGAAATAGAGATGGCGATCGCATCTGAAGAAACTCTTGAAGCGGCAAATGTCTAAACCGCTGTTGCACCTTGATGCCGATACATCTATTAAAGCCCTACATCAAGCCTTAATTTCTCGCGGTCACGATGTCACCCGAACACCAACTGATTGGATGCCTTTAGATGCCAGCGATGAGGCTCAGTTATTAGGGGCTACTGCACAAGGACGGTGTATCTTTACCTTTAACATCCGCGATTTTTTGATTTTAGCCGAATACCCCCAACATGGCGGCATTATCCTGGCGGCTCAAAGCAGTTGGACACTCTCGGATTTAATTGCTGCTCTAGATCGCCTGCTGTCAGAGACACACGCATCTGAGTGGATCGGGCAAGTACGCTGGCTGAACCAGTGGCGAACATAAGCGATCGCACTTTGTCTTGGTGAAGGATGCGATTTACTGGGTTTGCTCTGTTCGCTTTACACACGATGCCTGAAATGAACTGGGAGAATTTTGAGTATGATGAAATTACCATACCCAAAACTCATACTGATGCAGAAAGTCACAATCTCTTTAGAAGATGACATCCTGCGATTTGTAGATTTGCAGGCAAAAGGCAACCGCAGCGCCTATATTAATGATCTGCTAGCAGAACACCGCCGCCGTATTTTGGAGGCACAAATGATTACCGCCCTCCAACAGGATGCTAAAGATCCAGAGTACCAAGCTGAAATTGCAGCTTGGGATAGTGTCGCTGGGGATGGCATGAATGCCAGCGAGTAACTTAACTTATCGGCGGGGACAAATCCGTTGGGTGACGCTCGCTCCGACAGTAGGGGCTGAGGCGCAAAAAACCCGCGCTTGCTTGATTGTGCAAAATGACATTATGAACCAATATGGGCTTCTGACAATTGTGATGCCGTTTCGACCGGGAAAGAAAGAAGCCCCCTACGTTGTAAATGTCAAAGCAACACCCTCCAATGGATTAGACCAAGACCGTTTTATTGATGTCGGGCAAATTCGTGCTGTCGATCATCGTCGCGTTTTGGGTTTGGTGGGTGTGCTAGAGGAAGAATACTGGGAACAGATTCGCTTTAGCTTAAATGTGGTTTTGGGGTTTGCGATCTAAAGGTATCAAGGAATTAGAGAAAAAATTAGAAGAATGCGATCACGTTTCTTCTGTTGCGGAGAATGCGATCGCGCTGCTGTGGGTTGGGAAGGATGCGATCGCGTTTTCGTATGAGATGGGAAGAGTGCGATCGCGTTTTTGGTATTGAGAGAATGTGATCGCGCTTTGTATTGAAATCTTTGTAAATTCGCGTTGCAACTCACTCTATTAAAATAATCGGCTAATATATAAATCATTATGAAAGCACTCTCTATAGTAGCGTTTTATGGCTATAATCCCAGGAACAATCATAAATAAACGTTATGAAATTATTAAAGAGCTAGGAAAAGGGGGGTTTGGTACGACTTACCTAGTTAAAGACACAAGGCGATTTGGCAGTAAGTGTGCTCTTAAACACCTTAATCCTGATGATCCAGTAAATTTCGTAATAGCTAAAAAATTATTTGAGCGTGAGGCGCAAACCCTATTGAAATTAAATGAGCCACCTAGACATGACCAGATTGCCCTGTTCTTCGATTACTTTGATGAGAATCAAGAGTTTTACCTTGTACAAGAGTATATCGAAGGTCATCCCCTTATTGAGGAACTACCAGTTGGAAAAAAGCTTGATGAAAATAAAGTTGTCTGTTTTTTAGAAGATGTATTGAAAATTCTGAAATTCGTTCACGGTAGAAAGGTGATTCACCGTGATATTAAACCTGAGAATCTAATCAGGAGAGACGGGGACGGTAAATTAGTCCTCATTGATTTTGGTGCAGTAGCAGTAAAAACAGCTCTTGCACGTTCAGCGAACCCTACTAAACCGACAATCATTGGTACACTTGGTTATGCTCCTAGAGAGCAACTTCAAGGTAAACCAGAATTTAACAGTGACATTTACGCACTGGGGATGACTGCAATTCAAGCAGTGACAGGAGTGTATCCTAATAAATTACCAACACATCCCTGTAAGGCTGAAGTTATATGGCGAGATAAGGCACAGGTGAGCAATGGACTTGCAAAAATTTTGGACAAGATGGTGCAGGATAACCATCAGCAACGATACCAGTCTCTAGAAGAAATTCTCAATGAATTGCAAAAATTGCAAAAAACTCAGCGCCTACCTAATCCCAATCCAAAACCCTTGATTCCGCTATGGCTGGCATTTGTAATATTAGGTTCTATAGTAGCGATCGCAGCTCTGGGCGTGGGATTTATAATTTTCAAATCTCCGGCTCCTCCCTTACCTCCTCAGCCAACTTCCTCCCCGTCACCAGATAATAATCAGTCGTCTCCAACACCTAGTCCGACGACAAGCAATTCAGAGCCAAGAAGTATCTTCTTACGTCCTGAGTCGCCTCAGCCAACTTCCTCCCCTTCACCAATTAATAATCGACCATCCCCAACATCTAGCCCGACGACAAGCAATTCAGAGCCAAGAAGTATCTTCTTGCGCCCTAAGTCATCTCCAGCAACATCTAACTCAGTGTCTCCGAGTGAAAATCCTACGCCTCCCTGACGAGAAAATCAGTGCTTAGTCTGGAAATAAACATTTGGTATAAAATGTGGCTGGATGAAATACTTTTGTATTATGATTGATGGCTAGAAACATTAAGTTCGCTAAAGTCCAGTCGCAAAAGAAGGAGCCTTACAAATGAAACTTAAACAGAGTGTATATATTTTTTTTGCATCTGCTGTGACAGCAGTATCTACAGCTACGTTCAGTATTCCTGCTATCGCTGACACACCAAGCGTGAGATTTGAGTGTCAAATGATACAAAACGCACCAACCACAGTAATCATAACCTCTCAATTGCAGAAGCAGTTTATCCGCTGGGTCGATCCTTACTTCAGCAAAAAGGGCTTTTCTCCGTTAGTAAGATGTGAGCAAGTGAGTGCAAGACTGAATACCTTGTTCAGCCAAAACGATCAAGTTATCACTCATGGGAAGATGAATGATCTGCCGGTAATCTGCACGACAAATAGCGTCGGCAAGGGCTGCAACAACCTAATTTACACGCTTAAGCCTTCCCAAGATCCCAAGATTGTTCTAGAAGATATATTCGCAATGACCGACCGGAACTTCTCAGGTCGACCTTTAAAGGAAAGTTCCTGCGCTACATACATTGATATCAAAGCTTGGGTTCAAACCCAGGGTCGCGGTGCATACGCCAGACAGGTTTGCAGCACTCCATAGCCCATACTTTTATGAACCGGACTTTTACCCTATTTATGAACATAGCCTGCGTGGGGTTTTTCTTCTTGGAACCGTCCATGCAGGCTCTTACTTTGGCTGGTCCTGTCGGAAAATCTCCACCAACTGCTCAGCCCATTCAGCTAGGTACACTAACCCAACTAACAGAAGATGAAATACGGGATAGAACCCGAATGATTACAGTTAGAGTCTTTTCAGGAGATCCTCAGAATGGGGTGGAAATTAGTGGTTCAGGAATTTTGCTCGACCGACAAGATCCAACATCCGACCAACCATCATACCTATACTTAGTGCTGAGCAATGCCCATGTAAAGTCATCCGCCAATGAGTATTATGTCCAAACTCCTGACGGTTGGCTTCACAAAGCATTGCCACATCCAGAAGCAAAACAAAAGTTTGGGGACAACGATCTTGGATTATTATGGTTCTCCAGTGGTTATCATTATGAAAAAGCTGTAATAGGTAAATCATCAGACTTAAAAACTGAAGATAAGGTCTTTGTCGTTGGGTTCCCTTGTGAATTAACATCGCCTAGTATGGCGTGTCCAGCAGAGTTCACATTTACATCTGGTGCAGTATATTTAATCAACAAGCCTTTAGTTAACGGTTATCAGCTCGGCTACACTAATGAAACCAAGGAAGGAATGAGTGGCGGTGCTGTTATGGACGTTGCTGGACGGCTAGTGGGTATCAATGGCAGAGGAAAATATCCACCAGGAAACCGCCAATACACCTTTGCGGATGGTTCTGGCTCCCCTCCAGAAGTTCAGAATCTAATGAGATACTTAGCTTTAGGAATTCCAATAGAAACTTATCTAACCCTAGCCCCGAAGCAGCTATTCGCTAAAATAAAATCCCCAACTATAGAGACTACATATACGCTACGTCATCAAGAACAAAATAATAATTTAACTTTAATAATAAGTGGTATGACGGGCATTCTAATCTTAACAATCTTATTAGGGTATCTTCTATGGAGTAAGTATAAAAGTAGGATAAGAAACGAGAAAACCTACCAATATTTGGGTCAAATTTTTATAGATCAGAGTAATCAAAAAGTTGAATTTATAGTAAATGAGAATAATAAAACTATATTAATTAGTAACAAACCGCAAGATAATAAATATAATAGATTCATAGAACGGGACATTGGAGGAATAAAAATATTAATTGATAGTAGTGAAATTTTTTGGGGAAATAATAGACTAAAACCTAAAGCAACATCTTTTAACAAGAGTTTTAAATTAAAATTAGTAGATCGCCAAAATCCTAAGCATTGGATTTTATATAAGAAGAAGGAATCCCAAGAGGATTTAGTTATGATAAAGTTTGATAATTATTAGGTGTTAAGCTAGGAATAATTAAAATATGCTAAGCAAAGTTTGATAATTATTAGGTGTTAAGCTAGGAATAATTAAAATATGCTAAGCAAAATAGAAAAAAAAATATTTTCTGTTTTTATTTTAAATTTAGTTTTAGTAAGTTGTGGGCTAGAGCAGGATACAGATCAAAAGACAACTGTTCTTATTCGTGGAAGAAATGGGACTGGCTCTGGGGTAATCATTCACAAAGATAATGATATCTATTCTGTCCTGACTGCTAAGCATGTTGTGGGTATCCAACCCGGAAAAATAGATGATCCATACCAGGCTATAACCCATGATCAGGTAAATCATCCAATTAAAAATATACGAAAAGACCCAAAGCTAGATTTAGCAATTATAGAGTTTGATAGTCCGGGTAAAAAGTATCCGGTTGCTAAATTGACAAAAAGTTTATTTGAAAATAAACCTGTTCATATTTCTGGATGGAAAGATTGTTCACAAAAGGGTTACGAATTTAACACGGGAAAAATATTAAATATAGTTAAGTCAAAAGAGGAGGCAGTTACATATATTAAGAATCTTAATAAAAAAGTGCAAAACCAAGAGAACAATGATATAGAAAATTATAAAGAAGACGATTATCAAGAAGGTTATAACGTTAAATATACGAATCCAACTATTAGAGGTATGAGTGGCGCTCCCGTGTTTGACGACAAGAGCCGAGTTATAGCTATTCATGGTAAGCCAGGACTAGACAAAGAAAATAGCTATGACTTTGGCTCTTGTCTACCTCTGAGTGAGAATTTAGGCAATAATTGGGGTATTTCTATTAACAAATTTTTGAGTTCAAGTCTACGCCAAAGTATGAAGTTAGAAGTAGAAGATTAACTTTTAACGTAATAAAGCTACAGAAATCCGAAGATAGGTATTAGCTTGGCAAAACGAGCCTGATAAATTTAACTTTTGGTCATGAGTTTTAGGAAGAGTGTAACCCGTGTTCCACTTATTAAACACACGGGTTACACTCCCACCCATCCTTCTAGCCAAAATCCGCATTATGGCAGACGTGGGAAAAACAACACTTGGGTAAAATCGGACAACTTAAGTGCCGAAAATAGGGAAATATGGCAAATCTGACACAAGAAAAGTGTATTGCCTGTCATAAGGATGCGCCACGCGTTACTGAGGCGGATATCGCAGAACTGAAACCAGAGATTCCAGATTGGAACATTGTGGAAGAGGAGGGAGAATCGCGGCTTAAGCGCACCTACAAGTTTGCAGATTTTCAGACGGCGCTAGCTTTCACTAATAAAGTCGGCGAAGCAGCGGAAGCGGAAGGGCATCACCCGGCTTTGCTGACGGAGTGGGGTAAGGTGACGGTGAGGTGGTGGACTCACGCGATTTCTGGTTTGCACCGGAACGATTTTATAATGGCGGCAAAGACAGATCGGATTGCCCCGGAATTTACTCAAAAGTAAGCTCCTGGAACGTTTGGAGCCTGGGCAAACAGTCGGGCATCTAGATCGATGGTCATACTGAGAAGAAGACTTGAGGATGAGTGAGACGGAGTTAGAAGCGGCACAGCGAGACGCTGAGGCATCAACAACAGCGCTAGCTGTTAGCATTAGCGAAGCGGCTGAGCAGGAAGTAGCGGCACGAAGTGCAGCAGAGGCACATCGGCGCTTTGTCGAGCTAGTGCAGGGACTGGATGCGATTGTCTGGGAAATGGATGCTGTGACGTGGAAATTCACGTTTGTTAGCGATCGCGCTCAAGATATTCTCGGCTATCCTATCAGTCAGTGGTTAAATGAGCCGACGTTTTGGCAGGATTGCTTGCTGCATCCGGAAGACCGCGACTGGTGCGTTAATTTTTGCGTGAGTGCAACCAATCAAGCAAAAGACCACGAATTTCAGTATCGAGCGATCGCATCGGATGGTCGCGTCGTCTGGCTCAAAGATGTGGTGCGTGTGGTCTGCGATGAACAAGGTTGCCCCAAGTTGCTACGCGGCGTGATGGTCGATATCACCAAGGAGAAGGAAGCTGAGGAAAAAACTCAGCTTCTATTGCGCGAACAGGCAGCACGAATCGAGGTGGAAACGGTGCAAGAAGCACTCCGCAAGAGTGAAGAACGCTACCGTTCGCTTGTGGAAGCCACAGCTCAAATTATCTGGGACACCAAAGCTGAGGGAGAATTTGTCACTCCACAGCCGGGTTGGAGTGCGTTTACCGGGCAATCCTACGAACAGCTAAAAGGCTGGGGGTGGCTCAATGCCGTTCACCCAGATGACCAAGCGCATACCGTGCAAGAGTGGTTGAATGCGGTTGCCAATGGCACCCTTTACCAAATCGAGCATCGTCTGCGGCGTTCCGACGGTATTTATAAATATATGAGCGTGCGCGCCGTCCCCGTATTTGAAGCGGACGGCAGCATTCGGGAATGGATTGGTGTTCACACCGATATTAGCGATCGCAAAAGTGCCGAGGAAGCCCTGAAACAGAGCGAACACCGCTATGCCCAGATTCTCGATTCCGTGCAGGATATGGTGTTTTGTAAGGCTCCTGGCTCAGTTGTGGTGTATGCCAACAAAGCTGCCTGCGAATATTATGGAATGACTCTTGAGCAGCTTCACGGCATCACGGATGTCCCCTACAATCAACTCGATTACACTCAGCAGTACCTGCAAGACGACCTGCAAGTCTTCACAACAGGTCAGCCAATCGAGGTTCTGGAAGAGCCGAATGTCCGCGCTGACGGCGAAACTCGCTTCTTCCACACGATTAAATCCCCAATTTTCGATACCAATGGCAACGTTGTGGAGATTGTAGGGGTTTCTCGCGACATCAGCGAACGCAAGCAAGAGCGGGAGATTCGCGATCGCGCTTTAGCCGAAGCCCAAGCAGCCCGTGCTGAACTACAGCGAGTCTTCATGCAAGCACCGGCGGCAATTGCCATCACCCGTGGCTCGAACCATGTCACGGAAACGGTGAACCCACTGTATATGCAGATTGTGGAAAAGCGGGATATCGTCGGTAAACCCGTGCGCGAGGCGTTCTGGGACTTGCAAGGGCAAGGCTTTTTCGAGTTGTTAGACCAGGTTTATACCAGTGGCGAACCTTTTGTCGGCAATGAGATGCGGGCGATGTTCGACCGCAACAGCGATGGCATTCTAGAAGAGAGTTTTTGGAATTTCGTCTACCAACCCTTAGTAGATGCCAATGGTAAAGTCAACGGCATTATGACCCACGCCGTGGAAGTGACAGAACAAGTGCGATCGCGTCAGGAAATTGAGAAAAAGGCGGAAGAACTGGTTCAAATGACCCAGGCGCTAGAACGCAGTAACCGGGATTTAGACCAGTTTGCTTATATTGCATCTCATGACTTGAAAGCACCCTTAAGAGCGATCGCTACGCTTTCAGAATGGATTGAGGAAGACCTCGCAGATAAACTGACTGAAGACTCCCGCGAACATCTAAATTTATTGCGGGGACGAGTTCATCGCATGGAAGCTTTAATTAACGGCATTCTGCAATATTCGCGGGCGGGTAGGGTGCAACAACAGATCGAGACGGTGAATGTCTCCTCTTTGCTGTCGGAAGTCATCGAACTGCTCGATCCGCCGCCCGAAGTTGCGATTGTTGTACCAAATATGCCGACGTTGCAAACCGAACGGGTGCCATTACAGCAGGTGTTTATGAACTTGATCGGCAACGCCATCAAGTACGCAAATCGCTCGGATATGTGTATTCAGGTTGGTGTTCGGGAACTAGGAAAATACTACGAGTTCTCAGTCGCTGATAATGGGCAAGGAATCGAACCCAAGTACCATCAGAAGATTTGGGGCATCTTCCAAAGGCTGGAAGCGAGGGACAAAGTTGAAGGAACGGGTATCGGTCTATCGGTGGTGAAGAAAATTGTTGAAAGTCGCGGTGGAAGGGTGTGGCTGGAGTCCGCAGCGGGCACTGGAGCGACGTTCCGCTTCACTTGGGCTAAATAAGGAGGAGCGGGAGAGAAGAAGAGAAGCGGGCAAAAAAAGAGGGGATTACTGTTTTCACCCAATTGTGATTCATCAGTCTTTAATTTTCAATCTCCAGTCTTGAATCCTCATTTACCCGCTTTTAATACTCATTCACCAGTCTTTAATATTCACTCACTATAGCAATCTTAAGTGATTCATAAAATCCTCTGGTTTCTCTTGCTTGGCGTTCTTAGCGTCTTTCCTTCGTGTACTAAGCGCTGACGCGCAGGCTACGCCAACGCGCCTTTGCGGTTCAATAACACTCTTATTTAAGAACGCTGGGGAAGAATGCCAATTTTTGTATAAATGGGGCGAACCAAGCGTCTTATACCAGGTAGCTGTTTTGTAAATAGGAAAGAACCGAGAATACAAAAGATTCCCCCAATCATTAACGTATTGGGCGCACCGATTTGACTTGCTAAAGAACCCGCAAATAGATTTCCTAAGGGAACAACACCAAAAAATGCCATTGTGTAGATGCTCATCACCCTGCCACGCTTATCATCCTCGACAATAGTTTGGAGAACTGTATTACTAGATGTGAATTGCAAAGTAAAACTCAAGCCAACCACTAACATCATTAGTAAAGAAAGTCCCAGCACGCGAGACAAAGAAAAACCAATCAATCCCATCCCCATGAGAGCCGGAGAATAAGCAATCAATCTGCCCAAGCCTAAAACATTTTTCCGCGTACTTAAATGAACTGCACCAATTAACGCTCCTACTCCCGCCGCCGCCATCAGAAAGCCCAGGGTTTCAGCGTTGCCATGAAGAATTTGCGTGGCAAATATTGGTGTGAGAACGGTATATTGCATTCCCATAAAACTAACTAACGCTAGCAGCAAGATGATAGAACGAATTGGTGGAAAGCCAAAGGTATACACAAATCCTTCTTTCAATCTTTGCCAAGGATGAGCGTGAGAGACTGCTATTTTACTGGGCTTTACCTTCATTGCTAATAAAGCAGTAATGACGGCAATATAGCTGAGACCATCAATTAAAAAACAGTAACCTGCTCCAACTGAGGCAACAAGCAACCCTCCAATGGCAGGACCAATCAATCGCGCCCCATTAAACATGGAAGAATTCAGCGCGATCGCATTCGCTAAATCATCTTTTCGTTCGATAATTTCTGGTACGAAAGCTTGACGAGTGGGGGCATCAAAGGCGTTAATGATTCCTTGAAATATACTCAAAACAATTAGATGCCAGACTTGGGCGATTCCGGTTAGCGCTACAAAAGCTAGCGCTAAGGACTGGAGCATGGCGAGGCTTTGAGTAATGACTAAGAGCCGATGACGAGAGACTCGATCGACTACAACCCCACCAAATGGAGTCAGTATAAAACTGGGAAATTGTCCTGCAAATCCAACTATACCCAGTAATAAGGCTGAATTCGTGAGACTATAAACTAGCCAAATCGTGGCGATTTGCGTCATCCAAGTTCCAACGAGCGAAAGCCCCTGACCGGCGAAAAATAACTGATAGTTTCTCGATCTCAATGCCGGTAAAACTGGCATGAACTTGATGGCGTTTTTTTTCATAAATCTTGGGATTCAGGGGTTGCTTGTAGGTAGTTCTGATTGCCTATCTACTGTCTGTTGGGCTGTTGCTACTAGACCAACACGCTCCTCTAGAGAGGCATCTGTCCTTGGTTCAGTTTGTTGTTATCACTTTTTACCTGCTCGGCAAAGTATTTAATAAGCGGTCATTCCGTATATGTAATATTTATGAAATCATTGGTAAACAGCATTTATTTCGTATACGTAATATTTTTAGATGAATCCCTAATGCGATGCTTCACCCAGTCGGATGAAGATTGTCGCTATCTTCTACAAGCCTTAAGAGAGATTCGCGATCGCTTGATCTACCAATTGAGAAAAATGTTCGCGTTCAGCCATCGGAATCCCTTTCATCGCCTGTTCCCGAATTTCTAGCGCGATTGGCGGTAGGACTTCTTGTAGTTGCTTGCCTGCTTCCGTCAACCAAATGCGCCAAATCCGGCGATCGCGAAGGTCGCGTTCCCGACGAATCAGCCCCCGCTCTTCCATCCGATCTAGCACCCCGGTGATCGTACCTCCCACTTGCTGTAGTTTTTCCCCAATACTGCAAGTGGCTAAGCCGTCTTCTTCCCACAAACAGCACAATACAACCCAGTGAAAGGGAGTCAGTCCCAAAGGCTCCAGCCGTTCCTGAAACTTGCGGTTAAACACCTGGGAGAGCAGTTTGATCCGGTAGCCCAAACTATAGGGTGCCATTACTTCGTGCCATTGCTCAAAAGGCTTGCTCTCAGCAGATGTAGAAGACATTGGTTAATTAGTTAGCGTACGTAATATTAATTTAGCTTTGTTTTTTGGTTGCTGGCAAGGGAAACCCCGCCAGGATTTGAAGGAGGTTTTTTTTAACGCAAAGAACGCAAAGGGGGGCGCAGAGGTACGCCAAGTTAAAGTGAACAGCCGTCACTCTCACGGGTGTGGCTTTAGCCTAGGGGCATATCTTTACAGTTCGTAATTTTTCTAAACTGGTGATGTAAAGATAGCTTCAGTTTTAGATGATGATGCTGCGACCGAATCAACGCACTAAGTTAGACGATACCGATGATACGGAGTTTTACTCCTATCCGCGGTTTGTGACCCACGTAGACGAAGGGTTTATTCAACAACTGACGGATCTATACCGCGATCGCTTGAAGCCGAATACCCGCATCTTGGACATGATGAGTAGCTGGGTTTCCCATCTACCAGAAGAGATGAAATTTGCTCATATCGAAGGACACGGACTGAACGAGGAGGAACTGGCTAAAAATCCCCGCTTCGATCGTTATTTTGTTCAAGATATCAACAAAAATCCGAAGCTACCCCTACCGAATGAAGATTTTGACGCCGTTCTCAACTGTGTCTCGGTGCAGTATCTGCAATACCCGGATGCTGTATTTGCGGAAATTTACCGCATCCTCAAACCCGGCGGAATAGCAATTATCAGCTTTTCCAACCGGATGTTCTATCAAAAAGCGATCGCTGCATGGCGAGATAGTTCCGAAGCTAGTCGGGTTGAGCTAGTGAAAAGCTACTTCACCTCAGTCCCCGGATTTAGCTCCCCAGAAGTCATTACTCACCAATCCTCCGCGCCGAAGCTCCTACAGTGGATGGGTGCCAGTGGGGGAGATCCTTTCTATGCTGTCATTGCTCACCGCTCTTGAGCGGCAGAACCTCCTCCCCCTTTCTCCACAATGGATTCTGAGGTACCCAATCCCTCCCCTTGATTGGCGCTACACTTCACTTCTCTCCCTGAAAAAAGGGTTTGGGGAATTCTGATGTCAAATCCCGCGCAAGTAGAATGTAGGGAAAAGAAGAATTGGGGTTGAGACTTGTCACAGCTTAAGTGAGTAAACCTCTTGAGAATCGCTTAAGTTTCTCCATAGCTAGATGCCAAAAATGTAAAGATGGTGATAAAAATGAAACCTCAAGCTATCAGGAGGCGGTAATGATTTTTCAGAATGGGCGGAGAATTTTCGCGGCGTTGTTGCTCTCGATGTTGCTGCTAGTAACTTCTTGTGCAACCCAAGCTCCCTCTCGTTATGACCAAGCGCAAAAGGAAAGCACTCAGAGGAATGCTCCTCCAGCAGTTGCTAAACAGGCTGAACAGGGTAGCAGCTTTAACAAATTTTTTCCAAAAGGTAGCAGTGGCTTCCAAACTGTACCAGCTCAAGAGAAAAAAGGCTTTGCTGAGTATAAGTTGAAAAAAGGTGGCAAGGATGTTGCCGTGCTGTCTATTTCTGATACCACCAGCACTCCCACAGCCGCAGCGAAATTTAAGAGTAGCACTAAAACAATCGCTGGCTATCCAGCGGTGAATCAGGGGAATAATGGCACTGCTGTTTTAGTAGGCGATCGCTACCAAGTCAAAATTCAATCCCGCGATGCTTCCTTTACTCAGAGCGATCGCGAAGCTTGGCTGCAAAAATTTAATCTCAATGGTCTGTCTCGACTAAAGTAAGTAGTCCTGAGGAATCAGTCATGAGTCATTCGTTTGCAATTTATGACTTATGACTGATTACTGCTGGCTACTGATGAATGACGACTGAAAAAACAAGGAGACTACGACTGTGAGCAAATCGATTTTTGAACTGGTTGATGAGCTACCAACCAATAACATCACCACGATGGCTTTGCGATCGCTTGATTTTGTCGTTCCGGGGCAATGGCAAAATATTGTTGGCTTTGACAACACAATTCGTGCTGTCACTGGCGAAACTGATGAAGCGTTAATTCAGCAAATTGGCGAACGCGCCGTCTATCTGTACAACGACAAATCGCAGGGATATCAGCGAGCCATGTGGCTCTATCAAACTGTTGATAGTGCAGATAAAGCTCTCGGTACAGCCGCCTTGGCGAACAAAGTAGGCGAAAAAATTCCGCTTTTCGGTTTTTTAAACAACATCACTCCTAAAGCGGACAAAGCTCAAACGATTGATTTGTGTATAAAATTGGTGGTTGAGTTGGTTGCCTTTTGCCAAATCAACGGCATCCCAGGAGACAGCATTGGAGATTTTGTCGCCTCTTTAGGTGATTATAGTGGCGAATCTTTGATGCGGATGGTGGCTTTAATTAGCTTTGATGGTTTAGTTCCCCTTGGCTCTGACTTCCTCCTCAAAGCTACCTCCGGATTGAATCAAGCGAGTCCCGCAGAGCTAGAAGGAAATCAGACATACCAGCGTGTCCACGATTTGATTCCTGGCGGTAGTCCGGAAGGTAAGCTCAACTTTATCGGTCAAAGCTTTGATTCTGTTAAAGGCTGGATGAGTGGTTTTGTCACCTCTCACAATTTAACCCCGCAAAAAGTTGTCAGTAACCTGCAAAATTTTGTGGAAGTTTCTGGTGACAAGTTGGACTATCTGGGTGCTTTCCTAGATGTGACAACAAACTATTACGAACACACAGGCACTCAAACCTTGGCTCGTCGCTTGATTGAACGCGCCTCCGCCGAAATTTAAAATCTTCGTGCTGGTATGTATTAGCACTGGTATGTATTAGCACAAGTGTATTTAGCTGCCGGTATTTGCAGATACCGGCAGCTTTAATTTTTGTCAATATTTTGTGACTTGTATCACAGAAATCTTTATCCTAAAAGGTAACTAGGTTCAGCCGACATGACATCCGGGGGCAGACTCGCTTCCCTTCAGATGTGATGCCGACTCGATGCACTATCTGAATATCTTTAGTGCATCGGAATCATGCATTTAAATCACACATATTTAATGGAGATGTATTGTCATGGCACAGGAAAGCGCTGCCAGTTTGTTCAAAGCAGTTAAAGAAGATCAAGCATTACAAGCAAGACTCAAAGCAACCACTAACCCCGAAACATTCATCCAGATTGCTAGTGAACGTGGCTATGACTTCACGGTTGAAGAACTGAATAATGAAATCGAGAAGTTATCCGATGAGGAGTTGGCATCTGTCATCAATCCCGGTATTGGCCCCCGGAGACATCTGACTCCTAGGTAATCCGATTTATTCTTGGTAAGACTACTCAATCATCAATTAAAAATGCAAAATTAAAAACTTGGCATTTTTAATTTCTAATTTTTAATTGATGATGGTGCTAGGAAAAATTCATGGTTTTACTGGTGGGAAACGCGATCGCGTCTAAAACCGGATCGCACAGTGCGACCTAAGCGGCCGCGTCCAATTGAGCCAGAATTTCTGAGGCTTGGGCGCAAAGCGTGTCGTGACAGTGACCATTACTCCCAATTAGACAACCCCATTGATTCACATCCCCCTGGTTGTACTTGGGGGGAGTGCCATCAGCGTGGGTGAATTGTCCGCCTGCTTCCGTCAAAATTAGCTCTGGAGCCGCCATATCCCAATCTTTGGGAGCAGATTTACCAGACAGAGAGATATAAACGTCTGCTTGGTGGTCGATAATGGTGGCAATTTTGCAGCCGACACTGCCGACATAGTGTTTATTTTTAAACGGCAGGTGTTGCACTAGCTGATTGAAGCGCTCATCTCGGTGAGTGCGACTAACGACTAAGGTGAGTTCCTCAAGGTTGTTGCGTTTCGATACGCGAACTGGCTTGGGTTGACCTTCACGAGTTTCCATATAGGTGCCGCCGCCTTTGGTTGCGTAATACAATTTTCCTGCCTCTGGCAACGCGACCACTGCCAGAATCGGACGCCCTTGGTGCGTTAAGGCAATATGAATTGCAAATTCACCCGTCCGATCGATAAAGTCTCGCGTTCCATCCAGGGGGTCAACGATCCAAACCCAAGGTTGCTCTACTGCTGGTGTCTGAGATTTATAAGTTTCTTCGCTTAAATATCCGAAATCTGGGTTGTTGAGAGACGCCTGCAAGTTATAGAGGATGTATTCGTTGACGGCGACATCTGCTGCCGTGACAGGGCCATCTTTTTTGTTTTCAACTTCCAAATCATCGGTGCTACGATCGCCACGATAGTATGACTGGAGGATATCGGCGGCACCCCAACCTACACTTCGAGCGATCGCGACAATTTCTTCTAGCCCCTCATATCGGTTTTCGCCTAACAATTTTAATGCTGTCACTTTACGCTTCCTCGGCTGTCGGCACTTGGGTGGAGGCTATCCAGTAGCGGCGACAACTCCACAGCAGGGCAGCGCCAACCGCTATGTAGATTAAACCCCTCACTTCAAAGCTAACACCCGCACGTCGCAATCCGATACCAATGGTCATCATTGCCACAATTAAAGTAATGGTTTTCACTCCAAACATTTGGAAAATACTCTTAAACGGGTTTGGTTCCTGTAGCGTTTCTACCCGATTAATGACGCGATTTGCAGTGCGGTCAAGAATCAATTTTCCCTTCATTAGGCCAAGACTAAAAGCTGCTGCGCCCCACCCCAAATGCTGTCCGTCTAACAATCCCAAATAAGGGAATTTAAACCAGAATACCAACCCCATGCTAAAAAGCCCTAATCCGACTAGCGTCCAGAGGCTACCAGCAATCCAAAGATGTTGTCTGCGGGTCAAACCGCTTTGTTGAGAAGTGCTTTCCATTTCTGAAAGTTTCTGTCTTAAGCCAGTTGATTTATTATATGCTGCCGGTTCCCTCTCCCAAGTTTAAGATTAGTTAATTCTGATTACTTTGGTGCTGTTTGCTGCATCCATCGACGAGTGCCAAAAAATTGACAGGAATGAGAGGCAATTTTCGCCGCCGATGCGATCGCATCGGCAAAACTTTTCCGTAGGATATAGTTACAAAAGGCACCGTGGAAAATGTCCCCAGCACCCATCGTATCAACGGGATTTATTTGGGGAACTTCTATCGATCCGCTTGTACCCTGCGAAAGATATTGGATAGGTTTCTCTCCGCCAGTGATAGCGATGTGAGGAATCCCTAGTGCGGATAGATAAGAAAGAACTTCCTGCTGTGCGCGATCGCAACTTGGGGGATAAAAATTTGCCGAACAAATGGCGTAATCTACAAAGGGCAATATTCTTTCAAATCCAGGCTTCCAACTACCGCCGTCTATGACAACCGGGATCTGATTTTCTTTAGCTAATCGGGCAATTTTCTCTCCAACTGCCATTTGATGCCCATCAATGAGTACAATATCAATCTCCTGTAAAATATCAAGGGGAACACTTTCGCTGCTAACTTGGTTTTTAGTCGCATTGATCGAGATCACAGCGCGATCGCCTGTTGCCTGAGTCGTGATAATAGAAGATATCGGCGGAGGTTCAGATTGGCTAGGTGACAGGTCTATGAGCGTCACTGAGTGACTGTCCAAATCAGTCCGGATTAGGCCATTAATTGGATGAATACCAACTATACCGAAAAGGCTTGCTCGATTGCCCAAATAACTAAAAGTCACGGCTGCATTGGTCGCAGGGCCTCCTGCCGCCACCGTATAGTCAGATGCAACAATTTTCTGATTTTGTTCGGGTAGACCTGTCGTTAAATACACCAGGTCTAAGGTAACTAATCCTACAAAAAGTCCCTGAAAAGTCATTGATTATTTTTCCTGTTCCGACTGACCCAATTCTCTACGGATAAGTGGGTTAAATGCTAGTTGCTAAAATTATTACCGACAACGATAAACACATAAAAATTAACTCAAAAGTTTATCTAGAAAGCCAATTAATTGTGAAATGCAGCAAATTTTTTGGGCATCCTAAAAGTAGCGGGAACCTTTGTTGAACATCCTTGCAGATTAATCAAACCTACCGCTAATCCTTAAGGATTCACGACTAATGCTGCAATTTTTAAAAAATTTAATCTCTCCAAATTGGTTTATTCCCCACGGGCACTGCTATCTCTGGCAACCAGGGTTAGTCTCGCTGCATATTGTGGCAGATGCGTTGATTGCGATCGCCTATTACTCAATTTCCTTCACTTTGTTTTACTTTGTCCATCAACGGCGGGATGTGCAATTTCGCGGGGTCTTGGTGATGTTTGGGGTTTTCATCGTTTCCTGTGGTACTAACCACCTCATGGAAATCTGGACGCTTTGGCACCCCGCCTACTGGCTTTCAGGTGCCCTCAAAGCGATTACAGCTTTTGTGTCCTGCTACACAGCCATCAAACTGGTGAGTTTGATGCCCAAAGCACTCGCGATTCTCAGTCCGGTACAACTGGAAGAGGCGAACCAAAAACTCAGCCAGGAAATCACCGAACGCCAGCAAGCAGAGGCAGCATTGCGGCATAGCGAAGCTCGCTTTCGCTCAATATTTGAGGGAGCAGGCATAGGAATTGCCATTACAGACATGGAAGGTCATGTTGTGACAACGAATCCGGCACTCCAACGGATGTTGGGCTACAACGAAAATAAATTGCCCGAAGGGTATTTTCAAAAAGATACGCTTCCAGACGATATGGGTTGGGATCGTTATATCAATTTAATTATCGGCAAACATGACTATTCTGAGATGGCGAAGCGTTATCTAGGAAAGGATGGACATCTGATTTGGGGTCGTGATTGCTACCAAATGGAGCAGCGTTACCTGGGAAAAAATGGGCAGATGCTGTGGTGCAATATCACGGTGTCCCAGGTACGGGATGGCGAGGGCAAACCGCAATTCGGTATTCGCATAGTAGAGGACATCACCGCACGCAAGAAAGCTGAGACAACACTCAAACAGTATCAAGAACATCTAGAAAAATTGGTGGGAGAACGAACCGCCGAACTCACTAAAGTTAATGAAAAACTCTCTTGGCAAGCTAACCACGATCCTCTGACGGGAATCCCCAACCGTTACGAATTTGAACAACGTTTGCAAGAAGCCGTGTCGAATACCAGAATGCAAAACCAGGAACACACGCTTTGCTATCTGGATCTCGATCGGTTCAAAATTGTCAACGATACTTGCGGTCATGTTGCTGGCGATGAATTGTTGCGTCAAATCAGCAGTTTGTTGCAAAGCAGAGTGCGTAGAACTGATGTTCTGGCACGATTGGGTGGTGATGAATTCGCCGTGCTGTTGTATCAATGTCCGACAGAGGAAGCAGTGCGAGTCGCTCAGTCTCTACAAGAAAGCATTCAGGAGTTTCGATTTGCGTGGGAGGACAAAACTTTCACAGTCGGTGTCAGTATTGGTGTAGTGACATTTGACGCGAATACTTCTACTTTGGCGGGCGTCGTTAGTGCTGCCGATGCGGCTTGCTATGAAGCTAAAAATCGGGGACGAAATCGCGTGTATGTCTATCAAGCTGACGATGAAAAGTTAGCGCAACAGCAAAGGGAAGTGCAATGGTTGACTCGATTGAATCAAGCGATCGCTCAAAGCGCACCTCTGAACCTTTCCGCTGCTCCAGAAAATTCGTTCCCAGGCGATAAGAGTCGATTCTGCTTGTACTACCAACCCATCGCCCCTTTGAATGCTGAATCAAAAACCGAGGAACACTATGAGGTTCTGCTGCGCTTCGTGGATGATAAAGGCGAGTTAATCCCGCCGATGACGTTTCTCCCCGCCGCCGAGCGATACAACCTGATGCCTGCGATAGACCGCTGGGTGATCCGCACCTTCATGGAGCTGCTTCACCACTCTGGAGTTCAGAATTCAGAACCCCAAGTTGAGAATTTTTCATCTTCACCAACGGGAAGCGTGAGCAACTCCTTTGTTGCTGGTGCTAGCAATGTTTCCCCTTCGCCTTCGCTAACACCCTATATCCTACCTCCTTCATCTTTTACCCTGTATACTATTAATCTATCAGGTGCTACCGTTAATGACGATCAGTTTATTGAATTTCTGAAAGAGCAGTTTTCTATCTATAAAATTCCACCCAAGATGATCTGCTTTGAAATTACAGAAACTATCGCGATTGCCAATCTGAGTAAAGCATCTGGGTTAATTAAGGAACTCAAAGCTTTGGGTTGTCGTTTTGCTTTAGATGATTTTGGCAGCGGGATGTCCTCATTTGCTTATCTCAAATATCTGCCGCTCGATTACTTGAAAATTGATGGAAGTTTTGTCAGAGATATAGCCGATGACCCGGTTGATTTGGCGATGGTGGAAGCGATTAACCACGTTGGGCACGTGATGGGTCTTCAAACAATTGCTGAGTTTGTTGCGAATGACTCGATTTTAGAGAAGGTAAAATGCCTAGGGATAGATTATGCCCAAGGTTATGTCATTGCCCAACCCCAGCCCCTAGAATTCAATTAAAAATGTAGAATTAAAAATTAAAGAGAAAATTTTTCTTGTTTAATTTTTACTTATTAATTTTTAATTGATTTGATGCAAACTGAGCCAAAACTGGGGACACTTTACATCGTCGGGACACCGATAGGTAATCTAGAAGATATGACCTTTCGGGCGGTGCGAATTTTGCAAACGGTGGACGCGATCGCAGCCGAGGATACGCGCCACACGGGGAAGCTGTTGCAGCATTTTCAAATTAAAACACCCCAGTGGAGTTACCACGAACACAACCAGCAGCAGCGGATTCCAGAGTTGTTGGAACAACTCAAAATCGGGAAAGCAATCGCGCTTGTTACCGATGCCGGAATGCCGGGAATCTCCGATCCGGGCTACGAACTGGTGAAAGCTTGTATCGAAGCAGCAATTTCCGTCGTTCCCATCCCCGGTTGTACTGCTGTCACAACTGCCTTAAGTGCCGCCGGACTTCCCCCAGACAAATTTGTGTTTGAAGGCTTTTTACCCCCAAAAGGTCAAGAACGGCAAGAACGTTTGGAAGCCTTACAAAGCGAAAGCCGCACGATCGTATTTTACGAAGCTCCTCATCGGTTGCGACAAACACTGCAAGACTTAGGAGTTGTATTGGGACTCAGCCGCCAAATTGTACTAGCGCGGGAATTAACCAAGTTGCACGAAGAGTTTTGGCGGGGCACTATTGGGGAAGGAAGCGATCGCTATGCCACCCGCGAACCCCAAGGAGAATTTACCCTCGTCGTTGCCGGTGCCGAGTTAACGATGCCAATGCTGTCGGAAGAGGCGCTAAAAGCCGAGTTACAACATCTCCTGCAAGCGGGAATCTCGCGATCGCAAGCTAGTCGCCAGTTAGCAAAAGCCACCTCTTTTTCCCGCCGCCACCTCTATCAGTTAGCCCTAGAAATTCCGGCTGAGGCTCTAACTGAGGCGAAAGAAGTGGATGAACCCTAAAATTAGTTATTAGCTCTTAGTTCTTAGTTAGTAGCAACAAAATCAGGACTAAGGACTAAGGATAATGACAATTACCCATTACCTCATCCCAATAACAGACTCGATAAATATTGCATTAGGTTTAGCCCGTGAAATCTCGATTTTTTCTCTCTAGTTCCTTACTTTTGCTCATGACACTTGTGGGTTGTAGCACGGCGACGCCACCAACCCCAGAAGCATCCGCACCCGCCAGCAGCGCGGCACCCCAGACAGTGCAAGCGCCACCTAGTCCCAGCCCGGCTAGCGAATCTCCAAGTCCTAGCCCAATTTCTGAAACAATTTCTGAAAGCCAGAAAATTTCTGCCACAGGGATTGGCCCTGCTAAGCTGGGAATGACTTTAGGCGAACTCAAAAAAGAACTGGGTTCAAAAGCTGAATTTAAGGTGCAGTCGCCTTACATCGTGGATTTTGATGCGATCGCTGTCAGTCAAGGTGGAAAGGTGCAATACTACATCCTCTACCCAGCCGGGAATCCCCTCACTGATTCGGGCAAAATCGATGCTTTAGTTACCGAAAATTCCGCTTATAAAACTGAAAAAGGAGTCGGTCCCGGAACCTCTCTCAAACAAGCAGAGGCAGCCTACGGAGATGCCACCTTGTCTTACAACCTCGACAATGAAGGCAGAGAATACGTCCAGTTTGCCAATCAACCAACAAAGCGGATCTCCTTCCGTCTTGGAAATGCAAATGATGCAAGCTTGATGGGAGTTTATCCTTCAAAATCAGCATCGGGCGGCTTTTTTGAGACCAAGCAATTTAAGGACACTGCCTCCATTCGCTCAATTGGAGTGAATTGATAAAGGAACTGCGTTCTAGATTTTAGAGTTCACAATCCAAATTGTGAACTCCTTAGGGTTATTCCATCTCTGCCAGTAGGCACATCCAAAAATTTATTTGTGGCGACCTTTAGGCGAAAGGATCTCGATATTCTCCCTCACCGCTTTTCTGTCTATGCATGACCCACACCTGTTGAAATCTGCTAGGTTTGCAGCTAAAGGATTGTGGAACTTATCGGTAATGCATAAGCTTTTCGGGAAGCTTAGGGGGTTATAAGTAGTCATTCGTTAAGAATGACTACTCACTAATTCCTTATCACCTCAGCCGCCTTGAAACACTTCCAGAGAAAACATTTCCGTCATCGTCCGTAGATAAGGTAACAAGATTGCCATATCATCAGCGCTCAGATGGGTATGCATTGCCCAACCCATCGCCTGAAGCATATCTTGTACCAATCTCCAGCTCACATTTAAGCGAGGATATAACATCACGCATAAAGGAAACAGTTCTCGCTGTACGGAGCGGATATCATGTTCCAAAACGCATAAACACAGATAAACCTGAAACATCTCAGCATCGCGAATGCTGGCGGTTCTGACGACTGCTTCGCTCAGAGATCCACTGTAGGTGCGATGGTTGGAATGTAGGCGGCAAACCTGATTACAAACCGTTTCAGCAATTTTGCTACTAATCGGTAGAAGATGCTGAACTGCGGCTAGAACTGGAGAATCATAGTCATAGTCAGCCGCTGCTGAGTAGGCAGCTCGTAGCGGCATATACATATGATCGTCCATCATTTTTAAGTACGGCATCCACAGCGCTTTCTCTGGCGGCGAAAGCCACTCCAGTAACATCTGACCTGTGTAATGAAACTGCATACTTACAAAGCCGATGGCACGGGGATCGGCGTTGGTGTATTTGTCGCGTACCTGCCCAAAGTCAGTACCTGCCATCACTGACACTCGTTGTGCTGTAGCTCGGTCAGCATAACCATTCAAAACTTTTTGAAATAAGTAGCGAGTATCAGCAGCAATTTCTAAGGGATTGATTAAGTCGGGATTGATACCGTGACGCCGAATCTCCTCTGATAACAGCGTTTCTGTCTTAGTCCAGGCTTTGGCACTCGCCAAAGTCAGGTTTTGCATTAGCTTGTTCGCTGTGCAAGCTCGACCTTCCTTGGACGTTACTTCTTTTAAAAATTCATTTTGTCTCAGATGCTCGGCATCATAGTCTACTGTAACCGCACGATAGTATTTTCGTGCCCACAGTGCTGCCAGAGAATGAACATTCGATTTCGATGAGTTGCGGATTGCAACGTGAGGAGACTGAACTTTAGCCTGAGCAGATGCCAATGAGGGAGTCATCACAAAATCCAAAATTGTTAAAAAAAAGGGAAATTTAGCCATCCAAGGCAATTTAGCCAAGGATTCTCAATCGGGAAAAATCAAGCAAACACACGGTAGGGTCATCCGGATCTGTTGCTAAAAATACAAAACTTCAAAATAGTTTTGTATTTTACCAACATTTCACAAAAGTTATACAAATTCTTTAATTAAGATTGAGTATTCAGTATTCTTACTGATTTCTGACAATCGGAGAACAAATATTTACGAATGTTAACTTAAATCAACGATTCTCATAAATTCCTTGATTTCCTTGTCCAGGGAACGGTTCTGCACGATTTTTTTATTCTGGCTAGCTATTACGTAGTGTTAGGCTTAAGTAATTTCCTCTACCAGAAGTTGCAACCTGAGATAAGAGTTCGGCAAAACTAAGGATTGCGGCATTGAATCGGCTCCATACAATAACTTTAGTGAGAAACCATAGCCAAAATTATGACTAGACTCTTCATCAAATTAATAGGATTCATCCTACTTCTGGCTGGAGTTTACTTTTTAGGTAAAAATATTATTTTTGCTAGTCACTACTTCCCTTACTATTGGCGGAACTTACCAGCAATGGGTTCCGTTTTAGCCATTATGGGCGGTGTGATTTGTTTGATGTTTTTTAGAAGAGAAACGGGCACCTTTGGAGCATTTTTGTTGGGTTTAGGAATTGTGCTAGTTTTTATGAGCGGTGGCGTTATTTTAAGACAAACTAGCCTCTGGAACTTCTTTGTCGGCTTTGCTGCTTTGGCTGGCGGCTACAAGTTGCTCAATGAGGGAAGAATTAATTTTTAAGTTAAGCTGATTGTTACCAAATCGTCTATTTATGAGTAGAGACGCGATTAATCGCGTCTCTACTGTTTTATATGGCTGGAGAGGAAAAATCAAAGAATTCCAAACGCTGAACTGTCAAGAGCCTACCTTTTTTTACCTACATCTTTATTTAATAAAATTTTCTTTAACGCGCCCATTGCTGCAAAATGTAATCGTAGAATTGCTGCTTATCTACCTTCTGCATCACCCCGATTTTCCTTCCACCAGGTTCCACTGTGGTTCGTCCTTGACTGATGCCAGCCGTGACAATTCTTGTCTCCTCTTCTTGCACTTCATAAAACTCCGGATGGGCAAGATAAGCTGTAGCTAAAATATCCCAAAAATAATAATCTTGAGGAATCACCAGCGCATAACATTGCCCTGCTAAATCGGAAATAGGATAACGCCGCTGTTTACCTAATTGGCGCACTACTTCTGAAGTTACGGGCACATTGTTAGTGAGGTCTAACGGGCAAAGTACGATGGGGATTGAGGTTTGCCAAACTTGATTTGCTGAAATAGGGTCCCAATAAACATTCCATTCAGCCGAACCATCTTGTCCTGGTTCGATATCGCGACTAACGTTACCAGGAACATTCAATGCACCTCCCATCCAAACAATTTTCTCGATTTTCCCTTCAATCTCCGGTGCCATATCCAGTGCAGTGGCGACTGTTGTCAAAGGGCCAGTTACCATCAGTGTGACGGGTGCGGGTGCAGCTTGGAGCGATCGCACCATAAATTCTTGACCCGTTTCTGGCACCAGTGGTGTCTGAATTGTTTCCCGTTCATTAAGAATTGGGAGATGATCGACCACAAACGAATCGCGGCGAAATAGTCGCGGAAATGGATTAATTCCTCGCACCGTACTTTCTGCCACTGGCACTTCTGAACGTCCCATCAAATCTAAAATCTTGCACGTGGCACTCACGGCTGGCTGAACATAACAATCTGCTGGCGTCACAACGATGCCGAGTGGCTGAATGCCATCCATTGTCATCAGCAGCATCGTGGCGAGATAATCATCAACACCGCCATCATGATCCATGAGTACCAGTTGTTTGGGCATAAATGTCCGCCTCAATTAGGGTCAGAATTAGGTATAACGCATCCTTGATTCTCAAAACATTCCTTAGTTCTGTAAAACTATTTAATAGGTTTGAAATTTACTTGATGAGTGCAAGCATTTCAAAAAGTTAAAAAGTTAAAAAAAATAACGTAACTGCATTCAAAATAAACCTCTGAATACGAGTTAAATTTGGGTTAAAAATCAATAATTATACTTCTTGGTACAGTTTTTTGAGAACGTCACCGTTCTAAATTGGAAGTGTTGCAGAATACTTTTTTGGCTAGAGAGAATTTCACATTTTCCAGCGCGATCGCACTGGATTTTCGGTGGTGGAGGCGATCGCGCAAATCGAAAGTTAGCTGTAAGCGATCGCTTCCTATGGATTACTCTTCTTTTCGGAGTTTATCCAACACGCCACGATCCTCTAGCGTAGAGGTGTCACCGGAGACTTCTTGACCGGAAGCGAGATTTCGCAATAATCGCCGCATAATCTTACCGGAGCGAGTTTTGGGTAAAGAGTCGGTAAAGCGAATTTCTCGCCTGACGCGCGATCGCGCTCCTTAAATTCTAATTCAGCGTTGCGCTACTCTACTATCCACTCATCCGCCGCAAAAGCGAATCGACTTGGTTAACTTCGTAAGGCTGACGCTGTTGTGTATATAGTTTTTTGGCTTTTTCTAGGGAAGCGATCGCATCTTCCCGCTTACCTTGTTGCCACAGCGCTTGTCCCAGATTTTTCAGCGCATCAGCATAGTCAGGATTAATCGAAAGCGCTTGCTGATACTCTGCAATGGCTTCTTCCCATCGACCTTGGCTTGCTCTGATAACTCCAATAGCGTTATGAGCTACAGCATGACGAGGATTGAGGCGAATCGCTTGCTGATATATAATTATCGCTGCTTCGGCTTTGCCTTGACCATACAGTTCTTTCCCTGACTGGTAATACTGACTAGCGTCATTTGGGTGCATTTCTATGAGTTTGCTAAAGACTACCTCTGCCTCAGACAATTTGTTGGCACTGTAGAGGTTACTCCATTGCTGCATTAGCTGCCGCACTTCTTCTGCCCGTTTTCGTGCTTGTTCCTCTCGCTGTCTTTGTCTCGCCTCTTCTCTCGCCTTTTGTTCCTGCCGCAATCTTTCACAATCTTGCTGTTCTAGATCCGTGCGCGGTCTGTATCGGCGCTCTCGCTCTCCCCCTCCTCCTATCTTTATAACTAGCTTGATGTCGTCACCAGTTCGGCAGGGTCTTGGAGGACGGTGATCAATTTCTAGAGTCCCGTCCTTGAAGACAGGAGGGTGAGGGTTAGAGAAAACTGATTGATCTATTATCGGATCGCCTGGGAATATCGGTTCAGCCAGAACTACAGGGGATATGCCGATTCCCGCAAGGATGCCTAGACTAATGCAGGTAAGCGGTTGAATAAATGCTGGCTTCAAGTGGCTTTTTAGCTTCATAAAAATCTATGCCAAAATAGTCCACCTTAAAGATAGTTTAATTGTCAACTAGGCAATGTCTACCAACACTTTTTTTAACGCAAAGGTACGCAGTAAGGGCGGTTTAAAACCCGCCCTTACCCCAAAGGTTTGCCAAGGAAATTCTCTGCAAAACTCTGCGTTTACCTTGACGTACCTTTGCTTTAAAAAAATTACGCTTCTTCTCGGAGTTTATCCAACACGCCACGATCCTCTAGGGTAGAGGTGTCGCCGGAGACTTCTTGACCAGAAGCGAGATTCCGCAACAGTCGCCGCATAATCTTACCCGAACGAGTTTTGGGTAAGGAGTCGGTGAAGCGAATTTCACCGGGACGCGCGATCGCGCCAATCTCCGCTACAACGTGTTTTTTGAGTTCTTTACTCAGTTCCTCGCTGGCACTATACGTACCTTCTAAAGTAACAAAGGCTACTACTTCTTCCCCTTTAAGTTCATCCGGCTTACCCACTACCGCAGCTTCAGCAACGGCAGGGTGAGAAACTAAAGCGGATTCCACTTCCATCGTACCTAAGCGGTGTCCTGACACATTTAGTACATCGTCCACCCGCCCCATCACCCAGAAGTAACCATCCTCATCGCGTCTGGCACCATCTCCAGCAAAGTAGACATACTGCCCATCCTTCGGGGGGATGTGTTCCCAGTAGGTGCGGCGGAAGCGATCTGGGTCGCCGTAGACGGTTCGCATCATCCCAGGCCAAGGATGTTTAATTACTAGATAGCCGCCTTCGCTGTTGGGGACTGTGTTGCCTTCCAAATCCACAATATCAGCGAGGATTCCAGGGAAGGGAAGAGTAGCAGAACCGGGTTTGGTGGGAATTGCCCCTGGTAGCGGCGTAATCATAATGCCAGCCGTCTCAGTTTGCCACCAGGTATCGACAATCGGACACTTTTCGCCACCAATAACGCGGTGATACCACATCCACGCTTCCGGGTTAATTGGTTCGCCTACCGTTCCCAGCAATCGCAGGGAAGAGAGATTTCTGGCGTTGGGTAACTCTTCGCCCATCTTGATGAAAGCGCGAATTGCAGTTGGTGCGGTATAAAAAACGTTGACACCGTGCTTTTCAATCACATCCCAAAAACAACCGGGATTCGAGGCACGAGGCGCACCTTCGTACATTACAGTAGTGGCACCGTTGGACAAGGGGCCATAAACAATGTAGCTGTGTCCGGTAATCCAGCCTACGTCAGCGGTACACCAATAGACATCGGTATCTTGAAGGTCGAAGATCCACTTGGTGGTCATGTGGGTGTAGAGATTGTAACCAGCAGTGGTATGCACAACGCCTTTCGGTTTGCCCGTGCTGCCGCTGGTGTAGAGGATGAACAGCAAATCTTCGCTATCCATCGGTTCGGCTGGACAATCGGCGGAGACAGTTGGCTGCATCTCATGCCACCAATGGTCGCGTCCCCCGGTCTGCATATAAATTTCTTGTCCAGTGCGTTTGACAACTAGGACATTTTGCACGCTAGGGACAGCGCCATCAGCTAAAGCTTTATCAACTTGCTCCTTGAGGGGAACGATCGCATCTTTGCGCCAACCGCCATCAGCGGTGACAACTACTTTGGCTTGTCCATCGATTAAGCGATCGCGCAAAGCTTCGGCACTGAAACCGCCAAAAACGACGCTGTGGGCTGCACCAATTCTGGCACAAGCTAACATCGCGATCGCGGCTTCCGGAATCATCGGCATATAAATCCCGACGCGATCGCCTTTTTCCACCCCTAACTGCTTCAACGCATTCGCAAATTGACAAACTTCCCGATGCAACTGGGCATAAGTTAGGGTGCGCGAGTCTCCCGGTTCCCCTTCCCAAATTAAAGCGGCTTTGTTCTTGCGCCAGGTAGTTAAATGCCTATCCAGGCAGTTGTAGGAAATATTTGTTTTACCACCGACAAACCACTTAGCAAATGGCGGTTGCCAATCCAGCACCGTATCCCACTTCTGGAACCAGTGCAACTCTTGTTCTGCAAGTTCCGCCCAAAACTTCTGGGGGTCAGCTTTAGCGCGGTCATAAAGTTGCTGGTATTCCTCCAGGCTTTTAATATGTGCCTTTTGTGAAAATTCAGCCGGTGGTTGAAATAAGCGTTTTTCTTGAAGGATGGATTCTATCGTGGGCTGAGACATGATGGTTGCTGTAATCGGCGTTGTTACTCAAAACCATTCTGGAGGTAGATCCGACCAAAAGTGTTGTGAGTTTCGTAAAGAAAAGCAAACTGTCCTCAGCCCCCACTCTGCGATCGCTACTTAAGACACACCTAACTCCCTAATCCCCTTCCCTACGAGGGAAGGAGGACAATTAAAAGCTCTCCCATGCTGGAGAGAGGTTGAGGAAAGGTAACAAGAATTGCCTATACAAACGGGATTGGCTGACCATTTTCGGGAATTTTATCCAGTTCGATGCGGAAGGTTCCCTCAAACCCGGTTTCTCTGACATCAAACTGCCAGCCGCCGTTCACCTTCTGCATCTCCTCCTGCGGCGAAGGCTGGAAGCCTTCTCGCATAAACTGCTCATCGGCATGGAGGTAGAGTTTCAGGTTGGGCTGTAGATCGTTTGGTAGCAAGGCACGAACGTAGTATTGCTTGTTGAAAATCTTGTTGTCCGAGAAACCAAACCCATAAAGATCGCGTTCACCAATGTAAAATTCTACGCGCAGCACCATGTCTTTGGCAGTGAGGCTCTTTTTCGTGTCGAGGTACCCTTGCCAGATGAGTTTGTTATTATCTGCCCAAGGAAAGCCTAGATTCTGATTGGCTTCCGAGAAGTTAACATTTTTGTCAAGCGGGTCAACTTGACTAAAGGGGCCATAGCAATTTTCGGCATCTTTACTTTGATGGAAAAGCTCGAAGTCTACGCCACGCGGCTTGATAGAAACGCCCAGAAAAAATTCGCTCTTGCCGAAGAAATCCTTACCACGAGTGACTTTTCCCTTCACCAAGCGCAGACGCGATCGCACATTCCCGAAAAAGAAGCGGGTTGCCACTTCAAACGCTTCTCGTGAAGTAATCAGCGAGTCGTCGCCCCCGTGGCACTTGTGGACGAAAGTGCGCGGTGTGCCAGGGATTTGCGCCGAAGTTTGTTTAACTAAACCATCGCTGCGATTGTAGTTTGCCCCATACTCGCCCTCTAGAGAGAAGGCGCGATTTAACCTGGATGCGATCGCGGTGTCGTAACTACGGTAGTTCGTTCCAACCACTGTTAGCAGTCGTTCTCCGGGAAAATAGTTGTGAAAATTAACGAAAGCCGCATCATTTCTAGGGTCTTTTTGAAAATCAGGATTAAAATGCTTTAACTCATCTTCCGCACTAATATTGATCCAATTTTTGAGAATTTGAAAACTGATGCCTTGGTGCGGCGTACCGAGGGTGACAATTTTGTTAATGTAATCCTCTGCCTTCTGTTTCTTAAAGGTTGGATAAGTGCGTTGAACTGCCTCGCGTGCGATGAGTCCACCCATTGAATGGGCAATGATATTCACCTTGGGCTTAAAGCCTTCCTTTTGGACTGTGAGTTCCCGAATAAAGTCGATTAAGCGAACTAGAGCTTCACCATACACGTTGAATTTTCGCTCGTCCAAGTCGTAGTAACGAAATACCCAGAGAGTTTGCCAGGGTTGTTCTACCGTTTCCAGCAGATGTAGCGCCATACCGGGGTCGATAATGATTTTATTGCCAGAAAAATAGCCCAGCTCCTTCAAGCGCATAAATTTTCCCACGATATCCTTATCCGTGGAGCGCTTCAGTTTCTCAGGCAGCAGCGGTTCGTAGGGATAAGTTTTACCGTAGTACCCGACGACGTTGGTGGTGTCTTGGTACTTCCAGTTCGACTTCATAAACCGCAAAATTAGCCCCTCGTAGATATAGTTTTCACCTTGTTTTTGAGGGTAAACAGTGCCAACGTTGAATCGCTGGTAAGTGTCTTTTTTCTCGTCGGAAACGTCGAGTCCGCCAAAACCTCGAATCAAAATGATTGGTTGGGGACTTCTTGTGGGTTCAGACATTGTGACCTCTGTACTTTGGGTATGAAGCACTATTGTCTACCCATTAGAGGATCGGGACTCCAGAGTTGTTTGCAGATGTTAATAAGCGCGATCGCATCTCTTTCCACTGCGATTGCGTTTGCATGCAGTGCTGTTCGCTGTTGCTACTCACAAGAGAAGCCGCGAAGCGATCGCTTTCCACATCATGAACCCAGCTCGTCAACCCAGGTGTCCAAGTCAATCTTTAACTCGCGCAGTTTCGCCGCTAGTCGTGCTGCTTCTGTGCTAATCCAGCTCGCTATTAGGGTAGCAGCAGCTTTGGCTTGCTGCTGAGCGGCTTCAGCTTGCGTCCGGAGGCGATCGCATCGATAAATCAGTTGATGTTATTTTCTACACAGCGATCGCAAGGGTGATAGCGATCGCGCATTCCACTGATTTACCTGGAAAAAGCTCCCCATACGCTCCACCCCAGCAAACCTGAGTTTATTTTTGTCATATCTATTCCGGCTTTTTATGCCAGTTCCCATCATCTCCCTTTTCGTAGTCCCGCTTTACTGCACTCCAAGCAACTTTAAAGGCAGTTTCTTCCTCTTTGTACTCTTCGTTAGCATTGTTAAAGGCAGCGAGAAAAATTTCTTGGGCGTGCTTGGGTAGGTGATTTCTTACCGAATCTGGTAATTCATCAATTTGTTTATAAGGCATAAATTTACTCACCTGATTCATGTAATACTAACTTGCAATCTTCTTAGTTGAAATTCCTATCTCTAAAGACTTATTTTAATAATTTAATTGAATAGAGACAGCGAATAAAATAACTTGAGTCTCTTTAAAACCTGAGTCAATAATCTCATTATGAACCTCTACCTCGGAATTGATTTTGGCACTTCTGGCGCACGAGCCGTCGCAATTCACACGGATGGGACAATCCAAGCTGAGGCGGAATATCCCTTTGAGGAAGCAGCATTGGCTGCAAGCTGGGAGAAAGCTTTGTTTTCCTTGATTGAACAAATCCCTTTGGAAGTACGTGGGGAAATTAAAGCGATCGCTATCGATGGAACTTCTTCCACGGTGCTGCTGTGCGATCACCCCGGTAAACCTGTTGCTGAGCCTATCCTCTACAATGATGCGCGAGGGGTGGAAGTAATGGAAAGGCTAAGGAAAATTGCTCCCCCAAATCACACGGTATTAAGCGCTACCTCCAGCCTCGCCAAACTTTTGTGGTTCCTTCAAAATTTAGGGCAGGTACAAGGCTCTACTCCTACAATTCAAAATTATTACTTCCTTCATCAGGCAGATTGGCTGGCCTTTTTATTACATGGGAAGCTGGGCATAAGTGACTATCACAATGCTTTGAAATTAGGCTACGATGTTGAAAATCTGTGTTATCCAGAGTGGTTATTAAATCTTGATTTACCTGTTAATCTTCCTGAAGTTATTGATCCAGGGACACCTGTTGCTGAATTAAAACCTGAAATTTCTACTAACTTTGGATTACCCAAACATTGCTTAGTATATGCTGGCACCACGGATAGTATTGCGGCATTTCTTGCTAGCGGTGCCAAGTCTCCCGGTGAAGCGAGTACCTCCCTCGGTTCAACGCTAGTGCTGAAGCTGTTAAGTCGCACTCGCGTAGATGATGCAAAATACGGAATTTACAGTCATCGCCTGGGGGATTTGTGGTTAGTGGGTGGTGCTTCTAATACTGGCGGTGCAGTGCTACGAAAATTCTTCACCGATGCTGAATTAGAAAGTCTCAGCAATCAGATAGATGCAGAAAAAGAGAGCCAGCTTGATTATTATCCCTTATTAAAAGAAGGCGATCGCTTCCCGATTAACGACCCCCATCTACCGCCACGGCTGGAACCCCGTCCCGATAATCCAGTAGAATTTCTACACGGTTTGCTCGAAAGTATCGCCCGTATTGAAGCACGGGGATACCAACTTTTACAACAACTCGGTAGCACTCCTCTAACTCGTGTTTATACGGCTGGAGGTGGGGCGAAAAATCCCGCTTGGACAAAAATTCGTGGTCGTTATCTACAAGTGCCAATTGTTCCGCCAATGCACACAGCCGCTGCGTATGGTTCGGCATTATTAGCTATGCGCGGACTCGATATCAAGTGAGCATCTTTCCTTTATTATGTAGAGACGCGATATATTGCGTCTCTACATTTTTTTTACAAATTTGTACATCAATACAGTATCGATATATTTACCTAAGGCTAATTTCATATCTTTAGGACATCTTCCTTCTTCTTCAAAGCCAAATTTTTTGTAAAGAGCGATCGCACTGCGATTTGTAGCGAACACTGCAAGAGTTACCTTTTCTATCAGCGGCTCATTCGCTGCCCAATCAAGCAGTTCTTGCAGCAAAAACGAGCCGATGCCTTTTCCTCTCCATTCTCGGTAAACAAAAATGGAGAGTATCCCGCTATGAGAGGTGCGTCTTCGGTTGCCATTCTCAAATTCAACAAATCCGACAACTGTGTTGTCAATCTCAGCCACCAAGTAAAGCTGCCCTGGTTGCTGAGAATGTTGTTCAATTGTTTCTTTTTCCTCCGATTTGGTTAAGTCAAATTCCTCAGCCTCAGTCACCATATACTTGCCTTCTTGAGCAACTGAAAATTGAAGATCAACGAGAGCTTTTGCATCCTCAATCAAGGCACTCCGAACTGTAACAACATTTCCAGTTTTCGAGTGGTATTCTTTTGGAGTGATTTTACTCACGGCTCAAATCTCAATCGTTTTGAGTTTTGAATGAATCAATCCGCTCTCCTCACTATTTATTCCGCTCGTTGTAGTTGGGCAATCTTAGGATCGATGATTTTTATACCAATGCCAGGAAATTTCACGGCGAGAGTTATTTTGTTTCCTTGCCCGAAAATGTTAGTAATTTGACCGACACCAAAGGCTTTGTGGAGGACGCGATCGCTCACGCTCCAATTCTGCCCTAGACTGTTGGCACCATTGGATGTCTGTCTCGGAGATGTTGACGCCATACCAGCGCGACTATTAGCAGTTGCTTTGGGTAAATTACTACTCAGCAAATCTGCGGGTAACTCCTTGAGAAACTGAGAATGAATGGCTGGTTCGCGGGAACCCCAGAGGCGACGTTCGCGGGCATGGGTGAGATAGAGTCGTTCTTGAGCGCGGGTGATGCCTACATAACAGAGGCGACGTTCTTCTTCCAGCTGCGCCGGATCGTTGAGAGTACGGTTATGAGGAAGCAATCCTTGCTCCATTCCTACCAAAAAGACGACTGGAAATTCTAGTCCTTTAGCAGAGTGCAACGTCATCAATGACAAGCGCGATCGCTCTTCTTTCACGTCATCCAAATCAGAAGATAGGGAAGCACTGGCGAGAAAACTCTCTAAGCTTGAATCTTCGTTTTCTTCCTCAAATTGCAGAACGGCGTTTTTGAGTTCAAGAACGTTTTCCAATCGGTTTTGCGATTCGTCGGTGCCTTGACTTTTTAAATCCTGAATATAACCAGAATCTTGCATCACTCCCTGCACGATTTCCGAAGCTGGCAGAGTGTCCAATTGTAGCTGCCAGTGGCAAATCATCTGCACAAAGCTGTTGATAGACTTCGCCGCACGTCCAGCTAAAGTCTTGACGGAGGTTTCGTCTTTGAGGATTTCCCACATCGATACGCCTAATTCTTGGGCGACACCAGCGATCGCATCCAAGGTTGCTTTGCCAATACCGCGACGCGGAGTATTAATGATTCGCGACAAACTCAGCGCATCTGCTGGATTCACAATTAGCCGCAGATACGCGATCGCATCTTTAATTTCTTTGCGGTCATAAAATTTTAAACCCCCAACAATGTTGTAGGGGACACCCGCACGCACCAAGGACTCCTCAAAAGCACGAGATTGAGCATTCGTGCGGTAGAGAATCGCAAAATTCCCCCAGTCTAGCTCTGGATCTTTATGTTTCAGGTTGCGGATTTGATTCACGACAAATTCAGCTTCTGCAATCTCGTTGTCAGCCTTGTGACAAAAAATTTGTTCGCCTGCCCCGCGTGTCGCTTTGAGAATTTTATCAATCCGCTGAGTATTATTTTCAATGAGTTTATTTGCCGCTTGGAGAATATTTTCCCTAGAGCGATAATTTTCCTCCAGCTTCACCATCGTCCGCGTATCGTCATCCGGCAAACCATCCCCAAAGTTTTCTTGAAATTCTAGCAAGATGGTGAAATCTGCCATGCGGAAAGAGTAAATGGATTGATCCGCATCACCGACAACAAAAACTGAGCGATTTTTCCAATCCCACTCATTCTTCCTAGTTTCTCCGTTCGTCGTCAGCAGGCGAATCAAATCGTACTGAATCCGGTTGGTATCTTGATATTCATCCACCAAAATGTGACCAAATTTTCGATGCCAGTAACCTAAGACTTGCTCATTTTGCTGAAATAGCTTTACCGGAATTGCAATTAGATCGTCGAAGTCAAGCGCGTTATTTTCTGCCAATCTATCTTGGTATTTACTGTAGACTTCCGAGATTACTCGTCCGCGATAATTCGCCTGTTCTGCCTCAAACTCTTTGGGGGAAAATCCCTGATTTTTGGCGTTGCTGATGGCATAGCGAACCGAACGCGGCTCAAACTTTTTCTCATCCAGATTCATTTGTTTGGTGACAATCTCTTTCACCAAACTTTGGGCGTCGGATTCATCAAATATTGAAAAATTGCGACTCCATTTGCGTCCTCTTTCGTCTTGATATTTCTCGATATCGTATCGAAGGATACGCGAGAAGAGACTGTGGAAAGTCCCAATCCACAAGTCTTTGATGTAAATTTTGTAAACGCGCGATCGCAATCTCGTCTGTTCATCCGCTGGTAACGCTGTCAGCGGCTTCCCATATTCTTTTTCAGCAAGCTGTTCGGCAAACAGCTTTTCCATCCGCTGCTTCATCTCCCGTGCGGCTTTGTTGGTAAAAGTCACCGCCAGGATATTTTCCGGATCGACCCGGTGCTTCAAAATGAGATTGGCAATCCGATAAGTCAGCGCCCTCGTTTTGCCGGAACCAGCACCGGCAACAACCAGCAAAGGCCCGCAGAAATGCTCAACAGCGCGGCGCTGGGAGGGGTTGAGGTGGCTAAGGAAGTCAGTAGTGGTGGTCATGGTTCAACTGGAGGGATGCGACGCAAGAGCGTATTTTAGCAAGGCTATCCCATACTACCTAACCTGGTTGACCACCATTGCCGTCCCTCGCTAAAGAGAGTGCGATCGCCCAGCATTAACTTCTCATCCCGAATGTGGCACTACGGATAAGATTCATGCAGACATTTTGCCTGAATCAAGTCCCCACTCGTGCTTCAGAAAGGACTTGTACATATTTTCTTTGACGATCATTTGCTCGTACAGCATAATCAAAAATTCCTGTGCTTGTTCGCGGGACATATTTTGCACTTGGTCTGAGAAGCTTCTAATACTGAATTTTTGCTCTAAAGATAATTCAATTGGCTGATTCATAGCGAGTTCCTTTACTCGTTATAAGATGAACTTTGAACCGATTTTTGATTCTCCCTTGTTGTTTGTTATTGACTAGGGAAATGACTGGTTTTTAAATGTTGTGTAGCATCAACAAGAAAACTTGGTATTAGACGCACAGCAACTTAACCGACACTCAACGCCATTTTGTAACCTGCATACAAGGGAAATCTGAGACAGAGACTTCGTGAAACTAAATTCACGCTCTTGTAAACTTGTCAAGTCCAAAAACCGGATTTATGGGAATTTTTAAATAAGTTAACATGATCTAGCAACGGTCACAGCAATAACTAATTGCAACGCCTCCGCTGCCGTATCCAGCAAAGCTACGAAGTGACGATTCCTTGTTCAAGTGAAGTCTAATATTGATACTATGACGAGCATTTCTCCAGGACAAACGCTGCTAGAACACCATCGGCAGCAATTTCCAGCTCTAGTGAATAAAGCGTATTTCAACTATGGCGGTCAAGGTCCAATGCCCCAAGCAGCATTGGATGCTATTTTCCAATCCTATGAATACGTGCAGCGTGTGGGGCCGTTTTCCAATGAGGTAGGGAGTTGGGTGGTACGGGAGGCAACGGAAACTAGAGTTGCGATCGCGTCTTCCCTGGGTGTTCCTGCCGAAACCATTACCCTGACTGAAGATGTCACCGTCGGCTGCAATATTGCTCTATGGGGCATGGACTGGCAAGCCGGAGACCATCTGCTAATTTCTGACTGCGAACATCCAGGCATTGTAGCAACTGTGCAGGAACTCCAACGGCGCTTTGGCATCGAAGTATCCTGCTGCCCGCTGATGGGAACTTTGAATGAAGGCGATCCTGTAACAGCGATTACAGAATATCTGCGCCCCAAGACCAGAATGGTAGTGCTGAGTCATATCCTCTGGAACACGGGTCAAGTCTTGCCGCTGGCTGAAATTGCTGCCGCCTGCCGCAACCATTCCACCGAGAATCACCCCATCAGAATTCTGGTGGACGCAGCTCAATCCGTGGGGTCAATGCCATTAAATTTGACAGAATTAGGGATTGATTTTTATGCTTTCACGGGTCACAAGTGGTGGTGCGGGCCAGAAGGCGTCGGTGGTCTGTATGTGCGACCGGAAGCTTTAGAAAGCCTGAACCCCACGTTTATCGGCTGGCGCAGCATTATTGCCAATTCATCCGGTCAACCAATTGGCTGGCAACCGGATGGGCGAAGATATGAAGTAGCGACTTCTGCCTATCCTCTCTATGCTGGGCTTAGGGCAGCGATCGCGATTCATCAGCAATGGGGAACACCAGAATCTCGCTTCCAAAAAATCCTAGATTTGAGCCAATATCTCTGGCAACGTTTAGCCGAACTTCCTCACATCAAATGTCTGCGAAATGCACCGCCAGAATCCGGTCTTGTCTCCTTCCAGCTTTCAGGCGGGGGCAATCACCAGCAATTAGTACAATCTTTAGAAAATCAAAACTTGCTGGTTCGGACAATCCGCAATCCCGACTGTGTACGCGCCTGCGTTCACTATTTCACCCTGCCATCTGACATTGACCAACTTGTTGAAGCCATTCAAAAATTGAGTCAGTAGTTACTGGTCATTAGACCTTAGGAATTGGCAACTAGACTGATGACTAATCACGACTGGCTACTGACTAATGACTGCTAAGCACCCAATTTTATACATCGCTATCACCAATCATGGCTTCGGTCATGCAGTCCGAGCGGCATCCGTCGCAGCGGCAGTTCAACAAATGTATCCGGAAATTCTGCTGATTCTGGTAACAACAGCACCCCGCTGGTTACTAGAATCTTATATTTCAGGGGATTTTATTCATCGCCCTCGTGGTTTTGATATCGGCGTTGTGCAAGCTGATAGTTTCGCAATGGATAAAGCCGCGACTTTGGAAAAAGTGCAACAAATTCGCGCCCAAGAAAAATCTATCATTGCAAGTGAAGTAAACTTTATTCGTCAAAACCGAGTGGGTTTGATTTTGGCAGATATTCCACCACTGGCAGCGTCAATCGGCAAAGCTGCTGGGATTCCTTGCTGGATGCTGAGTAATTTTGGCTGGGACTTTATCTATCGCGCGTGGGGAGGAGAGTTTATTGCAGTTGCGGATTGGATCAGCGAATGTTATGCAAAATGCGATCGCTTGTTTCGCTTGCCCTTCCACGAATCGATGAGTGCTTTCCCCCAGATCGTCGATGTCGGTTTAACCGGCGGCACTCCCCGCCACAGCCCAGACGCCCTACGATCTAAATGGGGAATCACCACACCGACCGAGCGAACCATCTTGCTCACCTTCGGTGGCTTGGGGTTACAAGAAATTCCCTACGACAATTTGCTGAAGTTTTCCGATTGGCAATTTATCACCTTTGACCGGAATGCACCCGATTTACCCAATCTAATAAAAATTACAGACCAATCTTACCGCCCAGTCGATTTTATGCCAGTATGTGGGCGCGTAGTTTCCAAACCTGGATACAGCACTTTTGCTGAAGCTTTGCGATTGGGAATACCCATTGTGACACTAACACGAGAGGGCTTTGCCGAAGCGCCTCTGCTGCTTGAAGGCATCCAAAATCATACCTATCATCAAATTCTAAACCCTGCTGATTTCTTCCAAAGCAACTGGGAGTTTCTCCATCAACCAATGCTTCCACCCCATCAGTCTCAGATGGTGGCGACAGATGGAACCGAAGCGATCGCCCGTGCCGTCGTCAGCTATTTCCAAAACCGTTAATTTTTTCGAGCCGCAATGACTCATTACCAACAGATACTTACCGTTCAAACCCCCGGCAAATCTTTATACAAAATCACGCCCAAAGTTCAAGCGATCGTTGCAGATTCGCGGATACAGACTGGGCTTTGCACCCTGTTTTTGCGTCATACCTCAGCCAGTCTGCTGATTCAAGAAAATGCCGATCCAGATGTTCTCAAAGATTTAGAGAACTTTTTAACAAAACTCGCGCCAGAAAGCGATCGCTACTTCCACAGTACGGAAGGCCCTGATGATATGCCAGCTCACATTCGCACTGCTGTGACTCATACTTCTGAACAAATCCCCATCGCTGGCGGTAAATTGCTATTGGGAACCTGGCAGGGAATCTATATTTGGGAACATCGGCAGCGCGGTCATTATCGAGAAATCGTTGTTCACATCGCGGGTGACTAAGCTAGATGAAGGTTCATTATCGCTATTGACTTCAATCCGCAACAGGTACACCATTTTTTAACTAGCGATTGATTGCTTCTGGGCGACGCTCGACGTTGCTAGTTTCTACTTCTACAGTTGATTCTTGATCGACAGGAAGTAATTTGAGCAGCTGTAAAGCCAGGAGAATCAAATAAAGAGGATTAAGTAACCAATAGCGCTTCCATAGGCGTTTTGGTTCATGTAAAAAGCGAAAAAGCCATTCTAAACCCAGGCTTTGCATCCAGAATGGAGCTTCAGGAATGTTGCCAGAATGAAAATCAAAAGCAGCACCCACAGCAACCAACGGACAGTCTAGCTGATGGCGATGATTAAAAGCCCATGCTTCTTGGCGAGGACAACCCAAAGAAACAAATACAATTCCCGCGCCAGATTCCTGAATTTGTTTGGTGTATGCCGCATCTTCTTGTGGCGTTAAAGAGCGAAATGGAGGAGAAATGGTTCCGGCAATCATCAAGCTGGGAAATTTTTCTTGTAGATTCTTCTGTAAAGTTTCCAGAACTGCTTCCGTAGAGCCATATAGAAAAATACTGATTTCTTTAGCAGCAGCTTGTTCGCAAATATTTAACATTAGCTCTGGACCCCGCACCCGCTCGTTAAGTATCTCTTCATCACGATTACGAAGAAGATTGAGCGCCCAACGCACCGGCTGACCATCAGGGGCAACCAGAGTAAATTGATTGAGTTGGTAGCCATGACCATCTGGGTCAAGATAAGCGGAGGTAATGCTATGAACATTGACTGCTGCAACAGTACAAGATTGCCGTGATTGGGCACTTTGAATAATCAAGTCTGTGCATTCTTTATATTTAGTGCGGCTGACTCCAATTCCCAATATATTTGTCTTAATTGGAGAGGTTGTTAAAGTTCGGGTGTTCATCTTTACCTTGAACTCACATATATTTTGTAGAGCTATCATAATTTACCTTTACTGTATAACTTTGGACGTAAGTTCCTGAAATATACTTTTAATGTTTTTAAATTTTACTCTTTAGAAGTTTTGCGAAAGCCAAATCAATTAGCTGTAGCTTTCATGCTTTAACTTTCGTTTTTAATCCCCCCTTTAATTCAGTAAATTATTAGCTAAATTTATTTCGTATTTCATCAGCAAAATTGCTGAATTAAAACCGATAGGTGAAAAAAAGGTTTTACCTAACTTGGCTAGTTTCTTTCATCGTCTTTCACCCCTCCTTATAATTATCAATGATTGGCTATTTTATCGTTGTAAGATAAAAATAAAGGGCTCTGACTCTAAAAAAGTTAGTAAGCGATCGAGCCACGAAGCGTCTAGGGACATTTTTGCCGAAAGCAAAGCAACCACATACCTTACAGCCTCTATGCAGACAAGTTTATGCGAGAGTGCAGTGGCAATATATACGTGTAATCACTGAAACCTCCAGAGGACACTCACAAATATTCAGTGATGTTCCTCACGCAAGATAGACAAGAAATTAGAGAGGATGATAACAGAAGGTTCTCAGAAGCCTTTTGTCTGTCAAACCGGCATTTGAGATGAACCAACTACTGCCCCTGTAAAGTTAACTGCATCACTCCCATGCTGTTTCTACATCAGGTGTTATCGAAAAGCGAAGTGGCTCCCTTAAGGGGATGAGCAAAGAACAAAAAATAGCGATCGCGCGTCTTAGATAAGTAGGTCTAACGATTAAAGTTTCTAGAAACGCTCAAATTCCACAGCCAGCATCCGGTAAAAGCAGAGTCGCAGTTGTAGATAAAGGACAGGCAGTTAAATTTAGGTTTTTTGAAAGTCTGACGGTCTAACACAGGAGAAGCATCATGAATGTATCCCAGTATACAGTAAAAAATATTTCCCTGACAAGCTGGTTCTGGATGCCTCAAGAAGAGGTTTCCCAAAAGGTATCCCCAATTCAACAACCCATGAAAGCAGGGAAACAGTTGAACTTCCTGCAACCTCTACGCGAGTGGATTGACAACATACAAGTGCGCGATCGCGCACTCGCTCATCGCCTGTGCAAGTTGATCCCTTCCCAGTGCCCCTTTGAGCGCGACGTCAAAGTGTTTGGTCGCACCCTGTTTCACATTCCGCCAATGTGCAAGCTGAATCCGCTTTACGAAGAAGTAGTAAGCCTACGTTTCCGGGCGCTGTGCTATCTAGCAGACGAATGTGGAGAAGATGTCACCGCATACTGCTAAGATTCCTTCTCAGGCGTCTTAAAAAAGACGTGCAAGATTCGTGCATTATTGATAGGACATCATGGCTATCATTGCCCTGAGAGGCTGGTATCTCCAAGAGTATGAGCCGATTAAAGAATTAGAGAAACGTCCCCACGATCTGCGACTGAGCAAAAATAGCTTGCTAAAGTCTGGATTACGGGCAGATTTTTTAGAAGACAGCCAGGATGTTAAACGCTCAGCTTGGTTTCAGCGTTATCTAGAAGGGGAATCGGTCGAGTTTTACATCGAAGGCAGCGGTGGCTACATAATCTCCAACATTGACCTGACAAGCCACGAGATTTATTTCACCAAACAGACGGTGATGGCGAATCTGGAACCGATTATCTTCCTCTGCCATCAGACTGAATATGCGGCGTCGAGTGAAGCCCTGCGAGAGGGACTGACTGACGCCCTAGAAGCATTAAACAAGCGATCGCGTCTTCCTTTGACCTTAGAAGTATCCAATCGCCCCACAGGTGCCTCAAATCGCCTCAACACCACGCAGATGCGAAAAATCCGGAAGAGTCTGCTATTTGTTGCTGATGGGACACCCATTACTAGCATTTCCAGGGAAGAAACGCCCCTACTCATTCCTAGCCCCAATGTTTCTATAGAAATTGGCTACGCTTTTCAGAGTAAGCGTTCTGAACAAATTCTACTGGCTCAAATGGAGCGTTCGGAGATGTCGGGGCAGTTTCCCTTTGACCTTCCCAACCATCAACAACTGTTGTTCAACACCGCGTCGGAACTGCATCAAACTTTACCGCCTCTGCTGGAAACTCTGCTGCATCGGTTTAATTTGTTTTCCTAGTCATTCGTCATTGAACTCAAGTTCATGACTCAAGTCCATTGAAGTGGGCTGAGATTCTTACTCAGTCTTCTTCAGAAGGCTTGATTCTTTTCGTAGGAAGGAGTTTAAACCCCTGGTGGGTAATGCGACTGGTGCCAGACGTAAGTTGAAACTCCCTAAAATCCTTGCAGTATATAAATTTCAGCCTGTTAAAACAGGCTCTAACAGTGAAGCCTAAATTTTAATTCAAGGCTCTTCAGCCAGTACCATTCTTCATTCGTGGGCCGCTACAGACTAATGGCGAATCACCTTATTGAGAAAATTCCGTAGAAATTGCCTGTTATTTTCGACCATTCTCAGCTCATAATAATCAGGACGGATTGAAAATCAATCGACTGTATGCCGAGAACTCCCACCGAATACGCTGTACACCTGATGATAGAAGGTGGTCACAAAGCAGAAGTGCGTTTTGCAACCATTCAAGAGTTTCAGAAGTGGTACAGCGGTGAGCTGATGCCCAAAGCCGCCTCCGCGGACTTTATCAGTGTGCCGATCAAAAATATCCAGGGCGAGTACATGGTTATACGTCCCGTCAGCATTAGGGCAATCCGAGTGGAACCTGTCTTCGCTGGAAGTGTCGATAGAAGTGACTACGAATAGCTATCGCTTCCCCTTTTGGTGTAAGTAATGAGAAAGACATTCGCTTTGCTGTCCCTGAGCTTCGGTATAGCTCTGGGAAATGTCGCTTTGCCTGCCCTCGCTAACGATCCTCTGCCTGTTCCGCTGATACCAGTCAACTCAAACCTGTTAAATCTCGTCTGTTGCCGGTCAGATGCACTGGGACTTGATGAGCAAATCTGGGGAAAAAACGGTCAAGCCGGAGACCGAAAAGCTTTAATCGCCTCTATTGATAACAGTCTGCGATATCTACAGACAAACAGTGCTGCTCAAGCCTACCAGCAGTATCCGGTGCCAGGGATTACCCGCGATCGCGTCCGTCGATCTTTGGAGCGCTTTCGGCAGCTAGTTGTTAATTCTCGTTCGGCTGCCGAACTGCAAGCCGCAATCAAGCGTGAGTTTGTCTTGTACCAGTCTGTAGGCAAGGACAATAAGGGGAACGTTCAGTACACCGCCTACTACGAACCCACCTATACAGCCAGCCGCAAGCAGACAGCAGAGTATCGCTATCCCCTCTATGGGATGCCGTCAAACTTTAACTCTTGGCCCAAACCCCACCCCACAAGGGTTCAGCTAGAAGGGGAGGATGGCTTGCTGGGAGCGAACAGTCCGCTAAAAGGGCTAGAAATCGCTTGGATGAGCGATCGCTTAGAAGCCTTCCTGGTGCAAATCCAAGGCTCTGCTCAGCTCCAGATGACCGATGGGGGTGTGATGACAGTCGGCTATGCGGGTGGAACCGATTACCCATACACCAGTGTTGGGAAAGAACTCGCTAAAGATGGCAAACTGCCCCTATCCGGTCTAACGTTACCTGTGCTGATCAAATACTTCCAGCAAAATCCTTTGGAGCTGAGTAACTATATCCCGCGCAATCAGCGCTTTGTTTTCTTCAACGAAACCAATGGTGCCCCAGCGATGGGAAGCGTTGGGGTGCCGGTGACACCTGAGCGTTCGATTGCGACGGATAAATCTTTGATGCCGCCCGGTGCTTTAGCTTTAATTCATACAAGAGTTCCCTACTTTAATCGTGCCGGTAAGATCGAACAGCGTCTGGTGAGCCGCTACGTACTCGACCAAGATAAGGGAAGTGCAATTCTCGGTCCCGGTCGCGTAGATTATTTTATCGGAACGGGTAAACGGGCGGGCGATCGCGCGGGTGTTACCGGCGGGAATGGGCAACTGTATTACCTGCTCCTGAAACAATAAATTTTCCAGCCTCCCGCAACAGAAAAAATTGAGGCGATCGCGTTCCAATCCCACCTATAAATTAAACGTAAAAAGGCAAAAGTAAGAAGTTTTTACTTTTGCCTTTTTATCTTTAACTTTTTACTTCTGCCCTATTTAATAAGGAGGTTCACCGTACTCAAATTCATCGTGATAATCGTATGAACTAGATACCCCTGCCATCTCCATTTTGGGCGCGGGGGTTTCCTCTTTCGGTTTTTCCTTTCCGAAGTCTTGGTACTCCTCAAAAGTCTTGCAGATGAGCGCAGACTCCTCAGAACTGGAAGAAATTAGATATTCTGTTAAATTCTTAGCAGTGGGATGCTCATAATCTACTGTACTAGCCACCAGGGCAGTATTTGTGCCGCTGCCCCTTTCCTCCATTTCAATTAACGGGCAAAAAATTCCATGAGCATGAAACAAGGGTCCTTTTGGTGTTAAAGGCTGCTTGCGGTACTGAGCATAAGCCTTTTCCAATTCAGCAATAAATCCACCGACTACTTGACCTTGTTTCATCTCGCAGTAGGATTTTCCAAAACTAGCACCTGCCGCACCATTCACTGTCAATTGCAGTGGCAATTGATGTAAAAGCTTTTGTTTCTCCCCTACTAAAAAAATCAAGTGGCGAGTGAACGTCTTAAACTTAAGCTTGTCTGCCAAGAAAGCATCGTAGTTATCTTTAAACGTACCCAGTTTCATCCCAGTTTCACGGTCTTTCACAGACAATGGTCCCCGCCGCACGATAACTAAGCGGGGGGTGCTAGTGATAAACAGCGTTTCGACTCCGGTGCTAAACTCATGCTGCACCTGGTCCCAAGTGGCATCCGGCTTAAAGCCAACCGCATTAGCGTTATCTAGCTTAATCGCCAATCCGTGCGGCTGGATGCCAGTTTTCCCATATCGAGGATTGATCATCTGGCACCAAGGGATAACTTGAGAAGGTGGTGCGTTGAACCTGTCGTCGTCGAAGTCAAAATTCGCAGATGCGTTCATGGTCTTAGGCATCCAAGTCGTGTGCTGATCAAGTTTACAAGTCTGGGGCAAGTGGCGGTATCCGAAAAGATACCGTAGAAATGATAAAAGTAACACAAGTGCAGCTAACCGGGTTTATTGATGCCCTTACCTCCTGTGGAATGCCAGCAAGAAGCAGGCTTGCTGAGAACAGCTTGCAAGGATCGAACCAGCACAGCAGGAGGAGGTTCTTTGCATTCTGAGTGTAGGAACGGTTGCTCAGGGAGAAGATTTGGGGGGAGGTTCTACTGGATTTTTCTCAAAAAACGGATTTAGAGGCTTGATTGAACGCAAGCCATTCAGTAAAGGAGCGATCGCACTTTTGTTCTCTGCTCTATTCGCATCTCCTATATATACCCTGTTCGCACCACAGACAAATTTTTGCCTTTTCAGTATATTTTTTGGTCAACAGAGTGTCCTAAAATACAGATACTCATCTCAAAATGTGCGATGCAAAGACAGGTTGACTATTGCATAGCAGCCAGGAAGGGTTAATATTTACTATCCTTTACCAAAGATATTGATATTGATAAAACTTCGCTGGTTTTATCAAAATCTACAACATGGAAACATCCTTTGAACTTACCCTGCAAATCGTTATCACGGTCGTTGCAGGTATCAGCGCCCAGGTTTTAGCCCAATATCTTCAGGTTCCTAGCATCGTATTTTTGCTACTGTTTGGCATTCTACTGGGGCCAGATGGCTTGCGCCTGCTACACCCCCATTCTCTAGGTACGGGCTTAGAGGTCATTACTGCCCTGGCAGTGGCAGTCATTCTGTTTGAGGGGGGGCTGAACCTAGAGCTGAGAGAGTTGGGGAAGGTTTCCGGCAGTCTGCGAAACTTGGTGACATTGGGGACGCTGATCACGCTGCTGGGCGGCGGTATGGCAGCTCACTGGTTGGGTGAATTTCCCTGGCCTATCGCCTTTCTCTACGCTTCCTTGGTGGTCGTAACAGGACCAACCGTGATCAGTCCTCTGCTGAAACAGGTGCAAGTAGACCGGCAAGTGGCAGCACTACTGGAGGGAGAAGGCGTCTTAATTGACCCAGTAGGGGCTATCTTGGCTGTCGTGGTGCTAGACACCATTTTGAACGCCGATACCGACCCTATCGAAGCTTTCATCGGTCTCGTCTTGCGCTTAGGCATCGGCGGCGGTATTGGCGTTGTCGGTGGCTGGTTGATGGGTTGGATTATCAAACGCGCCAAGTTTCTTTCAGAGGACTTAAATAACTTGGTCGTTCTGGCTGGGTTGTGGGGCTTATTTGGTTTAGCGCAAACAATCCGCAGCGAGTCGGGGTTGATGGCAACTGTGATGGCGGGAATTGTTCTGGGTGCCTCCTCAATCCCAGAGGAACGGATGTTACGGCGATTTAAAGGCCAATTAACGATTCTTGGCGTTTCGGTCTTGTTCATCCTGCTGGCAGCTGACTTGTCCATCGCCAGTGTATTTGCGCTGGGGTGGGGAAGTGTGTTTACAGTTCTGGCACTGATGTTTATCGTGCGACCGATTAACATCGGCTTATGTACCTTCAATAGCGACCTGAACTGGCGACAGAAGCTGTTTTTGTGCTGGATTGCTCCTAGAGGAATTGTTTCGGCGTCGGTTGCTTCTCTATTTGCCATTTTTCTGACACAACGGGGTATCAACGGCGGTGATTCTATCAAAGCGCTGGTCTTCCTCACGATTATCCTGACCGTATTTTTGCAAGGACTGACCGCACGTTGGGTCGCTCAATGGCTGCAAATCAACCTCCAGGAAGCAACTGGTGCTGTGATTATTGGTTGTAATCCCTTAAGCCGCCTGGTTGCCCGTTTGTTTCAGGAACAGGGAGAGTCTGTAGTGATAATTGACACAGACCCCGAAGCGTGCAAAAAAGCAGAGCAGGAAAATCTGCGGGTATTCTTAAGCAGTGGTTTGGATACGGAAGTTCTGGAAGAGGCTGGACTTGACTCAATGGGAACCTTCCTGGCAATGACGAATAATGGGGAGGTGAATTTAGTGTTGGCGCAGCGTGCGATTGAGGAGTTTCGTCCTCCTCGTGTATTGGCAGTATTTCCCCAAGCGAACACACCGACTAATAATAGTAAGGTTCACCAAGCTTTCATTCCTAATTTATCAATTAAGAATTGGAATCAATACCTGAACGATGGACAGGTGAAGTTAGGCAAAACGTCACTCAAAGAGCCAGGGTTTTCGTTTCAACAGGCTCATCTACAAGCCTTAATTCGTTCTGGAGAGCTAGTACCGTTACTGTTTTTACGGGAGGGGCGTTTCCAAGTGGTGCCTGCGACAGAGGATTGGGAAGCGGGAGATCAGATTATTTATGTGCTTCATGACCCTCGACCAAAACTCTTGAAGCGTTTATCGGGTGCGAGTCCGTCTTCTCGTCTAGCGCTAGAGAAACTGCCGGAAGTTGAGGAGGTGCCCATCTCATCTGCAAGTGTGGGTGTCCTTTTGGGAGAACTCAAACCAGAACCTCAAACAGAACCTACAGAGGCTTGAGGAATGGCAGTCGCGGCACAGCCACAGCAAGTACACAACCGAAACCTGCCAGGAGTAGGTGACAAAACCCTTCATTTTCGTTTAGTTCGCGTTTTTGAGACTTGGAATGCAATCGCCCCAGCATTCCATTCTCAGGGCTTAGTTCAAAATGTGTAGCGATCGCTCTTAATAGCTAAAGTGCTACTAAGTGGAACTAGATTTGCGGCTATAAATTTGCTATTGCTGTGACTCAGCACTGCTGAGGCTGAGAGATTTTGGATCGTTCTCTGCTTGCGTGAATTCTGACTCGGCGGCTAAGTTGATGGCGGCTAATTTTGTTTGAAGCCGCTTTTGTTGTATTTCCTGTATCAATAGCCCACCTAAATGGATTAGCGCGATCGCGATCGCACCCACGGATAAAATGTAGCTGTGTAGGGTATAGAGGTGTTCGACGGTAGCTGTCGTGATGGCTCCACCACCTGTAAGGATGTCTCGTAACTGAGAGCCAATAAAAGGGATGGCTTCGATGGTTCCCAATTCGATGCTCAGACGCCAGTAGCCGAGTTGACTCCAGTCGAGAATCATGGCTGTCCAACCAAGTGCGATCGCGGTTAATGTCAATAAAATGCCACTAATCCAAGCGGTTAGCCAACTACTCGTAAATTGTCGGCCCAGAAACATCACGACAATTTCGATTAAAGACAGTGCAATTAAGCCATTTCCCGCGAGATCGTGAACGCGGAGAATCACCCAGCCATTAGAAACTTCATTAGCGATCGCTTGCAGGGAATCATAAGCACCACCCGCAGCCGGTTCGTAGTAGAAGGCTAACAGGATTCCGGTCACAGCCGCGATTAGGCTCAAGGTTAGAATCCCAACAGCCAGGATCGTAGCCAGACGCCGAAGGACAAATTCATACTGCTCGGTTTTCATGGCTAAACTTTACTTTTCTTAACTTAATCGAATGCTAGCCAGTTTCCGAAGGAATTTCGTTGTCCTAAGAGCGTATGCCTGAAGGCTGAATCGTTGGGATTAGTCATCAGTGATTAGCCAAAGACCAATGACTAATCACCATGACCCATCTCATGCCAAATACTCCACCCAAGACGGTAAAGCGACTGGCGATCCGTACCAAATACCAGGAGTTCTCGGTGAATGCTTGACATCTTCGATGACCAGATTGGTTGCTCCTTCCAGATGAGCCGCTTCAATCGGCGTAATCCCGTCTCCCCAAGTGTTACCCGTTCCGCAGGTGAGTTTGTAACTGCTGTAGGCTAGCCATTGTCCCGGACGCCTCGCCCCGTAGATAGATTTACCGGCAACGCAGATGTAGCGCACCTTTGAGTAGAAGGCTCCCGGATAGTTCATCTTGACAAAATCTAGATTTTTCCGCGTCCAACGTTCCCCGCTGATATGGGGGGTTCCCAAGGTGACGAGAGTGGCAACATAAGGGTGAGCGTGCCACAAACCAGCGTCTTCTGTGACATCTCCGTGAATAGAATAAGGTTTTTCTCCCAGGTAGATCCGGGAAATCCAGCCGCCAGCGGAGTGACCAATCAGGTTAAGCTGAGAAACGTTGTATTGCTGCAACATTTCTTTTACCGTGCGGTCGAGTTGCCGCAAAATCGGAATCATCGACCGTCCTCCTACAGTGGGCACCCAATCCCGACTTCGCAAAGGTACGGTTACAGTGGGGAAACCCAACTGTTGTAGAGATTGTTCCAGTGGACGGTAGGCGATCGCGCCTTCTAGATATCCGGGCAAAATGACAGTCGGTAAAGGCATTTGAGATTTGGGATTTTGGCTTTTAGATTTTAAATTTTATTGTGCAATCAGGTATCTTGTACGGCATTGGCGTGGGTCCCGGCGACCCAGAACTGATTACTGTGAAGGGACTCGGCATTTTGCAACGGGTGCCGGTGGTGGCTTTTCCCGCTGGGTTATCAGGCAAGCCAGGAATCGCTCAGCAGATGGTGGCTCAATGGCTGAATCCCAGCCAAATGCAATTAGCTTTAAATTTTCCTTACGTACAAGAAACCGAGATTTTGACTCAGGCGTGGCAAACGGCAGCCCAAGAAGTCTGGCAATCTCTAAAATTGGGTCAAGATGTGGCTTTTGTTTCGGAAGGCGATGTCAGTTTTTATAGCACGTTTACCTATTTAGCGCAGACACTGCAACAACTGCATCCTGAAGTGAGGGTGCAGACGGTGCCGGGAATCTGTTCCCCTTTAGCTGCCGCAGCGGTGTTAAGAATTCCGCTGACAATTCGCTCTCAGCGCCTCGTCGTATTACCGGCGATCTACACGGTGGGAGAGTTGGAAGCCGTTCTAGAATGGGCAGATGTGGTGGTACTGATGAAAGTGAGTTCAGTTTACGAGCAAGTTTGGAAAGTGTTGCAGCAGCGCGGGTTGTTGGAACGCAGCTGGGTCGTAGAAAGGGCGACGCTACCAGAGCAGGTAATTTATGCTGGGTTAAGCGATCGCCCTAATCTGAAATTGCCTTACTTTTCTCTTTTAATTGTGCAAGCAAGGGAATCAGTAGATTAATTTCTTCAGTAACTTCCGCAAATTGGCAACTTTTGGGCTTTTTTTCCAGTCTTGGCGATTGGGTCAGAGAACCTAAAAATTAGCTTTTAAGCATTTTGGGCGGAAAGAATTGAGATTAAAATTCAGAATCTGAAACTAATATAAAAGCGGAGTGCTTGTTTCGATCGCGATCGCGTGCTTGTCGCACCTATCCCCTGACCTGATTCCCAGCCTGTGCTGTCGCTGAGGAGTATAACTTACCTGCTATGTCCTACCTCTCCTTCATTAAAAACCTGCCTGAAAAGTTAACTCAGCCGCCTCTGATTGCAGCTTTGGCTTCCGTGGGTATCCACGGAGTGCTGGCGATGACCCTGCCCAGTTTATCGGCATCATCGACCAAATTGGAAGAGCAAAAGCCGCGAGGAACTGTCAAAGTTGTGGAATTGTCACCCGCAGAACAAAGCCGCATTCCGCAGCTTGCACCGCCGCCCGTATCGCTGCCCCCCATTCCCAACCAAACCCAGCTGTTGCCACCTTTGCCGCCGCCATCTTCCGTATTACCGCCGATCCCTAGCTCTCCACCTTACAAATTTCCGATGAACTCCACACCGCGACCTAACACTGGGGCTGGGTTGCCGGAGATTTTTCAGAGATCAAGCGATCGCCGTCAGCAAAGAGTTAGGCAAAATCCTTTCAATCCTAACAACCCAAACTTTATTGTCGGACGGCTTCCCGATCCCCCCAAAGTTCCCCAATCGGCTCCCCGGAAAGTTACACAGCAAGAAATTCGCCGTCGCCTGTTTCAGGGATTGCCTGCTGGTGTCCAGCCGGGGCAGGACGATATTTCCAGTCTCTTTCCGCCGCCACCGCCTACTTCCGAGCAACAGACACCTTTCAACCCTTCTGAGGAATCTTCTGAGAAACAGCCGCCTATCGATTTTGGACAACAGACGCCTAGCAATACCAAGCCCCAGAGATCTATTGATTTTGGGCAACAGACGCCCAATTCAGAATCAAAAGTAGCAGCGAATTCCGGACAACAGACGCCTAAAAATTCTGAGCCACAAACTCCAGCGAATTCCAGACAACAGACGCCTCCTCTTTCTCCGCAACAAATCGCCGTAGCGCGGCGCGAACTGCAACGGCAGCAAGTCCTTGCTGATATACGGCAGCAGCGTCGAAACTATGCCTATGACGGCAATGGCACTCGTGATGACGATTACAGACAAAAATTAGCGGGTTGGGGTTCTCGACTCAACAAAGTACCATCGAAAGAACAAGAAATTACCCTGACACCTCAATATCGTGCGTGCTTTATCAAGAAGCCGGAAGCGACTGCTTTAGTTGGGGCGCAGGTGGATGCTAAGGGCAATGTCACGGCTGAACTGCTTAGAAGTTCTGGTTACAACATTTTGAACGACAAAGCGCAGGAAGTCGTTAAGGCTCATTCTTTTGGTGCAAAGGAACAAGTTTATGTTGTACAGGTCAAGTTTGCGTACAACGAAAAAGATTGTCCGCCGGTAACGAGTTCGCGACAATCTCGAAATTCTCCAGAAGCTCAAGATTCCAAAAAACCGCGCGACTCTCAAGAAGCTCAAGACTCTAGAAAACCACGGGAATCTCAAGAATCCTCTGAGTTTAAAAAACCGCAAGAATCTCCAGATTCTCAAAACTCACCTGAGCCGAGAAAACCACGGGAATCTCAAGAATCCTCTGAGTCTAAAAAACCACGGGAATCTCAAAATTCTCAAAACTCACCTGAGCCAAGAAAACCGCGCGACTCTCAAGAAGCTCAAGACTCTAGAAAACCACGGGAATCTCAAGAATCCTCTGAGTCCAAAAAACCGCAAGAATCTCCGGATTCTCAAAATTCACCTGAGCCGAGAAAACCACAAGAATCTCCGGATTCTCAAAACTCACCTGAGCCGAGAAAACCACAAGAATCTCCGGATTCTCAAAATTCTCAACAGACACCCTGAACATAGTTCACAAGAAGCGAAGACAGTATTAGACAGCCGGTTGGGTTGAGAAACGAAACCCAACAAATGGTTATGCGTGTTGAGTTTCGTTCCTTAACCCAACCGACAACTCTCAATAATCTCGAAACTCAAGTAGGAGTAGCGGCTAGCTGTTGGAATCCATCTGGATTCATTAAAAGCGCCCTCTTGCAGGATAATAAACCCTTGGACTTTTGCGACCTCCTCTATGGCTTTAGATGCTTCCTTCTTGGCTCAGCTGCAAAATTCATCTGAGCGATTAATTCAGCTGCTGGATAACTTTGCCCAAGCACGGGTGCTAGTTGTCGGGGATCTTACTCTCGACGAGTTTCTGACGGGTCAAGTAGAACGAATTTCTCGTGAAGCACCCGTGTTGATTCTGCGCCACGAAAATACCCGGCAGGTGCCTGGGGGCGGAGCGAATGCCGTCTATAACCTGGCAACGCTGGGGGCACAGGTGAAAGTAGCTGGATTAGTCGGAAAGGACGACCAGGGGCAGGCGTTGCGCCAAATCTTTCAGGCTGCTGGAATTGATACCACGGGAATGTTGCTCGATCCAGACCGCCCGACGGTGACTAAAACCCGGATTTCTGGTCATGCTCGGCAGTCGGTGACTCAGCAGATTGTGCGAGTTGACCGGAAATCGGATGAGTTGCCAGATCAAGATTTGCAGCTACAGCTTGCTGAGTATATTCAGCAACATCTGGATACAGTGGATGCGGTGGTTTGCTCGGATTATGGCGATGGCGTTTTTACTCAGCTTGTAATTGAGGCGGCGTTGTCTCATCAGAAGACAATTGTGGATGCTCAAGTCGGTCTGCAAAGATACCAAGGGGCGACGCTGTTTACGCCAAATCTGCCAGAGGCGGAGCAGGCGGTGGGGTATGCGATCGCGTCTGGGCAAATCACCCAAGCTGGACGCGACCTCTTGGCGCTGACTCAAGCCCAGCAAATGCTGATTACTCGCGGTGAAGAGGGGATGAGTTTGTTTGACCGCAGCGGGACGGAGCAGCATATCCCAGCGTTCAACCGTACCGATGTGTTTGATGTGACAGGGGCTGGAGATACTGTGGTGGCGGCGCTGACGCTAAGCTTAGTGGTTGGGGCGTCATTTTGGGAAGCAGCGGTGTTGGGAAATTTGGCGGCTAGTATCGTGGTGCGCCAATTTGGGACGGCAACCACCAGTCCAGAAGAGATGAAGGCGGCTTTACTGGCATTGTTAGAAGAAGAATAACGAACCGCTTTAGCGTTCGCGTAGCGGCGCGGATGCGTGTTAGCGCTTTAGACGCAGATTTAGACGCAGAGTACGCAGAGGGAATCAAGGGAGAGAATTGATGAGAGGAAGCCGTCGGTTGTTGGTGACGGGTGGGGCGGGGTTTATTGGCTCCAATTTTGTGCATTATTGGTGTGAGGCTTACCCTAACGATCGAGTGGTGGTATTAGATGCGCTCACTTATGCAGGGAATCGCCATAATTTAGCTTCCTTGGAGGGGCAAGAAAATTTTCGGTTTATCAAGGGAGATATTTGCGATCGCGCTTTATTAGACTCGCTCTTACAAGAAGAAAATATTGATACAGTGGCTCACTTCGCCGCTGAATCTCACGTTGATCGCTCAATTCTAGGTCCCGGTGCCTTCATTCAAACGAATATTGTCGGCACATTCACCCTACTAGAAGCTTTTCGGAAACATTGGGAAACAAGGCAAGAGGGGATTTTTCTTCATGTTTCCACTGATGAAGTCTACGGTAGCCTAAACCCCAGCGATCGCGCGTTTACAGAAACAACGGCCTATGCTCCGAATAGTCCTTATTCGGCATCGAAGGCGGGTAGCGATCATTTAGTCCGCGCCTATCACCACACCTACGGCGTTCCCACCATTATCACCAATTGCTCTAACAATTACGGCTCGTATCAGTTTCCTGAAAAGCTAATTCCCTTGATGTGCATCAATATCTTAATCGGCAAATCTCTGCCAGTTTATGGAGATGGGCAGAATATACGAGATTGGCTGTATGTAGGCGATCATTGTAGCGCTTTGGATGTAGTGATTCATCACGGCAAACTGGGCGAAACTTACAATATTGGCGGCAATAATGAAGTTAAAAATATTGACTTAGTCAATATGTTGTGCCATCTAATGGATGAATTAGCACCTAATTTACCCGTCCATCCTTGCAAAAAATTGATCGCATTTGTGAAGGATCGACCTGGGCACGATCGCCGCTATGCGATTGATAGCACGAAACTAAAAACTCAACTAGGGTGGACTCCTTCTGTAACGGTTGAAGAAGGTTTACGACGCACTGTTGAATGGTATCTCACTCACCGCGATTGGTGGGAACCGTTACTGTCTGAGGAATACCAAGCTTATTATCGTCAGGTTTATGTTTCCTAGAAAGTTCCTGACTTAAATCGAATGGCATTGGTTGAGAAGCCATAAAATAAATTTCTGGCTTCTTTGCGCTAACCCGTTGAAACAGGTTGAAATCACTATCCAGTTGAGCTAAAGCTAACTTTAGTAATTAGCCCAAAATTTATTTCAGAACCCATTTACGGGTAAGGTTAAGCTTAAGGCAGCGCGATTCGATTTAAATTTCTTATACCCCAGCTCCAGGAGGCCAAGTTGTGTATAGAAAAACGCTAACGGCTGCGATCGCTAATAGGCCCTGAATCAAATTCCCAATCAGCGAACCCACCACAATGCCTATCCCGGCTTTCAGCGCTAGCTTGATTCTTGGCTCAAATTCTAAGTCGCGCCGGTAGAGAAACTCTCCAATAATCGCTCCGAGTAGTGGGCCGATCAAAATTCCGATCAGGGGTCCTGCAACCAGAAACGCGGGTAACAATCCAAAAAAGCCTAGCACTAAGCCAACAATGGCTCCAATCTGCCCCCACTTGCTAGCTCCTGCTTGTTGCGCCCCCAAGTAGGTCGCTAAGATATCGACGCCAATGCTGAGTAGCAACACCAAGATAGCAACGCCCAAGGCTATAGACACACTGCTAAAACTGTGAACAGCTCCCCAAACCACAATGGCAATCAAAATCAAGCTGGCTCCTGGAATGCCCGGAACCACTGCGCCGACGACGCCAACGAACATGAGGACAACGAGAAGCCAATAGAGAATGGTTATGGACATTTAAATTCCAGGGAGTGCAACATCATCTAAGTGGTAGCTGAGGGTAACGTCTAGTTTTTCAGCAATCCCAGCTATCCAGTTTTCATCTTGCTTGGTGTAACTGCGCGGAGCATTGGCACCTAAAATCAAGACACCTCGATTGCCAATCGGCTGACAGATCGCTCCTTGAGTATTCTCTGGTAGATAGTCAAATTCAATCCGCCCTGGGTATATTTTTAGAGCCACGAGATAAACGGGTTTTTGTTTTTCCAACACCCGCTGTAAGATTGGCCCTGGTTTGACTTCTGGGTTGACGCCTAAGATACCCCGTCGCAACAACACTCGTCCGTTGTACCAAACGACGAGCGATCGCGTCACAGTGTTCGTGAGCAACAGATGCGATGCCCAAGCCAGTTCTATCTTTACCGCTTCCGGTAAGTCGGGTGCTAATTCAAACCCCTCCTCGCCAATTAATTCGACAGTTTCGGGCGATCGCGGTTGCACTTGCTGCCACAGCAACCCCGTTAAAATCAACACCGCACTGATAATCACGCCCAACGCATCCGAACGAGCTTGAGAATCCGCTAGCTGCGGTGTCAATAAACGGTTAATCAGCAGCAGCACCCCTGCCAACCCACCAACCACTAGGGGGAGTTGTCGTAAAACCTGATTTTGATCTGGCTTAGCCATTTTCTTAGGGCTGAGGACTGAAAGCTGAGGAATGAGTAGGAATAAAAGAGTAGAAATTTTCTCGCCTTTTAACGTAATTCATTCTTCATCCTTCAGTTCAGATTTCATCCGGCTCAATGATCCGCTGAAATAGATAGCCAGTGCCTCGCGCCGTCAGGATTAGCTCTGGATTGCTCGGATCGTCCTCCAACTTCGCCCGGAGGCGTGAGATATGCACATCCACCACGCGAGTGTCTACGTGGCGTTCTGGCGTATATCCCCAAACCTCTTGCAAAATCTCAGAACGGGAAAAAGGTTCTCCAGAACGGCTGACTAATAACTCCAGCAAGCTGAATTCCATTCCGGTGAGCCGAATCCGCTCATCGCCTTTATAGACTTGCCGCTTATTGGTGTCAATCTTGATATTCCCGACATGAATGACGCCAGAACTGGGAATCCCAGAGGCACCCGTTTTGTCTACCCGCCGCAACACAGAGCGGATGCGGGCTTCCAGTTCCTTCGGGGAAAAAGGCTTGACAACGTAATCATCTGCACCCAGCTCTAAACCAGTGATGCGGTCGGCGACATCTCCTAGAGCCGTTAGCATGATAATTGGCACATCCGATTCCTTCCTCAATTCCTGACAGACGCCGTAGCCGTCTAGTTTTGGCATCATCACATCCAAAACTACTAAGTCAGGAGTGGCATTGCGAAAGGTATCCAGCGCTTCTTCTCCATCAGCAGCCGTTACGACATCGTAGCCAATCATGGAAAGGCGCGTTTCCAGAATGCGACGGATGCTAGCTTCATCGTCAACTACCAGAATTTTTTCTTTATGGCTTTCCAAGCTCGTCAACGCTCCTTAAGTTCCGATTTCTAATCGTTAATTTTAGATACCATTACATTAAGATATCATTCTGTTTAGTCGGTTTGGAAAGCCTGAAATCCTCACAGTTGCTGGATTTTTATATTCTCTTAATCCTTTACGATTTATTAAGATTCTTTAACAAATCGAGAATGGTGCATGGCAAAGCCGCGAACTAACTATGTTTGTAACGAATGTGGGTCAGAATCTTCACAATGGTTTGGCAAGTGTCCCGCCTGTGGCACCTACAACTCCCTGGAAGAGCAGTTTGTGTCTCAGATTAATTCTTCCCTTCCCAGCCGGGGTTTGCAAAGCTCACAGCGCAATGGCAAATTAGCTGCCAAAGCACCCCAGGCGAGGGCATCGCTCACATTCGCACAAATTACCGACAAGTATCAGGAGCGGTGGACTTCTGGTTATGGAGAATTCGATCGTGTACTGGGCGGGGGGGTTGTTCCTGGCTCTTTGGTGTTAATTGGTGGCGATCCGGGCATTGGTAAGTCAACGCTGCTGCTCCAAACGGCGAATCAGATGTCGCAGATGTATCGCATTCTCTATGTCTGTGGGGAAGAATCGGGACAACAAGTAAAACTACGGGCTTCGCGTTTGGGTGTTAGCAACCTGAATCCGGATCAGAAAAAAAACGGCGAGCGCGTGTCTCCCCAGGCAGAAATAGAGGCATCTGTAGAGACATCTGTAGAGACTCCGGTGACATCTATCTCAGCGGGTGCGGATCTGTATGTGCTGGCGGAAACCGATTTAGAAGAGATTATCAGGGAGTTGGAATCTCTGAAACCGAATGTGGCGGTGATTGATAGCGTGCAGACGATTTACTTACCGTCTCTAACGTCGGCAGCGGGATCGGTGGCACAGGTGCGGGAATGTACTGCTGCATTGATGAAGGTGGCAAAGAGAGAGAGTATCACCCTGCTGATTGTAGGACACGTTACGAAGGAGGGCGCGATCGCTGGGCCAAAAGTCCTAGAACACCTGGTAGATACCGTATTGTATTTTGAAGGCGATCGCTTTGCGTCTCACCGCCTCCTGCGTTCTGTCAAAAACCGCTTCGGAGCAACTCACGAAATTGGCGTTTTTGAAATGGCAGATCGAGGACTCCGAGAAGTTTCTAATCCCTCGGAGTTATTTTTGGGCAACCGGGACGAAGTGGTTCCGGGTACCGCCCTGGTCGTCGCCTGCGAAGGTACTCGCCCGATTGTCGTGGAACTGCAAGCCTTAGTGAGTCCAACCAGTTATAGTTCCCCCCGCCGCTCAACGACGGGTGTTGATTACAACCGACTGCTACAAATTTTGGCAGTATTAGAAAAACGAGTCGGTATCCCTTTATCTAAATTAGATTCTTATGTGGCTTCAGCGGGGGGGTTGAGTGTAGAAGAACCTGCTGTCGATTTGGGAATGGCGATCGCAGTGGTGGCTTCTTTCCGCGATCGCGTCGTCGATCCGCGCACTGTCTTAATTGGCGAAGTCGGCTTAGGCGGACAAGTCCGATCTGTCTCCCAAATGGAACTGCGCCTGAAAGAAGCCGCCAAACTAGGCTTTAAGCGAGCAATTGTCCCCAAAGGGCAAACTTTTCCAGAGCTGGGATTAGAAATTGTACCCGTCGCCAAAGTTATCGATGCCATCATTGCCGCTATCCCAGCCTCTCATCATCATGATGATGATGAAATGCTAGATGATGATGAATAGACGCCATTCAGGTGCCAGTTGTAGCATTTGGGGAATCATGCGCGATCGCCTTTATTCTGTTTTTCCTTATATCTTGCACCATTTGTTTTCGATATACGCTGCCTCAAAAACTCTGATTAAAAGAAGCCAAATAGAAAGCGAAGATAGCAATCCTATGTGAGTTGTGAGTCAGAGGTTCATATCCCCGACTTCTAGAAGAAATCGGGGATATCGCCTTCATGAATAAATCAGGATTATTATGTATTGTCTCAAAAAAATATTTTTTTGAAATTCTAAGTAAAGTTTTTTTTGCTATTTCTTAAAATCGATAAAATACTTATAAAAGAAAATCGGTTTATATGTTAATATTTTGTGCGGTTTTATCCGTAAGATTACTGATGCATAAATCTCAAAAATTAGGCTGAATTAATTTATGAGTTAATAATAATTAACCGTCTGGGTGCAGATAATTAATCCTGTTATTGATGAACAACTCTTGTAAACCTTAACAGAGAGTCACAGCCAATTCAGCACCTAGATCTAGGTATTAATTTAGCAATGGGCATTATTACCCAAAAGAATTTTTGTGAGCTTGAAAGCTCAATTCCATTATGGTTTTTCGCTTTTGTTCCTTATAAAATCGGCGAAGGTTTACTAATTATACTAATGCCCCTATTTATCATTCAGGTAGTAGGGGGAAGCGTCGCTGATGTTGCTACAGTGAACTCACTCATCGCTTTAGTAGGTATGTGTGCCTTCATTTTATGGGGAAACCTATCAGATAAGATGGGCTATCGTACTCCCTTCTTGATATTGGGATTTCTGGGATTCACTCTCTGCATATCAATGCTCAGCTTTGCAGACAACCTCTCACAAGTCTTAATTCTTAGCAGTGTGGGAGGCTTTTTTATGGCAACGATTACCCCAGTAAGTTCGGCTTTGGTACTAGATAGCTTTCCCGAACAAGAGTGGCCTAAGTTTTTCGGTAGATTCTATCAGGTAACAGGATGGAGTTTTGTCGCTAGTGTTGTATTCGGCATAGCATGGCTCAACCTTGCTTCTAAATGGGTGGGTAATGTTGCAGCGATGCGCGGATTATTATTATTTGCAGGTGTTGTTTCTTCGCTGAGTTTGATTCTCTGCTTGCTTTGGGTAAAAGAACCGAAGGTTGTTCGCAAACGCCGAAAATTTAATCGGAAACTGCTAGGACAATTGACTGTCGGAGTGATTGAAAGGCGAGCAGTTTTTTATCCATCCCGCGCCCTCTACTTCGTACTCCGCCCAAGTTCGCTAAGCCAAGTAGTTCAGCCACTAGGAAGCCCTTTAGGACGATATTATCTATGTTCTTTACTCTTTTTTGTTGCCATCAACCTGGTTATTGTACCTTTCCCAGTTTTTCTCACCAACACATTAAAAGCTACGAATACTCAGGTATTCTTGCTTGCCTTAGTTAAGTCAACAATAGAGTCTTGGTTGTACGTTCCTGTCGGTCATTGGGTGCATCAGCGACCTGGTATCAAACTTCAAGCGCAGGCTACCGCTATCCGGGGTGGCGTTTTTGGAATTTTTGTCTTGTTGGCTTTAATTCCGCCTCAACCGAGTAGTTTGGTTTTCGTTGGATTAGCCCAGATATTAAGCGGGATTACTTGGGCAGCGATCAGCGTATCTAGTAGCACGGCAGTGGGTATGCTCGCTGGCAAAGATAAGGAAGGTTCGGCAATTGGGTTTTACAACGCAATAATTGGGGCATCAGGCGCACTGGGTAGCTTGGGAAGCGGATACCTTGCTGCTACTTTTGGGTATGGTGTTTGTTTTGGGATAGGCGCACTATTGACAGCATTCACTGCATGGTGGCTGTGGCAACTACAGCCTGTTGTATTATCCAAAACATCCTAAGCGGCTTTTGGGCTTTATCGCTAGAAGATCCCAGGCAACAATTTTTGAAATGGTCGGGCACGTGTTATGCCAAATCAAAGTTTGCGCCTTTTTATTTTCCTCGATAAAAATTTTAATCAGGATGATTTAGGATTTCCACAGAACGGTTGGGATTTTCTAATCATCCAATTGTGAGCATTTGCGATCGCTTTTCTGAAGCGCGAGCGCTTAGTCTGATCTCGCTTAGCCCGGCTCAGAATGCGATCGCCCCAAATCGTTTTTTCCGGAAAATCACGGAAACTTTATCGAATCTTCACAAAGTACCTTAAGTACTAATACTTAACAAAACTCGTTTGAGTGAATAAAATAGCAGGTTTATCGTTTTATTTATTCTATTTGTAGGTAAATCAAGATATTTTTTTGATGAAGATGCCGTAAACCTACTAGTCATTCATCGGAAGCTATGTAAGTATTTTTAAGTATACTTCGGCATTTTATAAGTTATTTATGTACAACTCTTCAGAAAGCTCACCTATAAGTACAGGTACAAATTTTGATACCCAGAGTGGATGGCTTTTCTCAAACCCCATGCAAATCAGCCGACGCAGCCGCCGCCTACTCTTTTGCGCGTTCCTACTTTTAGGGTTTGTCGGGTGTGTTTTTGGAATATTTCTGGGATCGGGTCTGGGTATTGGAAAAGCGGTGCTGGCATTTATCGTCTTGTGGGCAGCATTGTGTAGTTTTAGTGCCCGCTAAGCGTAGGCTTCCGAGATTCTTGGTTATCTTAGAACTCTTGTCTTAGAACTCTAAGCTCTGAGGCGACTAACCATGAATGTTGCGTCAGCTAGTAACCAATTGATAAGCAGGAACAGCGCGATCACCACCTCGCTTCTACTAGCACACCTGTATCTACGGTTTACTCTGGCAATTGAACCCTGGCAATTGAACCAAGGCTGATTTCTGTCTAGTTATTTAATCATCCGCTTCTTAGATAGGCTAAGTTGGCGTGCGGAGTTGCTAAGAGCAGCAAATGCTTTGCGATCGCCAATTCTCTTCAAAATAGCCATCCATGAAACTAATTTTCCTGACTTTCCGCGATCGCTGATGTAAATCTTGATGAATAACTTTAGCTGCCATGCTATAGCATCAGCGAAACTCACCCAAGCTGGAGCCAAAAGTATTCACTATGCCCAAAGATCCGCCGCGCATTGCCTTGTTCCTTCGCAACCTAGGTAATGGGGGTGCTGAACGGATCATGCTGAGTCTAGCCCAAGGCTTTGTCAAACAAGGTCAGAAAGTAGACATGGTGCTAACCAAAGCGGAAGGCACCTATTTAACGCAGGTACCGCCTGAAGTGCGAATCGTGGATCTGAAGGCTTCGCAATTTGATAATCGTAAAACTTTCAAATTCCCGACCAGTCTTCAATCCACCACCAGCCTTCCCAAGTTGGTGCGCTACTTGCGTCAAGAACGACCCGTGGCACTTCTTTCAGCTACTCACTATCCCAATGAAATAGCGATATTGGCTAAGCACCTCGCTAGAGTCCCTACCCGAATCGTGGTATCCGAGCATATTACTCTTTCTGTAGAGGCGCGACGGGTTGATCAGCGTTCGTCCCGTTTAGCACCACTAATGGCGCGGCTATTCTATCCTTGGGCTGATAGCATCGTGGCAGTTTCGCAAGGGGTTGCTCAGGATCTCGCTCAGATCACCCGCCTACCCTTAGAACGCCACCCAGTCATCTACAACCCGGTGATTACCCCAGAATTGATAGAAAAAGCCAAGCAGCCTGTAGAACACCCTTGGTTTGCAGATGGGGAACCCCCAGTCGTACTGGGGGTGGGAAGGTTAGTCGAGCAAAAAGATTTCCCGACCTTGATCCGTGGTTTTGCTGAGGTACGTCGAGTGCGACCTGCTCGATTGATGATTTTGGGAGATGGAAAAGAGCGATCGCAATTGAATACGCTAGTGCGTGAATTGGGCTTAGAGAGTGATGTTGCTCTGATTGGGTTTGTGAAAAATCCCTATGCATATATGGCACGGGCAGCAGTATTTGTCTTATCTTCAGCTTGGGAAGGTTTGCCGACCGTCCTCATAGAAGCAATGGCGGTAAGAACTCCAGTCGTTTCTACCAACTGCGAAAGTGGCCCGGAGGAGATTTTAAACAACGGCAAGTACGGGGCGCTCGTTCCAGTGGGAGATAGCAACGCGATCGCCCAAGCAATTTTAAGCGTATTAGAAGGCAACTTTAAGCAGGTCGCTCCAGAGTGGCTTGACCAGTTCACTTGGGAAACTTCTACACAAAAATATATTGATTTATTAGGCATCGCTTAAGACTGAAGCATTGACGCTAGAAATCATTGCCAAATTTGTAAGAAAACTCAACACTCCTAGCGATGAATCAACGCAAACGGATAGCTTTTCTCGTACCAAACCTTGAAGGGGGAGGGTTGCAGCGAGTAGCACTCAACTTACTCAAGGGACTTGCTCTGCATGACGTTTCCTTAGATTTAGTATTAGCTTCTGCTCAAGGAACATACTTAAAGGATATTCCCTCTGGAGTAAGAGTTATCGATTTAAAAACGCCCATCCAGCCTCGGCTCAAAAGTGCGAGCAGAGTCACACTTCCTCTAATAAATTATTTACGCCAAGAAAAACCTGATGCATTGGTATCTCATTTATATACCTGCAATGTAGTGGCTGTAATAGCAAAAAAATTAGCCATGTCTTCGGCAAAATTGGCATTAGTAGAACATATTTCTTTATACGAGAAAAAAGCTAGAGAAAATCAACTACGAGAGAATTTTCTCCCTATTTCAATGCGCTGGCTTTACCCTCGTGCTGATGCAGTTGTAGCAGTTTCCAAAGGCTTGGCGCGAGAGTTAGAGACCTACCTCGAAATCAAGCAAGGTTCTATCCAATCAATCTACAACCCTGTTGTTAATGAGAATTTGCTACGAAAGGCTGAGTCACCTGTGAATCACCCTTGGTTTAGAGATGGAGAACCTCCAGTAGTTTTGGGCGTAGGGAGATTAGTAAAGCAAAAGGACTTCTGTACCCTGATTCATGCTTTTTCTTTAGTGCGACAGGTACGACCCGCGAGGTTAGTGATTTTGGGAGAGGGTTCTGAGAAATCCAAACTTATCGCTCTAGTGCGTGAGTTGGGTTTAGAGGACGATGTTGCCATGCTAGGCTTTGTCGATAGTCCTTCTGCTTATATGGCACGAGCAGCAGTGTTTGTGTTGTCTTCAATTTTAGAGGGATTACCGACTGTATTGATAGAAGCAATGGCAGTAGGAACCCCAGTGATTTCTACTAACTGCGAAAGTGGGCCAGATGAAATTCTCGACAATGGCAATTACGGTTTGTTAGTTCCAGTTGGTAATACTAAAGCAATGGCAGAAGCAATTTTGAGCGTATTGTCTGGTGATTCAAAACCAGTCAATTCGGCTTGGCTGGATCAGTTCACTTTAGAATCTGCCACTCAAAAATATCTTGATATTCTAGGTTTCACTGATGACGTTTGTAAATATGAATAAACCACTTGTAAGCATCATTATGCCAACTTATAATGGTGGAAAATTAATTCAGTCAGCTCTCCTATCGATTCAAGCACAGACTTATACTGCATGGGAAGTTATTGTAGTTGAAGATGCTTCTAAAGACCAAACCGAAGAAATTGTACAGGAATTTGCCAGGTTGGTCGGTGAACATAAAGTTAAATATATTCGGCACTCGCAAAATCAAGGAGCAAGCGTAACCAGAAATACAGCTATGAAGCAGGCTCAAGGTAAATACTTAGCCTTTTTAGATCATGATGATCTGTGGAAGGAGAATCATCTAGAAACAGCCGTTAATAAACTAGAATCATCAGGATGCGATCTCATTTACTCTACAGTTGAGATGTTTGCAAACCGAACGAATAAAACATTAGGTTTCTGGGGACCATCTCAACAAGATATAGAAAATTTTCCAGGCAGTCTTTTAGCAAGAAACTACATCACGCCGTCGGTAGTGGTGATGAGAAGCAGTATCCCAGAAAAAGTCGGTCATTTTGACCCAAACATTAAAGGGCCAGAGGATCTGGATTATTGGTTAAGGATAGCAGCAGCAGGGTTTAAATTTATTTATATACCAGGTATCTATGGAATGTATAGAAAAACCCAATCCTCAGCAATAACCTCTAACGTCACAAAGATAACTGAACAGCATGCACTGGTGCTTAGGAAGCACCGTAATTTAAGCATTATCCCTCTCAAAATTCGCTCTGATACAGCAGTGCAATATCATATGAGGGTAGTCAAATTTAACTTGAAAACAAATCCCTTGAAAGCTACAGAGTTTTTTCTATGGGCCTTGAAAATAAGTCCTCAAGCTTCTCTTGTCGCTTTAGGAAAATGGCTATTCCATACAGACAAAGAAGCTTGACCAGTTCAAATAGGTAATATTAATAAATTAGCTAAATATCTGGGATTCCATAAAATCCCTAAAACAGGTTATTTTCCAATCATTTCGTAATCGTTACGACTCTTATTGGCACGAATTTAATTTGGAAATTAAAACGATTTCCGGTAAGTTTAACACGCAGTTTCTTCGCCCTACCTTTCCCAAGTTAGAAGATGGAGTAATTCATCTTCATTTAGGATTTGGTTTTGTTAATCATCCAAAGTTGATAAACATTGACGGCTTGCCTGCACCACACAGACATTACATACGTGCCATCGATGATCTATCTATTTTCGCAGGTAATAGTGTACATACAATCTATGCCTGCCATTGTCTAGAGCATTTTCCCTATCCCCAGATTGGTAAGGTGCTAGCTGAGTAGTTCTGAGTCTTAAAAATTGTCTGGCAGTTTCAAGCAGGTTGATCGAAACTGAATTAACCAGTTCCCCTGAGAAACTGCCAGCAAAAAATATCTTGTGGTACTAGGTGTTTCTGAACAGCTATTTTCTACAGCCGTCCTGAGAGATGTCTGCGAACGGCAAAACTGAGTAACCTTGTAGGTACACTCGAGCCTTTGAGAACTGGTACGCGCAGAAAGCGTCCAGTTGCCAAACGAGCAACTCCCTTTAGGCGAGCCTGAAGTCTTGCGGACAGCAACTTAAGGTTGCCATTCTTTGCATCTGAAGCATACAAAGGTAAAAAGGCAAGTTTTCCATAGAGAACATCAGCCCGATGTGTTTTACTAAGACCATTTTGGTGATGTTCCAGATTGGGCATCCCTCCATGCTCTCCATAGTTCCGCAGGGGAATGTAATTCTTGAGCTTTTTGCTGCGTAGAAAAGAATCGATGTTTGAATCCCAAGATGAGTAGACGGTTGGACCAGATGTTCTGGTAACTTCTTCCGCAAGCTCAATTAGGCACTGGGCACCCTGCGGGGTAACAATATAGGCAACGGTTGAAACTGAAAATCCTTCGGCATAGCCATTTTTTGAAACGCTATACACTTGGCTAGCACAGGTGTATAGCCAAGAAACCCCCACGTCATTTTGATTGGGATTAAAGGGTAAAGGAAGCCTGCCAAATCCTACGACCGGAACAAAATCTGCTTCCACAATCAAGATAGGCTTGCGCTCTTGAACGGCTCTTTCCCAGGCTCGGCGATGGTTGAGCAGGCAAAGGTAACTGGGTGAGAAATTTTTATACTCTGGCTTGTGTTTCTGCCTGAGAACTTCGCATCGCAAGCCTTCTTTCGTCAACGCTTCTTGAAGCAGATGTGTTGGCTCTTTGTAGGCAATAATGAAGGCTTTGCCAATACCATCAACAAGCTGGTTTAAACAAGTAGTCTGGTTAGCACTAGACTCAATGATAACGGCGGGAAGGTTGTTTGGATTCTCAGCACGTGTGGGATTATTCTCAACATCCTTCAGGGGTTTCATCATGATGATCGCTCTACTTAGTATTGAAACGACTCAGCCAGTAGGTAATCTCACCGTCAAGCGATTTGGTTGTATGTAGTAGTACTTAAGTATTTTCAACGTTATCTTACTCAATTCCAGATAAATATGTCATTAAATTACGCAATTCATTTTTGTAGTCTTTGAGAATGCGTAGTTTTACGGAAATCTCTGCACAGAGGACAATAAGATTTGTGTGCAGCGACGCCTCTAAACTACGTAATTAGATCCCAATGGGGTTTGGTTAGTGCAAGCAACCTTTTGATCTTCCCCAATCACCTTTGAAAAGCAGAGTAATTTCATACGGAAAAATAAAATTCCAGAAATCTATTTTTCCGTTCATCTTGGATGGCTATCTTGTGCAAATAGAATAAAACTCTGGAGCTTCTAGATTTTTCTCCGATTAAATAAAAAAAATTATTTAATCCCTCTTCAAAAGAGGGCGAAAGAAAGGCTTTCAAGCCTTCCGAGGAGGCTAGGGGATCAAGATGCTTGAACTCAACTTATTCCCCTTGATAGCTGAAATAACAAAGGCTTACAGGGATTGTAGATTTCTCTATTTCAAAGCTAAATATCGTACCATTTCACCCATTGCCTGTAACAAACCACCCAACCTCCTTTAACAAGGTTGAAAAGAGAATCGCAGTTTAGAGCCAAGAAAGGGAGACGGAGTGAAACAACCTAGAAAGATTTTATTGGAGGATTGGAATTTGAGCGCATTTCACTCAATTTGCCTAAATAAAGTCAATAAACCGCGCTCAGTTTGCATTCAAAAATTCTAGATATCCATTGCTGAGTTCTTTTACGGCTAATTCATAAAACTGCTTCCCGTGTTCGGGTGTTGCCAAGGCGGGATTAGAACCCATACGCCCATCGGGATAACGGTTACGGAAGTCAGTAGCACCATAAATGGGGTGTCCGGAAGCGACTTGCTCTGAGAGGGGTGCTTGTTTAATGGCTTCTGGATAGACGTACTGAGTGAGGGCAACTTCGCTAGGGGTGGCATGAGAACCTTCTTGGTCTTTATAGAGTTCTTTTGCCAGCTTGTAGACAGAACTGCACATGAACCAGTTGCCGACTTGACACTGGACTAACGGGGCATTGGGAATATTTAAATCAGCTAAATGAGCGTAAGTTTCCGAGAAAGCCGCCTTTAGCGTCGCAATATTACCGCCATGACCATTAATAAAGAAAAATTTGGTAAATCCAGCCCTAGCTAAACAGAGGATATAGTCTCGAATTAGCTGAATCATGGTGCTGGGGCGCAGGCTAATTGTGCCAGGAAAAGCCGTATGGTGCAGCGCCATGCCAACATTGATAGTAGGGGCAACCATTGCGTCAATCGCTTCGCCAACCCCGTGCGCGATCGCTTCTGCACAAATTGCATCCGTCCCAATCAACCCCGTGGGTCCGTGTTGCTCTGTCGAACCAATCGGGAAAATTATCCCCTGAGAACGGTTGAGATAGACTTCTACTTCAGTCCAGGTACTTAAGTGCAGTAGCATAATCAGAAATTTTGAGAAATTTTGGGCGATCGCTAAAGATAAACTTGGGCAAAATATTGGGCAGAACATGGGGCAAAACAGCACCCCGACTCCATCCTAGCTGGGTTAAGGCGTCATGTTATAGAAACGGAATCTTTGAGGCAACAATTTTGTTGTATGAATGAAGATGGAATTACACTCTTAAGTTCCCCAATTATGCTTTCCCTAGACCTCCCGAAGAACGCATCTAGTCCAGAATTAGGGCGAACAAGCCAGATCCTAATTGTTGAAGATGAGGATCTCATCCGGGAAATGATAGTTTTGGCTCTAGAAGAGGAAGGTTTCGAGGTGGTAACAGCTGCCGATGGGCGTACCGCTTTGACATTTCTTCAGGGTGAGTGCCCTGCTACGGTAGATTTCCCATTTGACCTGATTATTCTCGATTTAATGCTTCCTCAGGTCAATGGCTTGGATCTTTGTCGCTTGTTACGGTATCAAGGAAATCCAGTCCCGATTTTGATTCTCAGTGCGAAGGCAACTGAAACTGACCGAGTTTTAGGTCTAGAAGTGGGAGCCGATGACTATTTAACCAAGCCATTTAGTATGCGGGAGCTAATTGCCCGTTGTCGTGCCTTGTTGCGACGCCAACGACTTGGCGGATTGCCCCAAGTGCCAGTGCTGCAATTCAAGGATGTGACGCTTTATCCCCAAGAGTGTCGCGTGATTGTTCGGGGAGAGCAAGTTAACTTGTCACCCAAAGAATTTCGCCTGCTGGACTTATTTATGAGTTATCCGCGCCGAGTTTGGTCGCGGGATCAGTTGATCGATCAGATATGGGGACCGGATTTTGTTGGGGATAGTAAAACAGTAGACGTTCATATTCGCTGGTTGCGAGAAAAATTAGAACGCGACCCTAGCCAACCAGAATACGTAATTACAGTCCGTGGGTTTGGTTATCGATTCGGCTAAAAGATGCAATATGAAGAAGGAAAGATGAAATTTCATCCTTCCTTCTTCATCAGTAGATGGGCACAAATAAACATGGCTGGTAGCGGTTGATGGTTGAGAGGTGCTGTTCTTCAGAACAATTCCCCCAGCTATTCCCAATCTCACTTACGTTTATCGACACCCACTTCTACTAACGTTGTATTTTCAACTGATAGCTTAAATGACCCTCATCGCATTTTTTGTGGGGCTAACTTTAGGAATTGGGTTTTGGATCTGGCGACGAAACAAGCTCTACCGACAGTTAGAGCAAATTCTTGGGTTGCTACCTTCGAGTGTAATTGGGGTATCCTTACCGCTGGTTTCGCAGCTACGCAGTGGAATTGCTTTGGCAAATCAGCAGTCTCTTCAGCTTGAGACCCAGTTGCACGTAAATCAAGAGATTTTGCAAGTGGCACCTATTGGTTATCTGGAGGTGGATGAAGAAAACCAGTTGATTTGGTGCAACGAGCAAGCCCGCATTTTGTTAGAGCTTCATCGATGGGAACCAGGACAAGTGCGTTTGCTGCTGGAGTTAGTGCGGTCTTATGAACTCGATCAGCTAATTGAGCAAACTCGTTACCAGCAAAAGCCTTGCGAACAAGAGTGGGTGTTTCACCCAGATTGTGCGGATGCAGCGGTAATTGGGGAGATGCGATCGCTTACTTTACGCGCATCCAGCTTGCCCTTACCCTACGGACAAGTGGGTGTTTTTCTAGAAAATCGTCAACCTTTAATCGAACTTTCCCAATCGCGCGATCGCTGGGTTTCCGATTTAGCTCACGAACTCCGAACCCCCCTCACCTCCATCCGTTTAGTAACTGAAGCCTTGCAAAAACGCTTGCAGTCTACAAAAGAACGCTCCTTAATTGACCGCCTCTTGCCAGAAGTCAACCGACTGATGAACCTGGTACAAGACTGGCTGGAACTGAGCCACTTAGAGCAAGATCCCAACAAACATCTCACCCTGAAATTAGTAGAACTACCAAGCTTAATTCACTCCGCCTGGGAAACAATAGAGCCTTTGGCACGACAAAAGCAGCTCAGCTTCAGCTATTCTGGTTCCGATACCTTACTCATCAAAGCCGACGCATCTCGCCTCACCCAAGTATTTCTCAACCTACTCGACAACAGCATTAAATACAGTCCTCTGGAAGGAACTATCCGTGTAGAAGTGAATCTCATTCCCAATGGGGATATCCATAACTTGGTTCAGATCGATATTATTGATTCCGGGATTGGTTTCCCAGAGTGCGATTTACCCCATGTTTTTGAGCGACTCTACCGAGGAGATCCTTCTAGGCGGCGTCAGCACAACGCCTCTGGAACTTCTGAAGAATTGTCAGTTGTGGTAACGACTGGCAGCGGTCTAGGCTTAGCGATCGTGCGGCAAATCATCCTCGCGCATGGTGGCTCCGTCAAAGCAAAGAATCATCCAGAAACCGGCGGCGCATGGCTACAAATCGAATTACCCTCTTTTCAACCCCTGCTGGGAATTCAAAGTTAGCCGTCATTGCCATTTCGAGATTAACTTTGAATTTTTTGCTCCCTTTAAGATAAGACAATTAGTATCAGCCCATAATGATAGTCAGACAGCACTCAAAATTTAAAAGGGTTCTGGAAGAGTCAAATCGCCAAAGTATGATTTGGCTAAATGCTTTTCAGGGGTTTTAGCCCTTGAACTCGGCTTATTAAGTGACTAACTGTGCTTTCCAGAATCAGCCCCTAAAAATTACATCTATCCTACGATGGGTTTTTATTTTGTCTACAGGCATACAGCCAAATTAAGAAATTTAAGCCATCTTAGAGAATAAAGTCGTTTTGTTTTTCTACCAGCAGAGGTGAATGCTTTCCTCTAAACACGTGCATACGGAACGGATACACTTCGAGCGAAGAACTAGGGGCTTATTAAGAGATGTTTTGCGAATGGGAGCCTTAGTAGAAAACTCCTTTCGTCTCGCGCATCAAGCCCTGTTTTCCCGTAACCTAGCTGCCGCTAGGGAAATTCCCTTATTAGATAAACAAATTGACCGATTTTATCGGCAAATCGAGCTAGATTGTGCAACTTTAATGACCTTAGAATCGCCGGTTGCACAGGATTTGCGTTTACTCAGTGCTTGTATGCAACTGGTGCGAGACTTAGAACGCATTGGTGATTACGCCAAAGACTTAGCAGAAATTGCGATTAAACTCTTTCCTTACCCCCCTCATTCTTGTCTACCGCAGATTGAGGTAATGTCCCATCATGCCCAAACTATGCTGGCGTCGAGTTTAGTAGCGCTGGCAAATTTGGACGCAGCAGCAGGGAAAGCGGTCAAGCAGCAAGACGATGCTGTGGACACTGCTTACGAAACGGTTTATCAAATCTTGGCCTTTCAGCGGGATATCAAAGGCGTGGTTGAACCGATTCTGTTGATGGGGTTGATCATTCGGCATTTAGAACGAATGGCAGACCACGCCACCAATATTGGTCAACGAGTTTCCTACATTGTTACGGGAACACGGTCTTAAAGAGTGCTGATTGCTTGCTGCTGATTGCTTGCTATGGTCACGGCACGGCAGTACCTGTACTGATAATTTAAAAGTAAACTTGCACTCATATAGCATTTTTTACTTGCGTTCTATACAGTTCGCGGTAGGGGCGCACAGCTAGCTAGCTGTGCGCCCCTACTGATGTATTTTGCTCTCGTTAAGAAGGAAAAAATCTCTCCACTTTTAAAAGAAGCCGAACCGGAAAAAAATATCTAATACTTCTTCTCGTTCAGGGCACAATCCCCCAAAGGAATAAAAATCACAGACTTGTAACCGTTTATACAAACCTTGTAAACCTTTGATGTGAGTTTAAGAAAAGGTAAAACCTTCCGAAAACGCTTTCTAAGCATCGCGTTACCTCAATTTAGGAAGATTTTGACCATTTCAGTTAGGTGTGAGGAGATTTGATGTCTAAAATTGTGTGGAATACTCTAAACCTGGGATCGGCGGTTCTGGTTGTATCCTTGCTAGTTGCCCATAGTACGCTGGCATCGGAGACGTCTGCCTCTGAGAAGGGAAGCGCTAAGATTGCTCCCACCGTGCAAGCGGCTGATCCAGTTCAACCGGCTGATACAGTGCTACCAGATACAGTGCTACCAGTTGAGGAGTATAGTCAGACGTCTGAGGCAACAGTAAAGGAAACTGCTTTTCCGCACTCAGGCACCAGTCCCCGTTTAGATGTTGCAGACACTACGCCTGTTTTTCAAGAGCCGAGAAGTAAAGCCGTAGGGGCAAGGGTTCCCCTCCCTGAGTCAGAGAGTTTCCATTTCAATGTGGCAGATAGTACGCCAGTCGCGCAGATGCCCGTTACTGGCACTCCCTCCCTAGAGAAAACTACTGAATTAGAACAAAACCAATACACCAACGAAGTCGGTACGACCGACTCAATGGATCAAGTCACCAACGTGTCGCAGTTGGAGGATGTAGAACCAACCGATTGGGCTTACGAAGCACTGCGAAGTCTGGTAGAACGCTATGGTTGTATCGCCGGATATCCCGATGGCACCTTCCGGGGCAATCGGGCACTGTCGCGTTATGAATTTGCTGCCGGGATGAACGCTTGTTTGCTGCAAATCGAAAAATTGATTGCAGCAAGTTCGGCTGACTTTGTTACCAAAGAAGATTTAGCGACGCTACAGCGGCTAATTGATGAATTTGGGGCAGAATTAGCCACCTTAAGAACGCGAGTAGATAACTTAGAAGGTCGCACAGCTTTTCTGGAAAGCCATCAATTTTCTACGACGACCAAGCTAGCGGGTGAAGCCATCTTCGCTGTTGCTGACGCCTTTGGCGGAATTGGCGACGACGTAAATACCGTCTTTCACGATCGCGTGCGGCTTAACTTGCTGACCAGCTTCACTGGCAAAGATCGCTTGAGAACTCGCCTACAGGTCGGAAATGCTGTACCCCTTTTAGGGTTAGGAGGGTCAGCGGCAAACCCCAATTCATTCAATGGAAGTATCGCAGCGGCTCAACGAACCAATGAGGGGCGCTTCACCTATGACGGCTCCAATGGTAACGAGAACAACAACGATGTCTTCTTGGATGTCTTGGATTACCGTTTTCCTGTTGGCGACAAGCTAACTGTTACCCTGACTGCCGCGAATGGACTGCATCACTATTACGCTGACACGGTTAACCCGTATTTTGAAGCCTATGGTGGCGGCAACAATTCCCTATCCCGCTTTGCCGAACGCAACCCCATTTATCGGATTGGACCTTTGGGTGCTGGTGTCGGCTTTAACTACAAGATCAGCAACGCTCTGAAGTTGGACTTGGGTTATCTCTCCAACACAGGGAACAATCCCGGAGATGACAACGGGCTTTTTAATGGTAACTACTCAGGTTTGGCACAGTTAGTTTTTGGTACTAACAGATTTAAGGTTGGATTCACTTACATTCACGCCTATGATGATGGCGGCAATAATGCTCCCCGCTTTGCGATGGGTGGTACTGGCACTGGTCTTGCCAATTTGAATCCAGCGACGCTAGCTGCTGCGACTACAGGTGGTCTAACCCAAGCTCAGTTGAGCAGACCCGTTTCGAGCAACTCTTACGGGTTAGAGGCTTCCTTCCAATTAACCCCTCAATTTGTTCTAAATGGCTGGGTGGGCAAAACTGATGCTCGTTTGATTGGCTTAGGCGATGCCGACATTTGGAACTTTGCCCTTGGTCTTGCCTTACCGGATTTTGGTAAGAAAGGCAATCTGCTTGGCATTATCGCTGGAGCCGAACCAACGCTCAGAGGTCTGAATGTTCCTGGTCCAGAAAACTTCGAGCGTGATTTTGCCTATCACATTGAAGGCTTCTATAAGTATCAGATGACAAATAACATCTCAATTACTCCGGGCATTATCTGGCTGACATCTCCTAACCAAAACAGAGATAATGATGACATAATCATTGGTACGATTAGAACAACGTTTACCTTTTAATTAGCGGTCAGGTTGAGGGATCAAAACTCACAACTGACAACTAATCACATAAACTAATCTAATCGCCAACTTTGCTCATGCCGGTTCGGAGTGCAACTTGAAAGCCTCGGAAGCGGCTTTATTATTGCCCTCCTGGTTAGCCTTGTCAGGTCGCCTTAACCTTGAGATTACCAAATCCTTACCTGCCCCTAAACTGACACAACTAGCATTAAAGGAAATTATGTCGCCTAGAAGACATTATTGAGCTTTAGTTGGCAGTGTTTAATGTTTAATAATGATGGAGTTTCTCAAGAAGACTCCCAATAGCGTTCCGTTAATCCGGGATGATTTCCCTTGAGTTCAGTTAGGTGTGAGGAGATTAGATGTCTAAAATTTTGTGGAATACTCTAAAATTAGGACCGACTATCCTGGGTGCGTCCTTATTAGTTTGCAGTAGCACGCTTGCCGCACAGACGTCTGACACTCAGATGGCGAGCGAGCCGATAACTGCCACCAACCAGGTGACTGATTTATTAAAACCAGCCGACCAATCTCCGCAAGCGCAGCAGACACCTGTTCAAGAACTGGTTGTTCAACCAGAAGTTAGTTCGATTCCAGTTTTCAGTAACAGCAAGTCTGCTCAACAGACGCCGGTTGCCGAAGCTGAATTAGTTAGCCCGAAACCAGTTTTAGCAGATAACGCGATCGCTCAACCCACTGCGGATGCTGTCCCTACAAGCCAAAACAGCGAAGTTTTAGAACAACTCGACCAATACACCAATGAAGCCGGTACAGCCGACTCGATGGATCAAGTCACCAACGTGTCGCAGTTGCAGGACGTAGAACCGACGGATTGGGCTTACGAAGCATTGCGAAGTCTGGTAGAACGCTATGGTTGTATCGCCGGATATCCCGATGGCACCTTCCGGGGCAATCGGGCACTGTCGCGTTATGAATTTGCGGCTGGGATGAACGCTTGTTTGCTGCAAATCGAAAAATTGATTGCAGCAAGTTCGGCTGACTTTGTTACCAAAGAAGATTTAGCGACGCTACAGCGGCTAATTGATGAATTTGGGGCAGAATTAGCCACCTTAAGAACGCGAGTAGATAACTTAGAAGGTCGCACAGCTTTTCTGGAAAGCCATCAATTTTCTACGACGACCAAGCTGACTGGCGAAGTTATCTTCGCTCTGGCTGACGTTTTCGGTGAAGAAAAGGCTGGCGGGGGCGACGTAGACGCTAACCTCATTTTTGCTGACCGCGCCCGTCTGAATTTTGATACTACCTTCACTGGCAAAGACCGCCTGAGAACCCGCCTGCAAGCTAGAAACATCGTCTCCTTTGGTACAGATATAACCGGAACCAACATGACCCGTTTGGGTTTTGACGGAGATAACCAGAATGATGTAGCAATTGACGACTTTTTCTATCGTTTTCCAATCGGTGATAAGCTCTTAATCCAAATCGATGCCGCCAACGTTGAATTCAATGACAACGTCTACACCTTCAACCCCAATTTCGAGAGTAGCGGAAGTGGCTCTATCTCACGATTTGGGCGATTCAACCCCATTTACCGACTAGGTTCTGATGGGACTGGGTTGACTGCGACCTACAACTTTAGCAAGGCATTAAACCTCTCTTTAGGTTATCTAGCCCCTAGAGGTAACGATCCTTCAAACGGTTCTGGGGAATTTAGTGGTGCCTATGCAGGTTTAGCTCAACTTGTTTTCCGACCCAGTGACGCTCTCAATCTGGGTTTGGTGTATGCCCATACTTATGAGAACGAAGAAAAACGTGTCAGCTTCATGTCGAGTACGGGTAGTAGATTTGCCAATCAACCCTTCGGGAACATTGCGACTTCAGGCAATCACTACGGACTGAATGCCAGCTTCCGATTTGGTCCTGGCATTACCCTCTCAGGCTGGGCAGGTTACTCAGTAGCTACAGCTGAAATTAGCCCGGCTGGTCTGGCAACTACAGGATCTAATGCAGATATTTGGAACTGGGCTGTAAGCTTAGCCTTCCCAGACTTGGGTAAAAAAGGCAACCTGCTTGGTTTCATATTTGGAATGCCGCCTAAAGTAACCGACAACGATGTTAGTAACCGTAGCGATCAGGACACCTCCTATCATGTAGAGGCTCTGTATCGCTATCGGCTGACTGACAACATCGACCTCACCCCAGGTTTGTTGGTGATTCTTAATCCAGAACACAACGACAACAACGACACGCTCTACGTAGGAACGCTGCGAACAACCTTTAAGTTCTAAGCACCTGCATTTCGGGTAGGGCCGAGGGATTCCTCGCCCGTCGTCTCTGACCCCACAAACGGTAGATTTACGGGAATAAAATGCTGTGTGCCCCTGCCAAAATCCACAGGGCGATCGCGCTTTCTAGTGCAGATCGAAACCTCCGAAACTGCTTGGAGCTGCGCTTTCCTGCTGGCAATCTTCCTCGCTGCTTAACCTGTAGATTACCAAAGGCTTACCTTTACCTAAACTTGCAGAACTAGCATGAGGAGCGGCAGGGGTAGCATTTTAGTTTTGTAAATACGCTATCTTGTGGAGTTGGTTTTCATCTGCTCTGGTTCGTTCCCCCTCCTGGCGGTTAATAAAACGACAATAATCGCCAGGAAGTGAGATGCACCTAGCATTTTTGGCAATTCTTCAGCGTCACCTTTTTAAAGACTCAAAGATAAGGCTATGTTTTCTCCAATGCGTTCAAAACCACGGGCTTTTCTAATTCCTGCGATCGCCCTCTCACTGAGTGTGGCTGCCTGTCAGTCACCAAATACCACTCCTACCAGCAGTCCAGCGGCAGGAACAACAGGTAGCGCCACTCCTGCTGCCGCAGGCGGTGGCGGCGGTAGCAACGTCAGCCTCACAGGTGCCGGTGCTAGTTTTCCAGCTCCTTTGTATCAGCGGTGGTTCTCTGAGTACAACAAGCAAAATCCCAACGTCCAAGTCAGCTATCAATCGGTTGGCAGCGGCGCTGGTGTGGAACAGTTCACTCAGGGAACCGTAAACTTTGGTGCCAGCGACACGGGGATGAAACCAGAGGAAATCACCAAGGTTGCCAAGGGTGCCGTGTTATTACCTATGACAGCAGGCAGCATTGTTCTCGGCTACAACCTACCCGATGTCAAGGGTCTGAAACTACCGCGTGCCGTTTACACCGATATTTTCTTAGGCAAAATTAAGAACTGGAATGACCCCAGAATTGCCCAAGCTAATCCGGGATTGACATTACCAGACCGACCAATCACAGTTATCCATCGCTCGGATGGTAGTGGTACTACAAGTGTCTTTACGCAACACCTAAGTGCGATTAGTCCGGCATGGAAAAGTGGTCCTGGGGCAGGTAAAACTGTCAACTGGCCTGTCGGTGTGGGTGCCAAGGGCAACGAAGGCGTCACCGCTCAACTCCTGCAAAGTGATGGTGCCATCGGTTATGTTGAGTACGGCTACGCCAAGCAACAAAATATCCCCACAGCGGCGCTGGAAAATAAATCGGGCAAATTTATTGAACCCTCTGGCGAAACTGCGGCTAACGCACTAGCGGCAGTGACTCTTCCCGCAGATTTGCAGGCTTACATTGCCGATCCTGAAGGCGAGAATTCTTACCCGATTGTCACCTATACCTGGATCATGGCTTACAAAACCTATGAAGACCCCCAAAAGGCACAAGCTTTAAAGAATGTTCTTAAGTGGAGCTTAACCGAGGGGCAGAAATACAGTGAAGAGCTAGGATACGTGCCTCTTCCCCAGCCTGTTGTTACCAAAGTTCAAGCAGCAGTGGATAGCATTAAGCCGTAAGTTCCAGGGTTAGATATTGCCCGAATCGGCAAGAGGCTTATCCCTTCTGAACGGGAATGTTAGTCAAGTAGGCACTGCTTACCCTACTTGACTATGAAGGCTTAACAATCAAGTTTTGGGATTGGAGGGTGAGAATCTAGAACTTCCAATCCTAAATTCCACTAGCACTGTATCGCCTACAAAAGTGAATGTAAAAATTTAGAGATTCGCAGTAGACGTATACCTGTTTGTTGATATAAAATAAAAGGCTGTGACTTTTTGGCGAAACCAATGAACGCTCAGGAAATCATCCGCTCAATTGAAGCGGAGCATCTGAAAAAAGAGTTGCCCCTTATCTATGTGGGTGACACCGTTAGGGTTGGGGTAGTTATCCAGGAAGGCGGTAAAGAACGGACGCAGCCCTATGAAGGCGTCGTCATTGCCAAGGGCGGTAGCAGCAGCATTAACAGTACGATTACCGTGCGGCGAGTATTTCAGGGAGTAGGCGTTGAGCGAGTATTCCTGATCCATTCTCCCCGAGTTGAAAGTATCAAGATTATTCGTCGGGGTAAGGTGCGTCGTGCTAAACTGTACTATCTGCGCGATCGCGTCGGGAAAGCCACTCGCGTTAAACAACGCTTTGACCGTAGCCTGTAGTCCAATTTGGACAAGGTTATTCCCGATTGACGCCGCTAGGGGTTAAACTTAAATATAGAAAAGTTCAGCCTCTTGCTCTCAAACCCACCTGTGCGCTCTTAGTTCAGTTGGTAGAACGCAGGTCTCCAAAACCTGATGTCGGGGGTTCAAGTCCTCCAGGGCGCGCTCTCATCACAAAACAGGACTGAGAACTGAAGAGTGTTCGCGAAGTAGCGCAACAGCGCCAACTAAGTGAAAGCATAGCGGGACTCAGAACTTAGGAACTAAAGCTCTGCCCGAAAGCATCCCTGTGGTTGCATAGTCAGCCTCAAAAACGTTTACTTTCGGGTAGACTTGTGTTGTGTAGGTGGTTCATCAGTATTGCCTAAGTCAGGTGCTAGACCCAACGATTGCATCGGTATCTGCGTGGATTGGCAGCACATTAGGCTGTACACAGCTAAAAGCGGCAGAAATGAACTGCTCAAGAGCTGTATTAACGGGAGAGATATTGTGGCAAAGAAAAACGAAGCCGAGAGCGAAGCAAAAACAACTGGGTTTAATATATCAACCTTTTTTCAGGAAACCAAAGACGAACTGAATAAAGTCGTCTGGCCCAGTCGGCAGCAATTGCTCAGCGAATCTGCTGCCGTGCTGTTAATGGTAACTCTTTCGGCAGTTTTAATTTATCTAGTTGATGGTTTCTTTGCTTGGGCAGCAAAGCAGGTGTTCGGATGAGTTTTGCAACCGACAATCCACAGGATTTCAATCAACTTGAAGACACGTCAGAAGGCTCGGTAAAATCCCGGTGGTACGCCGTTCAGGTGGCATCTGGATGTGAAAAACGTGTCAAGACAAATTTAGAACAGCGGATTCAAACTCTTGATGTTCGCGATCGCATTCTCCAGGTGGAAATTCCTCAAACTCGCACCCTAAAAATGCTCAAAGATGGCACTCGCAAGGAGTCGGAAGAAAAAGTCTTTCCCGGCTACGTGCTAGTCCGAATGCGGCTACTGCCTGGGGCAGAGGGTGAATTGGAGATGGACGATGAAGCTTGGCAGGTTGTCAAGAATACCCCAAACGTGATTAACTTTGTCGGTGCAGAACAAAAACGCCGTTACGGACGGGGACGCGGACACGTTAAACCCTTGCCGCTGAGTTTTTCAGAAGTTGAACGCATCTTTAAACAAGCTACCGAGCAAGAGCCAGTAGTGAAAACTCATCTGGCTACAGGAGATAAGATTATTGTCCTTTCTGGTGCGTTTAAAGATTTTGAAGGCGAGGTCATTGAAGTCAGCCCAGAAAGAAGCAAGCTGAAGGCGTTACTATCCATTTTTGGACGCAATACGCCGGTAGAATTGGAGTTTAATCAGGTTCAGAAACAAAGCTAAATAGTTAAGATGGCAAAGAAAGTTGTTGCAATCATCAAGCTAGCTCTTAATGCTGGCAAGGCGAACCCTGCCCCACCAGTGGGACCAGCACTTGGTCAGCACGGGGTAAATATTATGGCGTTCTGCAAAGAATACAACGCCAAAACAGCGGATCAAGCCGGGATGGTAATTCCGGCAGAAATCTCAGTCTATGAAGACCGCAGTTTTACCTTTGTTCTAAAAACACCACCGGCATCCGTTCTGATTCGTAAGGCAGCTGGCATTGAGCGAGGCTCCAACGAACCAAACCGGAAAAAAGTGGCGTCAATTTCAAAGGCACAGTTGCAAGAAATTGCCCAAACTAAAATGCCCGATCTCAATGCCAACGACATTGATGCGGCAATGAAAATTGTGGAAGGAACTGCCCGGAATATGGGCGTTACAATCAAAGAATAACCATTCTTTGATTCGCTAATTGCAAGCAAGCGAAAAGCTGGCAACAGTAAACCCAATCGGGGGAGAGATAACATCTCGTTAATAACCCCAGGAGACAAATATGGTAAAAAAAGTATCCCGTAGGCTCCAAGAGCTGCAAAAGAAAGTCGAAGATCGACCCTACGAACCCACAGAGGCTCTCAACCTTTTAAAAGAGACAGCCACTGCCAAGTTTTCCGAATCGGCTGAAGCGCATATCCGTCTAGGAATCGATCCCAAATACACAGACCAACAGCTGCGGACAACCGTGGCTTTGCCCAAAGGAACTGGACAGACGATTCGAGTTGCCGTAATTGCCAGAGGGGAAAAGGTACAAGAAGCCAGCAATGCCGGTGCTGATATTGCCGGTTCCGAAGAGCTGATTGACCAAATCCAAAAAGGCATGATGGATTTTGACCTGCTGCTAGCGACACCAGATATGATGCCTCAGGTGGCAAAACTGGGACGTTTGCTCGGTCCCCGTGGTTTGATGCCTAACCCCAAAGGCGGGACAGTAACGTTTGATCTGGTGCAGGCGATCGCTGAATTTAAAGCTGGTAAGTTAGAATTCAGAGCTGACCGTACTGGGATCGTCCACGTTTTGTTTGGCAAAGCTGCCTTTCCAACTCAAGACTTGCTCGTGAATCTTAAGGCGTTACAGGAAACGATTGACCGTAACCGTCCTTCTGGAGCCAAGGGTCGCTACTGGCGCACAGTGTACATATCTGCGACAATGGGGCCATCGATTGAAATTGACATCAATGCCCTGCGCGATCTAAAGCTGACTGAAGCTGCCTAAATTCAGCCTTGTAGGGGCAAGGGTTTCCCACCCTTACAGGAGCAATCGATGAAGTAAACAACAGGAGCAAGATTTAAAGTTTTCAGCCCAATTAACTGAATAGCACGCGCCGGAGACAGCAGGAGCTAATGGCTTAATTTCCTGCCTAGGTTTGCGACTTTACCGCATTAAGGTTAATCTTCTCGCCACACGCAACATGGCAGAAGCCGCACCAAAAATGCGAACCCTGAAAAGGGTTCCTTGGGATATTGCGTAACCCCGGCTTAACCGCTGGGGTTTTTAATTGGGCTTTTTTAGGTTTGGCATTCTGCATTTTCTAAAGGAGGTGAAAGATACATGGGTAGAACGCCGGAAGATAAACGGGCGATGGTTGCTGAAATCAAAGAAACTTTAAATGAAGCTCAGCTGGCAATCGTCATTGATTACCAAGGGTTATCGGTTTCGGAGATTATGGACTTGCGGCGGCGGCTGCGTCCCAGCGGCACTGTTTGCAAGGTGAGCAAGAACAAGCTCATGGGAATTGCCATAGAAGGGAATTCCGACTGGCAACCGATGTCAGAGTTTCTTAAAGGTTCTTCTGCTTTCTTGCTAGTCAAGGACGATTTGAGCGGCGCAATTAAGGCTTACCAAGACTTCCAAAAAGCTACCAAGAAGACAGAACTTCGCGGTGGTGTGATGGAAGGTCGAGCTTTGACCCAAGCCGACATCAAAGCGCTAGGAGATTTGCCCTCCAAGGAACAACTCATGGCGCAAATTGCTGGAGCTATCAATGGCTTGGCAACCAAGATTGCTGTGGCTATCAACGAAGTTCCAGCTTCGCTGGCAAGAGGACTACAAGCAGTCTCCGAGCAGCAAGAAGGTGGCAACGGCGAAAGCGATGCCACTGCTACTGCCTCAACGCCTGAGGAATAAATTGGCGGCTACAGGTACAAAGTCTGCCGATGCAGCAGCTACCTAAACCCCGACGAATGAATTCGCGGCTACACAAACAAAGCCTGCCTACCCAGGCTTTATCAAAAATAACGTTACTGGAGTTTTGAAATGTCTGCTACCACTGACCAAATTCTCGATCAACTAAAATCACTGACTCTGCTGGAAGCTTCTGAACTCGTTAAGCAGATTGAAGAGGCTTTCGGCGTTAGTGCCGCTGCCCCTGCTGGTGGAATGATGATGATGGCGGCTCCAGGTGGTGCTGCTGCTGCGGAACCAGTCGAAGAGCAAACCGCCTTTGACGTGATTCTGGAAGATGTCCCAGCTGATAAGAAGATTGCCATTCTTAAGGTAGTACGCACTATCACGGGTCTAGGTCTGAAAGAAGCTAAGGACTTGGTAGAATCCACTCCTAAGCCAGTTAAAGAAGGCGCTGCTAAAGAAGAAGCTGCTGACATCAAGAAGCAGTTGGAAGAAGCTGGTGCAAAGGTAGCAGTTAAGTAAAAGGCTAATGGCTAATGGCTCATTGTAAAAAGTCATTAGCCATTCAGTAGGCAGGATTAATTATTTGTAGGATGGGTTAGCGATCGCGTAACTCATGCAAATTTGGGGTTTCCTTGCCTTTTCCCAACTAACCTACGAAAATCTTCAATTTAATTGCATCCGCCTACTTAGCAAAAAATCACCGAATAGAAATGAAGTGATTTCCTGAAGCTAAACAGGAATTACGATTCAGGAGTCTGAGGAAGGCTCCTTTTTTTTGTAGGTGGTTTTTTAGATAATCTAATCCCTCTTTTGTTACTAGAGGGAATTACGGGCGACCATGCGATCGAAGACTAAACGAGACATCTTGGGAAAAATTGTCTTATCTTTAGCGTAAGCGGCATCGTCACCAAAGACAGTCAAAATATAAACGGTGCTACCATCTCTCGTTGCGACAAATGCCGCTTCTTGGCGCGAAAAAGAAGTCCAACCCGCCTTTGAGTAAAAATCAATATCTACATCAGATAAAGCTTCACCAAAAAACTCCTGGATGGGGTTGAAGTCCCCCCAGGTTTTTGACTCTAGTGTCCTCATTTCTGGGCGCAAATCTCTTCTTAGCCATCCGCACATTTTTTCGCTAGCGCCTGAGGAAACAGCCTGTCCAGTTCCACACATTTCGTACAGGAGCCTAGCTGCTTGATCGGTTGTTATCTTATTCCGAATTGGCTCTTTGGGATCGCCTCGCATTTGTAAATCAATTTCTAGAGGTCGTGGAAGTCTGAGGTAGGGAATTGGAAAAGTTTTTTGGCTAATATTAATATCTTTGTAGCCTGCTCCTCTAAAAAATTGGTTAACTTGTTGACGCTTATCCAGCCATGTTTTAAATTCTCGATCATTTTCTATTTTTGGTCTAGATTGCGTATCTGTTAACAGGTCAAGAATCAAGCTGGCTGCCTCGTTATCAGACTCCTTGATCATTTTCGACAGATACAAAGAAAATACACTTTCCTCTGCCCAAATCCCGTTTTCTATCTGGGCATAGAGAGCCACCATCCAAAACATTTTGATGACGCTAGCAGGATATCTCAAGGTATCTTGTTTATATCCGGCAATTTCACCCGTTTTTACATTGATTAAGGTAATGGATAAAGGCTTTGTGGGTAAGTCTTTCTCGGTCGCCAATTTCACAGCCTCATCAACAATTTCTTCCAAGTCCTGGCTCTGCTTAAAGTTCGGCGGCGTCTTGACATTGTAGACAAGTTGTGAAGCATCGCGTCCGGGTAGGCGAGAAGGAAGAGGTAGTAATGGGGTTTTAGCCCAAGGGGGAAGTACCGGTAAGATAGAACTTGGTTGCTCGGATACGACTGCTGGACGGCGAGTTACCAACCGATTTAACGTTAATCCACAAGTTGTAAAGATTGTAGCGGAGGCGATCGCTAAAGCAGCAAATCGCAGCCGTCGCACCCGTCTCTTGACTTGATGGGCACGAGCTGCACGTCTGGCTTTAAATTTGGCAATTTGTTGGGCACGTTGATTCGGTTTTGGTTGTGGTTGCTGACCCACGAGCTACACCTTACGGTTTTTAAGTTTTCCTGATTTCCCGTTCAAAATTATTTTGAACAGAGCAACTGCACGGGTATTTATTGAATTTCTCTGATCGTTTTGTAATCAAGTATTTTCCATTTGCCGTCTACCGATTGCAAAGTGTAACGCACCAGTCGAGTTTTGGAGTCAGTTTCGTTGGGGTCGATGTTACCGTTCCGATACAGAGTTCGGTCTTCAGTTACGCTGATTTCGATGGTTGCTTGTTCGCCATCCGCAGTAAATTGTTCAACATTTCCGACTTTTTGAACGCCGTATTGGTAGTAAGCATTATTGTTTTCTAGCCAAGCCATTGAGCCGCCATCACCGACAGTAGCTTCATAGAGTTTGCCCGTGGTCAGTTCGGCAGCAAGTTCACGATTGAAGGGGGGAGCGAATATTTCTCGCTTACCGTTTACCCACTGATTAATTAATGCAACGGCTTCTTGTTGCGCTTGCTGAGGGTTTTCTACATTCGGAGAACGGTTAGTTAGAAAACTTGGTAAATTTCCAGCTTTGAATAAAATACCACCCAGAATTATTACCCCAATTACACTGCCTAAAATTACTGCTTTCTGCCAATCTCGTGAATCGGAGATGGTTCTGGTGGGAACAGGTTGGGAAGATGACACCGCAGCGGTTTGCAAAGAAGCAACTTCAGGAGGGTAGGAAGGCACCGTGGACGGCTGATAGGAGTTTTCTGGGGGTGGAGAAACAACTTGCGGCGGAATGTAGGCAACCGTGGGGGGAATCGGAGAGACTGGAGTTTCTAAAGCATCAAGCATTTCTTGGACATTCGTATAGCGATCGCGCGGATGAGACTGAATCGCCTTATCCAGCACCGCCAGCAAACTGGCGCTAACATTCAAAGCGTACTGATGCCACAGAATCTCGCCGCTGTCACGATCGATATTTAGGGATTGAGGAAGTTTGCCGGTCAGTAGATAAATCGCCGTCAAACCCAAACTATACAAGTCACTTGAAAAATGTGGGCGTCCGATTGCCTGCTCGCTAGGCATAAATCCAGGCGTGCCAATTACAATTGAGCTGATGGCACGCCCCTCAGAATTAACGACGGTGCCCATCGTTTCTTTCACTGCGCCGAAATCAATCAAGACGGGTTTGGTATCCCGTTTTCGCACAATCACGTTGGCTGGCTTAATATCTCGATGAACAATCCCCTTGTGATGCACGTAATCTAGGACGGGTAACAGATTTACCAAAATTTCCCGCACCGAACTCTCGCTGAGTGACCCCTGCTGTTGCACCATTTGAGCCAGCGTTTCCCCCTCAATCCATTCCTGAACTAGGTAGAATTGATCGCCAGATGCAAGGTAAGCAAATAATCGGGGAATCTGGTGATTGCCTTCGCCCAACTCTTCTAAAATGGCGGCTTCGCGTTGGAATCGATCTTTAATTAGCTGGTAAACCTGGGGATTATTCGTCACCGGCTTGAGTAGCTTAATCACGCACCGGCGACCCGAAGGCATATGGATATCTTCTGCTAGAAAGGTTTCGCCAAACCCTCCAGCGCCAAGCGTCTGAATTATGCGATAGCGATTGTCCAACAGCGTTGGCATCATTGGCCTTCACCGCGTAAGGTTTTCTTTAGAAGATAACACCAAGTCTTCAAGGCTTTCCCGGCAGTTTCCGCAAAATTTACCAATACGTAAAGATTGAGAAACCTGGGAAAGGTTTTATATTCCCAAAATAAAGTTACCTACTTTTAGAGAATCCAATGACCAGCCAATCAGGGCAGCGGACTGTTATTAGTACAAATCCCTACTTGGTGCTAAACAATCAGGGGCAGATTTTACCGCCCTTGGAACTGACAGCAGAACGACACAGACTGGGACGCGATCGCGCTTTCGCCGATCTAATTGTTCCAGATGATTGGCGCGTCATCTCAGCTTGCCAAGCTGTCTTACATAGAGATGGGGATGACTATTACATTTATGACGGCGATGGGCGCAAACCCAGTACTAATAAGTTGTTTGTAGATCACCGATTGATTACGCCTACAGAAGGCTATCGCCTAGAAAACGGCATCGAAATTCAAATTGGTCAAAATCCCCAGAATTTAATTCAACTGAGGTATTTCAATCCCTCCAGCGCCAAAATGCTGACGCCACCGCGTCCCGTCTCGCTCAAAAATCGGTCGGTGGAAATCGGACGCGACGCCAATGCCACAATGCAGTTAGATTCGCCCATCGTTTCTCGGCGTCACGCCACGATTGATACGGACTCTCAGGGGCGCTACATCTTGCAAGATCGCAGTACCAACGGCGTCTTTATAAACGGGCAACGAGTCACGGGTTCTGCTGTCCTGTCACAGGGGACAACCATTCGCATTGGGTCATTTACCCTGGTACTGCGCGGCGACAATCTGGTGGTACTCGACCGGGGGAATCAAATTCGTTTGGATGCTGAGAATCTGGCCATCGAACGGCGTCTGGATGACGTTTCCTTGGCGATTGAACCGGGACAATTTGTGGCTTTGGTGGGAGGAAGCGGAACGGGTAAATCTACGTTGCTGAAGGCTTTATTGGGGATTGAGAAGACGACTCAGGGTGCGGTATATCTCAATGGCGACAATTTGCAGAAGAACTTTAATCTGTACCGTACGCAAATTGGTTATGTGCCCCAAGATGATATTTTGCACCGAGATTTGACAGTGGTAGAGGTGCTGACTTATGCAGCGGCGCTGCGACTTCCACCAGATACAGATGTGGAAGTGGTGCAAAAAACTCTAACTGATATTGAAATGTCCGATCGCCAAGATGCCTTAATCAAACATCTCAGCGGCGGTCAGCGCAAGCGAGTCAGTATTGGGGTAGAACTTTTAGCCGATCCAAAGCTGTTTTTCTTAGACGAACCGACTTCGGGACTCGATCCTGGTTTGGATAAGAAGATGATGCAGATGTTGCGGAGATTAGCGGATCAAGGACGCACGATTGTTTTAGTCACTCATGCGACGGCAAATATCAAAATGTGCGATCGCGTGGCTTTTCTCGGACGCGGCGGACGACTTTGTTACTATGGCATCCCGGAGGACGCGCTGAAATTTTTTGGGGTAACAACGGATAACTTTGCTGATATTTACACGCAACTGGATCGGGATAAAGACGAAGACACCGAAGCCATTGTCCAACAATACGCGCATCAGTTTCGGCAATCACCCGATTATCAACACTACGTCGCAAATTCCCTCGGTGCTGGCAGTCATACGCCACAAAATGCCAGTTCACCTTCCCAGAAAGCCAGTATCTCTCTTTGGAAGCAATTAGCTTTGCTGAGTGGGCGCTACTTGAAGATGATCGGACGCGATCGCATCTATCTCGCCTTATCTGTTTTAACTTCTCCCATCGGTATCGCCTTAATTCCCCTAGCAATTGGAGGGAAAAATCCTCTTGTTCTTAGCAGCGAATCCGATCCTGCGCTTGCACCTTTAGCGCTGCGCGTATTATTTGTATTTACCTGCGCTGCGATTTGGGTAGGACTTTCCAGTTCCCTACAAGAAATTGTGAAAGAATCTGCAATCTACCTGCGAGAACGATTGGTAAATTTAGGGTTAATTCCTTATCTCGTTTCCAAAATATTAGTTCTTTCCGGGCTAGCCTTGTTGCAATCCTTACTGATTTCAGCAGTAATTCTTATTGGTTTCAAATCTCCACAGCCTGAATTAATGCCTTGGTCTTTAGGATTCACAATTACTACTTTTTTGACGCTTGTTACTAGCATGAGTTTGGGATTGCTGGTTTCATCCCTTGTCAAAAATAGCAGTCAAGCGAATAGTGCTTTACCTTTACTTTTGCTACCTCAAATTATCTTTTCCGGCGTTTTATTTAAGATGGAAGGAATCGCCAGTAAAATTTCCTGGTTGATGTTAAGTCGCTGGTCGATTGGCGGTTATGGTTCTTTGGTGAATGTTAATGCAATGGTTCCGGAGCCGATTTTTTTACCGAATGGTACGCTTGCGCCGATGCCGTTTGATAAAACGCCAATTTACGATCCAACGTGGCAGAATTTAGGGTTAAATTGGGGAATTTTGTTGCTGCACGCGGCAGTGTATTTAACAGTTACTTTTTGGATACAAAAGCGAAAGGATATATTTTAGTTTCTAACTCATTCACCCGCCAGCGATTGAAGCCGCACACTTTAAGCCAAAGTTCACTCAAATAGTAGACTGAAAAGCACGATTTAGAAAACCATGTAAGTTGGGCTGAGGGACGAAACCTAACAACTCCTTGTAAACTACAACTATTAGCATTATCCCAAAGCGGACGATAAAAATACTAACATTTCCTGGCAGCAGACGGATTGTGTTCGTGCAAATCTGCATCCCAAATACTGATGTAAATAACATCACAATCTTGACGGACAATCATGCCTTTTAGAGAGCCTTGAGTAAAAGTGTAAGAATTCCTCCGACGCTGTTGCACCTGTCTGAGTCCCTGTTTGGTGTAATTGTTGGCTCCACCTTTTAATAATCCATCCAAAGTAGTCTCCATGACTTGAGGATCTACTGTTGGGTAAAAGGAGGCTTCAGTTTGGCGAAGACGACCAGAATTCCGATCGAATAAGTAGCCAAGATCGATCTGATTTGGCACTAAGTTATAGACGACAGCGCGGGTTCTCCAAGCGCCACTCACATCTCTGTTCGGAGTGCCGAGGGATGCTTGTATAGTGCTTCTTGATGTACCGACAGGAAATGTGGGAACGCTCGAAACTGGACGATTTGGATTCTGGTTATTGTTTTCGGGTACGGGTGCGGCGGGAGTTTGTGCGGGTTCGGGCGATCGCGCGGGTTCGGGTGTCGCAGATTGAACGGGTGCGGGTTCTGGAGTTTGCGCGGGTTCGGGTTCAGGCGATCGCTCCGATTTTGGGCTAGGAGATTCAGCAATAACCGGCGGCGGAGTCGCTTCGTCCTGTCTTGTCGGCGAATTTTCAGGTGATGGTTCTGGCGATGTCTCTAGGGGACGATTTCTTTCTGGGGTTCGTTCTGGTTCTCTGGTGGTTGGTTGTGATGTTGATGGGGAAGATGACGTGACGGGAGACGGTGATTCGGGTGATTTGTTGAAAAGTCGGGTAAGACCGACAATAGCGCCCACCAAAACAATTGCACCCACAATGCCGATTAGCAGAGGATTCCGCTGCTGTCCTTGACCAACTACAGGCGCAGGATTTTGAGGGGTATACGGCGAATTGACGGGCGCAGGCGAAACGTTCCTCCCACCACCCGGAGACACCGCAACGGTTGCCATATTCGATCCAGCACCCCCAGCAGAAGCCACCGTTGGAGTTGCACCCGATTGTAAAGCATCGAGCATTTCTCTAGCAGTGGAATAGCGATCGCGCGGATGCGACTGAATCGCCTTATCCAAGACAGCCACAAAACCCGGACTAACATTCGCTGCGGACTGATGCCACAGAATCTCCCCGGTTCGCGGATCGGTTGGTAAATCTTGCGGGAGTTTCCCCGTGAGTAGATAAATCGCCGTCAGCGCCAAACTATATATGTCGCTGGAGAAAAGGGGTTGCCCGACTCCCTGTTCTGGCGGCATAAATCCCGGCGTGCCAATTACTATCGAGGCGGGAGCATTCCCCTGATTCACCGCCGCGCCCATACTTTCCTTAACAGCACCGAAATCAATTAATACCGGCTTTCCATCCCGTTGCCGGATAATAATATTGTCCGGTTTGATATCCCGGTGAATGATGCCCTTGCTATGGATATAATCCAAGACGGGCAGCAGACTGACAAGTATCTCCTTAACTTGATGTTCCGGCACTAACCCTTGAGTTTGCACCTTTTTTGTCAGGGTTTGCCCTTCAATGAATTCCTGCACCAGGTGAAACTGCCCAGCTTCTGAAAAATAGGCGTACAACTTGGGAATTTGAGCGCTACCTTCCCCCATCGCCTCTAAAATAGCCGCTTCCCGTTGGAATCGATCTTGCGCCATCTGAAACATCTGGGGATTGTTTGCCATCGGCTTCAGCTGTTTAATTACGCAGCGACGCTGTGACGGCATATGAGTATCTTCTGCTAGAAAGGTGTTGCCAAATCCACCACTTCCCAGCGTCTGGATAATGCGATAGCGATTGTTCAACAGGTGTGGATTCATGGGATGTTAGGGCGGTCGGGGTTGCTTGGTGCAAGGATTGTAGAAGACTTGCGATTATGGCGTCCTTACTTTAGGTCTAGTAAGCCACTTTCTTTTAATTTTGGATTAAAGCGGAGTTCTTCTTGAACCCCACGGGTTTTGAGGTGTTGAAAAATTTCTTCTTCAACGCGCCGTGCTACATTTTTTAACAGCTTCCCTTGCCCGACTTCATCCATCGCTGGACTTGTCAACTTAGTTTGTTCCTCAGCCGTCATTGCTTGTTTTGCATCAATCGGATCGTTCCATGCGGCTTGTTCGGAAGCATTACCAACGGGTACGACACCATTTTCTTCAATCCAAGCATTCCGAATGTTTTCTAGAAGGGTACGGTTCGGGCGATCGCTCGTATGTGCTTTTAGCCAATAGCAGCGTTCGTGTTGACGTACTAAATGTTGCTTGAGGCTGAGATTGATATCGCGAGAATAGTTGATTAGTTGCAGCACCTTCTCTCGATCAAAAATTGCGTACACCCCAATTTTTCCCTGCAATTCCTCCGGTAAATGTCCGGCTTCGTCAATGTAAGGGATATATTCTAGGCTGGCAAGAGATGGCATATCACTTTCAGAAGTCATCGGTAGTTTTTGAGTTATTTATTTTACTTTTTGATAATCTCACAGAGGTGGCTAGAATGAATTTAGGAAAAGATATTGAGCGTGAATTTAAGTCTGAATTCAGATTTAGGCTTAAATTCAGAGGTTCTTTCTTTGAACGTCATCTTACTGCCAAAAAAGCGCTAAAAAATAATTAACCTTATCGCTACGCTTCTCACTTACACTTCACAAGCTTAGTCAAGGATAATGCACCTTCACTATCTTAAAGCGTCTGGAGCGGCGAACGTTGCCCCGCTAACAAGAATTAAATGATTAAGATATAATAATCAATTTTTTTAATCTGAATGAATCCTGATGGCAATGGCGATGACACAGTCGCTCTTTCCGGCAGAAGATTGGAATTATTAGAATAAATAGTAAGTATGGCTACCAGGGAGATTGGCAGAATTGAATACGCAAGGCAAATGGATCTGTGATGGTGTACCGAAAAACAACAATCAACAGTACCCAAGCAATGAAGCCCATCCACCCCAGGAAAATCACGGGCCAGACTGTATTGTTTGCGGCTTGCCTAGAGAGGCAATGAATCCTCAGAAAAGCCAGAAAACGGTCATCTCTAAGCCGCCCGGTTCTAAGCCTTCACTTCTGCTGCCAATCCTGATTCTGCTGGGGATTCTGGCGGCACTGGCGGGGGGATTTGGCTTGTATAAACTGACACAGGGGAATAAACAACCGGCAATCGTGGCGTCTCCTGAGACTCAATCTCCCACCGCTAGCGACAATGCACCCACGGAAACTGCCGATCCGCAAGCGATCGCAAGCGATACCGCTAATAATGCCGAGTTGATCAGTCAAGGCGAGAAAATCCTGTTAAAGGATGCAACAAATTCCCAAAAAACAGCCGCCGCAGTCGCGTTTGCCCAGAAAAATTGGGAGGAAGCGATCGCGCAATATCAACAAGCGGTTAGCGTCAACCCCAACGATCCCGAAAGCAAAATTTACCTGAATAACGCCAAAGCCAAAAAAGCCGGAAATCCTCTGACAATGGCAGTCGTAGTCCCCATCACCCCCAGTCCGGACACGGCGAAGGAAGTTCTCCGGGGTGTGGGACAAGCACAAGATGAATATAATCAGTCTCCGGCGACACCCGGACGCTTATTAGAAGTCGTGATTGTCAACGATGTTGACCCAGTAAAAGCAGTTTCCCTGGCGCAAGACCTCACCAAGTCACCGAATATTTTAGGCGTTTTGGGACACGGGGTAGATAATGGTTCCCAGCAAGCGATCGCGATGTACGAACAAGCTGGGTTAACCGTCCTTTCTCCCATCAGTACCAGCATTACTTCCGGTTCTGGCGGTCAGTCTACCTTGCAAACCATCCCCCTCGCCAAAAAAGCCAACGAGTTGCTAGGTACTTATCTGCAAACTGTCGGCACCACCTTAGCAAAATATACTGCTGCAAAGTCCTCCGCGCCGTCTGTGGTGGTTTTTTACAACGCCGATAGTCCTTACAGTCAGCAATTAAAGCAGCAGTTCACCACCGCCTTATCTAAAGTGAACGGCAAAGTCGTGAAAGAAGTAGATGTTACGGGTGCCAATTTCAATGCTGCTACTGAGATTCAGAATGCAACTGAGGCGGGGGCGAAAATTGGTTTCTTGGCACTCAGTAAGAATAAAGTCGATCAAGCGATCGCGATTGCCAAAGCTAATCCCAGGGGGACGCAAGGGTTACAGTTAATTGGTGGAGATGAACTGTATAACCCAACAATCCTCACCTCTGGCGGCGACGCGATTAAAGGCATTGTGCTGGCAGTTCCCTGGAGTTCTCAACCGAACGATCCTTTCGCTAACCAAGCTGCGACGATTTGGAAAGGACGTGTCAGCTGGCGCACCGCTACCGCTTATGATGCGACGAAAGCTTTAACGTCTGCTTTTAGCCAAAATCCCTCTCGTTCGGGCGTCTCTCAACTGCTGAACCAGGGAGTGCCCATTAGCGGTACTGCTACGGATTTTAATGTTCTCAATGAAGTTCCGCTTGTGCAAGCTGCGCCTGGTTCTAATGGCCCGCCGGGATCTAAGTATGAATTTAACCCGATTTAGAAGAAAGAGAATGAACTGCGTTAGCGAAGCCATGCGCGTAAGCGCTTTAGGCGCGAAGGACACGAAGGAAAGAGAGGAGAGAGAGGGAAGAGAGGGAAGAGAGGGAAGAAGAAGGAGTTTTTAGGTTGATTGCAGTCCGGAGTCGGTAGTTGAAGGACTGTAGTTTATAGTTTGTTTTTGCTTGTCATGAGTCGTTGTTGTTGATGACTCATGAGTCATGATCAATTTACAACAGGGTTTTAAGTGAGTCGTTCTCGTCGCGGTTTGTGGTTGTATCCGTTATTCCAGATTCCGTTGATGTTGCTGGGAGCGTGTATCGTCGTGACGGCACTCATCTGGCTGTTAGGATTAGGGAGACCGCCAGTAGCAGTTGCGATCGCTATCGACCTCAGCAGCAGCACTTACAGTACAGAATTTAACGCCCCAGGTACAGTAATGTACCAAGAAGTCGCAGCGGTGCGGTCGTATTTGCAACAAAACACCCAGCAGTTGAGAAACAAAAACCAGATACAAGTTTTGGGATTTGGGGGAGTTGTGCGATCGCTTACGGGTGATTTTAAAACAGACAGTCAGCAAGTGGACGCTGAATTAACTCAAGCTTTGGCAAATCCCGATTTACCTCAACTGGTAGCGAACAATACGACAGATATTAATTTAGCGATTCAAAAAGGTACGGAAGCACTTAGCACGATTCCACAAAAACGCTGTCGAGAACTACTGTTAGTTACCGATGGCGACGCTAATGTCTCACCAGCCATCATCACCGATGCCAGGAATCGCAAAGTTAGAATTAATACAGTTGTTATAGGGGAAGGATCTCCAGAATTGCGAGCCGCAGCTTTAGCAACTGGCGGGATTTACCTGTCTGGTCAACAAAATAATCTAGAAATGCTCTTCACAGATACATTTTTTACTCGTTTCAACAGTAACCTTAAATGGCTTATTCTGGGGCTAGGGGCGATATGGATTGCTCTAATGTGGACGTTAATTTTACCCCTGGATCGGTGGCTGCTTCAAGGTTTAATCGGTCTCGATCGTTCCCTCTCTGGTCAATTATCCTTAAGTAATGCCCTATTTTGGAGCGTTTTGACCCCTTTGATTGTTTGGCAGCTATTTAATTTATTGGACATCGTTGTTAGATGTTAGGTGAGACGTTTAAAACGCAAAGGTACGCCAAAAAACTCTTACCTCTGCGTACCTCTGCGCTTACCTTTGCGCTCCTTTGCGTTAAAAACTCTAAAATATAGCTACTAGGAGAAAATATTATGGCAGTAGAAGAAAAAAGCATGGTTCCCACTGTATTAGTGGGTATCGGTGGCACCGGACATGAAGTATTGTCACGAGTGCGCCGCTTAGTAGAAGAAACCTATGGCAGTTTGCAAAATTTCCCCCTAATCAGCTTTTTAATTATTGATACAGATAGAGAGTACAAAGTCAATAATCCTGCCGCCGCCGGTTCTCCCTTCAAAGATAATGAAAAGTATTGGGCAAGTGTAGCTGGCAGCGAAGTTAAGAAAATCATGTCAGACATGGGAAACTATCCCTGGATAGAGAGTTGGTTTCCTACAGAATTAGAGCGGAATATTGGGGCAATTGAAGTTGGTGCCGGACAAATTCGCAGTTATGGACGATTTGCTTTTTATTGCAATTATCACAAACTTCAAAGACGGTTTAATGAAGCTGCCGATGCCGTCAAAGGACACGAAACCTTTATGCGCGATCGCTATGGCATCAAGGTAGATACGACGAGTTTAAATGTCTTTGTGACGGGTTCTCTATCCGGCGGGACTGGTAGCGGAATGCTGATTGATATCGGCTATTGCGTCCGCCATTGGTTGCGGGGGCAAGCGAGTCCGATGGTGACGGCAATTGTGCCAATGCCGACGGCTTTCGCCAGTATTAATGTAGGCGATCGCGTTCTCGCTAATGGTTACGCTGCCTTGATGGAATTGAGCTATTTTTCTGACTATAGAACTGAATATATTGCCCAATTCAGCAGTGGTTTGGTGGATGAAATTCGCAGCAAATCTGCGCCTTTTGATTTCACTTATCTGGTTGGAACAAAAAATGGAGAGAGTGAATTTACTCTCGACCAAATTCGGGAGATGATTTCCCAAAATATCTTCCTTGATTTAACCTCTGATTTTGCGCCTTATAAACGTTCGATTCGAGATAATATTAAAGGAGCTTGGGCGCAAGCAGATCCTGGTGGACGCGGATATCCTAAGAATTTTATGAGTTTTGGGTTATCTACGGTAGAAATTCCGATAGCTCAAATTCGCACTTCTTTATCAGATCGACTTGCCGCTGATTTTATTCGCTGGTGGTTAAATGAATCGGTACAGTTGCCACCGAATGTATTAGAGATGGCGCAAAGCGACCTGAAAAGGATGCGCCTCACAGAAGGGGAACTGATTGCAGATATATCGGCGGCTGGGGACAGGTCATATATAACTGAAATCTCCGCTTGGGTGAACTCTATCCGCAATGAAATTGCTACGGATAATAAGTTGCAATGTACCCAGCAAGGCGTAAATATTGTGGGTGCCGAAAAGGGTAAAATTCTCCAATTTTTAGACTATCTCCAGCCAAAAGTTGAAGAATATAAAGCTAACCATTTGCGGAAATTAAGCCCGGATGAGCGATTGCACGGTGACTTCTTGCAAAAGATGTACGATAACCGCAACCGCATCGTGCAACAAGGGCGAAAAGCGTTAGATGAAGAGTTTTATCGGATTATTGAGGATCGCACGAGAGGGCCAAAATTTGCTGATGCTTTCGTGACGGCGGTGCGTCAAATTTTTGAAAATGCCGCTGAAAAGTTTCGCCGCGAATCGGAAAAAGTTTGGCAACCCAAGGAAACAGAACGGCAAAGAGATTACGAAAAAGCGCTGCAAGATATTACTGAATTTAAGAGTAAGTTTGCCCTTACTAAGCAGGCGGATATGGAAAAATCCGGCGAGTTAGCGCTAACGGGTTTAGAAGGTAGCTTGGTGGCGACAATTCAAACTCAAGCGAGATATTTAGGTTTAGAAGTCATTAACAGAATGCTAGAGCATCTGGATGAATTAAACCGCCGTTTGGCACGATTAAATCAAAAGTTGAAGCAAACTCGCGATAATTTCCAGCAAAAAGCGGATCGACAAGCGGATAGTGCCGACGCTTTGATTGTGAATGGGATTAAGCTTTATAACCGCGAAGAACTCAATGAATTATATCGGGATTTAATTGAGCAACAAGCAGGTGCTAGCGAAGGTTCTAAGAGTCGCTACGAGTTGGGAATTGATGGGATTTGTAGCAATTTGTCAGTTCAGGTTCTCGCAGAAGCAAGTCCGCTGTGGAAGCGCAACCGTGCAGCGGGTGAGGTGATGCGACTATTTGATGTGCCGAATTTGGCGGATGTGCAGGAGAATGACTTTAAAGAAATTATTGGCGATCGCGCTAAATTAGTCGTGATCAGTGCGCCGGAAAGTAGCCGATTGAAGCGGGAATTGGCAGCTGGCGATCGCTTATTCAAAGTCTTCAACAACGACGAAGCCGAAATCCGCAACCGCATCGGTACCGCCTATAGCAAATCGAAGCCGCTGATTTTACTCTCTGACGCCGTTCTCAAGCGTCAAGATGCAGGCTTTACCCCTGCACTCAATGCCAAAGTCGCCCTGGTTGGCGGACGCAACAGCAGCGATCCAGCGGCAATTAAGCTTATCCCGATTCTGCGGGAGAGAGTTGGCAGTAATGAAGGGATTACACCGCTGGGAGAAGCTGAACGTCACCGGATTGTCTTTGTACAAGAAATTGGCGGTTTCTCCTTGCGTTGCATCGAGGGAATGCCAGAATTGCAGCAATCTTATCAAGATTGGAAAGGACAATCGATTCAGGCAAAACGGGCGCAACTTAAAGGCGAAAGCAAAGAACCGCCGATTCCCGTTCACATTCAAAAAGAACCGCCGTTTTGGGATATCTTTCCAGAAAATCCAGATATTTTCCGCCTTGTTGTGCAAGCAAGGGCGTTACAAGTGCTGCGAATAGAAGAAAATCGCCTAACCAAAGAAAAGGTAATTCGCTACACCCGACAAACCGTAATTGGTTTGGAAAATGTCGATATCGCCTCTAGTTGGGAAGAAGCGGTGCAAGTGCTGCAAGTATTGGCGTGTCGCCCGGATAAAGAAGAAATTCAGCGTCAGGTAACGGCAAAATTAACCCAAGCTGACACGGTGCAGAAAAAACAAGCGCTGTATCACCAACTTAAGGCATATCTGGATCGGCGTGCCGTCGAATTAGAAAAAGAAGGCGCAACCGATAGCTTAAATTACAAGCGCGAAGCAAGAGTGATTCAGGAGATGATTGAAGTTTATAAACTTTATGCACCAGTCACTCAACCTGTTGATTCTCCGGTTGTAACTCAGCCAATTGGAGTTGCTTCAAATCATTCTCCAATTCCAGAGACTCGCATTCACGTTTTCTGTACCAACTGTGGAAATCAGAACCCAGCGAACTCAAAGTTCTGTTCTAAGTGCGGTACTAAATTGGTGCAATTGAGCTAACGTAAATTGTCATTCCCTTATCTTGATTAACGAACCGCGAAGGCACAAAGAGCGCTAAGGAAGAGAGGAAGAGGAGCAGAGAATTTTACGACTCCAATAGTGTTGAGTTTCCTACGTCAACTCAACTTACGAAAATCTTCTTGGATCTCTCTTCTTACTCTTCCTTAGCGCTCTTTGTGTCTAAGCGCTAACGCGCATGCTTCGCTAACGCGGTTCTTAAAAAATTTACAACTCAAAAGAGTAACTTTAGTGAGGGATGCTGCTAATCAGGCTAGCGATCGCGATCGCTAACTCGTCTGGCTCGATTGGCTTGGTGAGGTGTTTCTGGAAGCCTGCTTTTAGTATTTGCTGATGGTCAGTTTCACCAGCATAAGCAGTTAGCGCGATCGCTGGAATCTCTCCCCCTTCTTCTGCACTCCTAGCTCTAATTTGGCGAATCAGCATATAGCCATCCATTTCAGGCATTCCAATGTCGCTCAACAGCAAATCTGGTGTCATCTGAGCCAGCACCTCTAGCGCCTCAGCCGCCGATGCCACGGCACGCACTTGTGCCCCACACTCTTCGAGTATGAAGACGATTAACTCCCGCGTATCCACCTCATCATCGACAACCAGTAGCTTGACCTCTTCAAGATTTGGGGAATCTAGTGACGGATTTTCTTGACTTATCTGAGGCGCATCCGTCATCAGGGGTAGCGTCACAGTAAAGGTTGCCCCTCGCCCTTCTCCTAGACTTGCTGCTGCAACCGTTCCCCCGTGAAGTTCTACGAGATGGTGGACAATTGCTAATCCTAACCCCAATCCGCCGGATACCCGTGTCGTTTGACTATCAGCTTGCCGGAAAGAATCAAACACGAAGGGTAAAAAGTCTGGGTGAATTCCCTTTCCCGTGTCCGTTACTTGGATTTGGGCATAAGAATTTTGAATGAATTCAGAAGTCTCTGGACTTGGGACTTGTGAGAGTTGGATTTCTACCTGTCCTCCTATCGGTGTGAATTTCACAGCGTTCGAGAGTAGATTCCAGACGACTTGCTGTAAGCGATTGGCATCCCCCAACACCTTGCCCAGATTGGACGCGATCGCTGAGTGAATTTGAATCGATTTCACTTCAGCCGCTAGACGCACTGTTTCCATCGCTTCTTCAATCGTTGCCACCAAGTTAACGGGAGCAATATTTAAACTCAGTTTGCCTTGCAGAATCCGCGAAATATCTAGCAAATCCTCGATCAGCCGTGACTGTAATTCGGCATTGCGCTCAATCGTTTCTAAGGCGCGGGCGGTGGTTTTTTCATCAAACTTGCGGCTGCGGAGGAGTTTTGCCCAACCCAGGATCGGATTGAGAGGCGTTCTCACCTCATGGGAGAGGACGGCGAGAAATTCATCTTTGATCCGGTTGGCTGACTCCGCTTCGGCGCGTGCTGCCTGTTCCAGCTTGAAGAGGCGATCGCGTTCTTCTTCTGCCCGTTTTTCCTCGGTAATATCTGTATTGACAGCAACCGCGCCAATAATTTCCCCATTGCACCAAATTGGTGCTGCTGCACTTCGGACGACGAGATCGCGCCCAGAATTTACCTGCCGGACGATGACCTCGCTAACCTTCGCAGTTCCCCGCAGCGCATGGGCAAAGATTTCGTCTTCCGGAGGGATACGCTCTCCCGTATCGAGATAGCGCGTCTGAATCTGCTCAGCAAGCGAGGCAATGTTGTGCTTGAGGCCATCGGAACTCTTAAAGCCGAGCATCTTGATGGCGAGATCGTTGCACTTCCAGATTCCCCTAGTTGCATCCCCGATGTATAAGGCATCTGGCATACTCTGGATCGTCGCTTCCATCTGCGCCCGCTCCGCTTCCAGTTGGCGAATCAATTGGGCGCGTTCTTCTTCTGCTCGCTTGCGTTCACTCAGATCGAGGACGTAGCAGACACCCTGCTCCTGTAAAGACCCCTCAAACAAAGCAGTCCCCATCAGTACAAAGACGCGGCTACCATCTTTACGGATCAATTCTTTCTCAAAGGGAACGCAAACCCCCTGTTCTCTGAGTTCCTGAACCGCCTGCTGAGTCCGATCGATGTATTCCGGTGGCGTCATCAGATTCCAAGAAATTTCACCAGCCTGTAAATCCTGCCGCGTATAGCCGATGATGTGCAGAAGGGCATCGTTGGCTTCGGTAATGTTGCCACTCAGATCGCCGAAAAAGATGCCAATGATATTAGAGTCAACGATGCGCCGCAGTCGGATTTCGCTTTCTTGCAGTGCGATTTCTATTTGTTTGCGATCGCTAATATCGGTAACAGTCCCAACGTAGCCGATCGTCTCACCGTTTTCTCCAATTTCAGGAGCCGCCTGACCTAATACCCAAATCACCGAACCATCGGAATGCTGATATCGATACTCTGATTGGAACAGCCGGTTCTCCTGCGCTGCTTGATACCATTCGGCAAAGATACGTTGGCGATCCTCCGGATGAAGGGCAGTTTCCCAGCCTTCTCCCAATGCTGCTTCTGGAGAAATTCCGGTCAGTTCGCACCAGCGTTCGTTGGTATACAAACACTTCCCCTGGCTATCCGTATGGAAGAGTCCCACCCGTGAAACTCTCGCTAAGGTAGAATACCGTTCCTGACTCTGGCGCAGAGCTGCTTCTGCTTGCTTGCGTTTGCTAATGTCTTGGAACATCACAACACAGACTGAGGAATGACCGTGCATCGGTGGCAGAGTATCTCCAAAGAGAATCAGGGGACGGATTGCTCCTGGCGTGTGCCAGTTCATCTCAAACCCGTTGAGGCGTTCGCCGCGTGCCACTCGTACCCCTGGCATTTGCTCGTCGGGAATCTGCGCTCCTGTCGCATCGGTGCAATAGTAAATGGTGTGGTACTCTTCGGCTGGCTTATTTTTAGGAAATTCGCCTCCTGCCAACTCGTCAGCGGCTCGGTTGGCAAACAAGACTCGACCTGTTCCTGGCTCAATAAACAGTAAGGGAGATGGCATCAAGTTCAGCACGTCTTCTAGCCATTGCTGCTGATTCTGGAGTGCCAGCGATCGCAGTTGCAGCGCTTCCTCAGCTCGCTTGCGATCGCTTAAGTCAACAAAGAATGCCATCCCTTCTTGTTGCTGGTCGTAAGGTTCCTGTAATAGGGCACAACCGATCAGGATGGGAACCCGGCTCCCGTCTTTACGGATATATTCTTTCTCATATGGGGTACAGACACCGCTTTTCTTAAGTTCTTCTTGCGCTTGCATATCCAAATGCAGATATTCCGGCGGCGTTATCTCTTCCCAGGAAAGCCGACCCGAAAGCAAATCTTCCCGCTCATATCCGACTAATTTCAGGAAAGCGTCGTTGGCGTAGTCGATTCTTCCGTTAAAGTGAGCGAAGGTGACACCAAACATATTCGCCTCAACCAGCCGTCGGAACCGCTTCTCGCTCTCCTGTAATGCTTTCTCTGTTTGTTTGCGCTCGGTAATATCGGTCAGCATTGTCAGCACCCCGATGAACTCACCTTGCTGATTTAGCATCGGATTTGTGGCGAGGATCGCCCAAAGGTCTGAACCGTTTTTACGGCGAAGCCGAAAGTCAAATTGCTCTCGAATTCCCTGTTTACTTCGCTCAATGTGTTGCTCTGCCTCGGTTTGGTCTTCTAGATTTATGAAGTCAAACACAGAGCGATCGCGCATCTCCTGGACGCTGTAACCCAACATCTCAGCTAACCGCTGATTCACGTAGTCTGTCCGCAAGTCTGGGTTAATCAACCAGATGCCTTCGTGAGCTGTATCAATCAGGCGACGGTAGCTGACTTGTAGTTTTGATAAGCTCGCCTCGCTTCGTTGCTTCGCAGCTAGTAATTCTGCGTTTAACGAACTAATCAGCAGTGCGACTAAGCTAAATACGACTACCTGGAGAACGTCCGTCTCACGGCTGATTACTAGCTGATAGATCGGAGGTACGAAGAAATAGTTGTTAGCTAAAACAGCCACTATCGTAGCCACTACCCCTGGCCCCAGTCCGCCATACCAGGCACTGAACGTCACGGCGGCAAAAAACAGCGGCGAAATGGATGTTTTAGTCGGCGGCAATAGCAGAAGCAGCAGCAGCGTTAAGGTGACTGACAAAGCCGCGATACCATAACGTCGCAGTTGAGAGCGCGTGACTTTTAACATAGGACTGTTAGCTGAGTCCTCAGGCTAACTTGATAAAACTGTTTTCCCTTTATGACCTTAGGATAGATAAATATTTTTGTCTATTTACCTTATGGATTATTTTTATAGCGTTTTATCTAAATAATTTTATTAGTAATTTTAGAACAAATGGTGCAAAAAACTGAATTAATTGCCCGACTTGAGAGCGAATCCTATTAACATTATCCATCTTTATTTTCACCCTTATTAGAACTATAGTAATTCTATTTTAGTTGTAAGATTCCAGCAATTTAGCTCCTCGACTTTTCTAAAAAGTCGGGGAGCTTGCCTTACGATATTATTTCAATCAAGCTGTGACTGCCCCTTTCTATAAATGGCACAAAGACGAGTCGGTTTAAATATTTTTGCTTTGAACATAAAGTTCGGCGGCACGTTAATAATGATATGCTCGTCAGATTCTTTATATTTTTCAAATTCCGCTGGCATTCCTTTAGGCGTTGCAGTGCTATAAGGAACAGGTTGAAAAAGTAATTCTGTAAACTCCACCGCTGTCCAGGCTGTCTGTTCAGTAACTTGCGTGAGGAAAGCTTCCCCAGTTAATAAACTGAATAGAGCTTCTTTCGCTTCTGGAGCAAGCGCAAAACTACTATCAAAATTCTCGACAATTTTCAGACCCATTTTACAAATACACGCTAATTAATCAACAATGGTCAACGCGCTGCTATTGGAAAACAAACTATGTAGACCTAAGATATTTTACCCATAGATGGAGAGTAGAGGGAATGCGATCGCGCGTTAATTCCACCAAGGGATGCTTCTAGACAAATGCTGCGCTCTCTTTGCGTTGAGCGATATCCTGCTTTGGTTCTGTGCATCCCTTAAGATGTTCCCAATCCTTTTCACTCATGGATACTGCCATCGGGCATAATTGCCTGAGTCAGAATGGCTCCGCTCAAGTCAACTTCCCACAAATCAGCTCCTCTAAGATTGGCTCGACTTAAATTAGCTCCATATAGATTCACTCCATTCAAGTTAGCTCCGCCTAAAAAAGCGTCACTTAAATTTGCATAACTAAGGTTAGTACCGCTGAGGTCTGCTTTCCACAAGTTCGCGCCAGTTAAATTGGCTTTACTGAGGTCTGCTCCCTTTAAGTCAATCGCAGACAAATCAGCTTGACTTAGGTTAGCGCCAACTAGGACAATTCCGCTTAGACAAGCAGTTCTTAGATTGGCTCCCATCAAGTTAAACGTAGAAATGCACAGCTTACCTGCCTGCATTGTTACCTTGCTAAAAGTTCTTTGCCCGGTTGCATATCGTTTGAGAAGTTCGTCCGCTTTTTTTTGAATTAACTCTGACTGGGGATTCGCTGACGATTTAGCTTTCTTAGAGATAACTTCCATGTAATACTCTGGCGGTTGAAATTAAATGTATTTTTATCATCCTCCCTTGGGCATAAAATTAGGCATTTAAAATGATAAAGAGTCTATAAAAATTCAGTGAAGTTTTTTATAGAAATAAAGTTAAAGAAATGATAAAGAAAATCCCTAAACAATGCGATTTCTTAATATTGCTCCATACTCACGAACGTGGATATTTTACGTGTAAAAAATAGATTAAATTCCGTAATTTTTAGGAGAAAACAACCAAAAACATTTTCAAAATTAAGTAAGATTGCGGAATTGGCAATGCTAATCTATTCTGTTTTTTGTTTGCAGCCTATAAACTTCTGAACTCCCTAATTTATCGGGGAGCTAGAGAGGAGCTGAAAAAATTTGGGTAATCGTAGGAACGAAAGACCGTAAAATCAAGGCATGATCTACCAACGCCCTCGCCCCGAAATCCCCGATTGCACTTGGAGCCGCCCCATTGGTCTCGGCTGGGACAAACCCCATACGGTTCGCTACCCTAGTAATCTCGACGATGGCCCCTGGCATGGGATGCCCTTGGGTGGCTTTGGAGCCGGGTGCATCGGTCGTTCTTCGCGTGGTGACTTTAATTTGTGGCATTTGGATGGCGGAGAACACGTCTTCCGAAGTCTGCCTGCTTGTCAGTTCAGCGTATTTGAGCAGCCAGAAGACTCACCCGCCCAAGCTTATGCGCTGTGTACAGAACCGCCTGAGGATGGGACTTTATCTCGGTGGTTGTGGTATCCGAGCGAATCAAACTCAGCAGGCAGCACGGGAACCTATCATGCGCTGTATCCCCGCAGCTGGTTTGTCTATGAAGGGGTGTTTCAGTCTCAGTTGACGTGCGAGCAATTCTCCCCAATTTGGGCGGGTAACTATCAAGAAAGCTCTTACCCGACGGGGATCTTTCACTGGACTGCCCACAATCCTACGGATAAGCCGATCACGATTAGCATCATGCTGACGTGGCAGAATGTCGTGGGTTGGTTTACGAATGCGATTCAATCTCCGGAAGTGCGGGTGCGGGATGATGGCAGTCCGGTTTACGAGTACCAGCCGCGCTGGGGAGATAGTACCGGAAATTTAAATCAGTGGATTGTGGACTTCCACCGAGTAGGGTGTCTGCTAGATCGGGTGAGGCTGCACGATGAAATTGGAGAGGGAGAAGGACAGTGGGCGATCGCAACTGTCACAAATCCTAGTTTAGAAGTCTTCTATCACGGTCGTTGGAACCCAATTGGGGATGGCTCAGATATTTGGGATTTATTCGCTTGTAATGGTTCTTTGCCAGATCGAGAAGATGAGACTCCCGCAGCACCGGGAGAACAAATTGCTTGCGCGATCGCTGTCCGCTTTACTCTGAAACCAGGGAGAACTCGCCAAATTCCCTTCATCGTCTGCTGGGATTTTCCAGTGATGGAATTCTCCCATGCACAGAAACAAAATCTAGGCACTCAATACTACCGCCGCTACACCGATTTCTTTGGTCGCAATGGCAAAAATGCTTGGTCGATGGTTCGCACCGCTCTCAAGCAAGATGATATGTGGAAGGATGCAATTCGGGAGTGGCAACAGCCGATTTTGCAGCGTCAAGACTTGCCCAATTGGTTCAAAATGGCGCTGTTTAATGAGCTGTACTTACTTTGCGACGGCGGCACCCTCTGGACAGCGGCTTCGGAAGATGACCCCGTGGGGCAATTTGGAGTCTTAGAGTGCTTGGATTATCGCTGGTACGAAAGTCTGGACGTGCGACTTTACGGCTCATTTGCTTTGATGATGCTCTGGCCTAAACTGGACAAAGCGGTGCTAGAAGCTTATGCGCGGGCGATTTCCACCCACGACGAGACGCCCCGAATTATCGGCTATAACCAAGCCTCTGCCATTCGCAAAGCTGCCGATGCGACGCCCCACGATTTGGGTGCCCCCAACGAGCATCCTTGGGAGAAAACGAACTACACCAGCTATCAAGATTGCAACCTGTGGAAAGATTTACCTTGTGACTTTGTGTTGCAGGTTTATCGAGATTTTGTCTTAACTGGTTCCACGGATATCGAATTTTTGCACGAGTGCTGGGTGCCGATTGTGAAAACGCTTGCTTATGTCAAGCAATTTGATATCGATGAGGATGGGATTCCCGAAAATTCGGGTGCGCCCGATCAAACGTTTGATGATTGGAAGTTGCAGGGGGTTAGCGCCTACTGCGGCGGCTTGTGGATTGCGGCATTAGAGGCAGCGATCGCGATTGGTGAAATATTACACAAGTCTGAGTTTAATTCCGAAAATAATTCCCCTGATTACCAATTCCTGATTACCGAGTACCAAACTTGGCTGAAACAATCCCGGCAGGTGTATCAAGAAAAACTCTGGAACGGTCAATACTACCGGCTCGATAGCGAAAGCGGCTCTGATATCGTGATGGCAGATCAGCTATGCGGTCAGTTCTACGCTCGTTTATTAAGATTACCCGATCTCGTGCCGCTTGAGTGTGCCGAATCTGCTTTAAAAACTGTCTATAATTCTTGTTTTCTGAATTTCAATCGACGCCTCCCACCCTCCGAACCTGAAACCTTTATCGGTGCCGTTAATGGCGTCAAACCCGATGGGACACCGGCAAATCCCGACGCAACGCATCCCCTAGAGGTTTGGACTGGGATTAACTTTGGGCTGGCAGCATTCATGATCCAGATGGGAATGAAAGAGGAAGCCTTTCAGATGACGGAAGCTGTGGTGCAGCAAATTTACGACAATGGGTTACAATTCCGAACCCCGGAAGCTATCACCGCCGCCGGTACTTTTCGTGCCAGTCATTACCTGCGAGCAATGGCAATTTGGGCAATCTACGGAGTGATAACGCACTTTTAACGGTAGTATTCCGATACTTTTTGTTATCCCAATTTTCCTTGGAGATTCTACACAGGGAATTTGGGCAATCTACGGAGTGATAACGCACTTTTAACGGTAGTATTCCAATACTTGTTGTTATCCCAATTTTCCTATGGGAATGGTACATATTTGATTCCCTCCAGCCTCTGCTCGGTTGGCGGTGAAGCGAAGATTAACTGTAGCGTTAATGCCAGGATTAAGGGGCATTCCCGTTTAGATGTATATCAGATTGATAGAATAGGCTGCCACACTAAGGAATTTAAAGATTTGATTGGAGAAGCACTGGAGAAATTACGGAGTTAAGAAGGTTTATTGTGAAGTTACGATGAACAAAGCGGGCAATTTCATAAAGATTCCATGATTTTGGTGTAAAGATTCTGTAAGTTCCGATGGAAGCTATGAGATTCGTTAGCGTTTTGGTTGACAAAGCCTATGTAAATTCACTAATACATATACATTGCTAACAGCTAAACAGCCTTAGCTTTCCTTTAATGTTTTTTTTACCAACACCTAAAGTTTTTAACTTTAGGCTGTTAATGATTTTTGGAAAATTTGTACAAAAATGCTTTCTGGCTAAAGTTTTTAGCAGTTGCGACTGCGATACCTACCTGGAATGCATATTGAGCCAATCACAAACCTTAAAAGCTAAGAGGTTCACTGATGAATCGGATGCTGGTACAGGGTCATCCTCCGCTTCAGGATATACAAAACGCTTACTCTAGCCTTCCCGATATTCTCAATCTCTTGAGGCTATCCCAATCAGATACAAGCTTTGCTTCCGACTTGGCTCAAGCATTTGAAATGTGTGAGTTTCAACTTGGCGATCGCCTGGTTAACTATAATGTATCCCCTCCTCCAGGAAATTCCGTTCATAGTGAACCAGATCGAGAAAATACAAGTTGGTTTTACGTAATTTGTCGAGGTCGGGTACGGTTACTGGGTTTTGACGCTACGCAGGGGAGAGAAGTTTCCGCTCTGGTACTGGAAGCAGGGGAAACTTTTGGCGCAGAAGCTTTATGGGGCAATAGCTCGGAGCTACAAAGCACCTTAAGTGTAGGGATGCCAAAAGCGATCGCTGCCAGTGCAGGTGTGGCGGCGAGGATTCCCATTGCACAGATGGAAACTTGGTTAGAGCGACTGCCCAATTTGAGAGATTACCTGCTAAAAATCTCTCAGGAGCGGCAATGTCTGATTTTCTTCAAAACGGCTACAGAATTGCGATCGCTTCCCAGCTTAACGCTGCGGCAACTCTTACCCTACTTAGTAGAAATACGGTTCGCTGCTGGCGAGACCTTAGCTGGGCATATTCCTGGAGAAACGGGCCGCTTCTGGCTTAGCAGCGGAGAAATTTACGGATCGCAGCCACCAAAGATAGGAGAAAGCTGGGGATATCCGAATCCAACGCCCACAGATTGGGTTGCACAGACGGATTTAGTCGTTTACCAACTACCTGCACAACATTGGGAAGCAGCGCAAGCGATCGCTCCAGTTCTAGCAGTTATATCCAGCGATAGTGCTAGCAACGGACATCAAAAGGGAGCAGTTAGTAGTCAGGCGGTAATGCCGATTCATCACGTCTCTGTCAATCGTCCACCGTCCCTCAATAACGGACAAACTTGCCTTTCATCCTCTCCGTCAACAGGGGAGAAAGCAGCAGGAACAGACAACCAACAACCCATTGCTTTTCCCAAACCGTTAAAGCGTCGGCGATTGTTAGGACAACGCTATCCCTTCATTCAACAGCAGAGTACCGCCGATTGCGGTGCCACTTGCTTAGCAATGATCGGACAGTATTGGGGCAAACGGTTTAGCCTGAATTCTCTCCGCAATCTAGCAGGCGTAGGGCGTTCCGGTGCCTCTCTGACGAAAGGCTTAGCTAGTGCCGCCGAAAGCGTGGGGTTTCAGGCGCGTCCCGTGCGGGCTTCTTTAAGCCGCTTAGTGGATCGAACTAACCCTTGGATTGCCCACTGGCAAGGCGATCACTATGTCGTTGTCTACCAAGTCAAAGGGAGGCGCATCCTGATTGCCGATCCGGCAGTCGGCAGGCGATCGCTCTCCCCAGAGGAATTTCAAGCTAGTTGGACGGGATACGCCCTACTCCTCGACCCCACAGAACGACTGCAAACTGCTCAAACCGACCAGAAACACTCCCTCGGTAGCTTCTGGAGCGTACTTTGGCCTTACCGCTCCCTAATCGGGCAAATTATCTTAGCATCTTTGCTAATTCAGATTTTTGGACTGATTACCCCCCTATTTACCCAAATCATTCTCGATCGGGTTGTTGTCAACAAAAGCTTCATCACCCTGCACGTCTTCGCCATCGGGTTGCTGCTGTTTGGTGTTTGGCGCATCGGTTTAACTGCCATTCGCCAATACTTGCTGGACTATTTTGCCAACCGATTAGACCTCACCTTGATCGGTGGCTTTATCAGCCATACCCTAACCTTACCCTTGAAGTTTTTTGAATCCCGTCATGTGGGAGACATTATCACGCGGGTGCAGGAAAACCAGAAAATTCAGATATTTCTAACGCGCCAAGCTGTCACCGCTTGGTTAGACGCCTCAATGGCAATTGTCTATGTGGGGTTAATGGCGTATTACAACTGGCGTTTGACGCTCTTGGTTTTGGCGCTGATTCCCCCGATTGCGATTTTAACCGTTGTGGCGAGTCCATTCCTCAGAAAGGTGTCGCGAGAAGTCTTTGCTGAGGAAGCGGCGCAAAACTCTTCCCTCGTGGAAATGATGAACGGTGTTGCCACGGTAAAAGCAGCAGCGGCAGAGAGAGAGTTGCGTTGGCGTTGGGAAGATCGTTTAACTGGGACGTTAAATGCGCGATTTCGCGGTCAAAAGCTGGCGAATGGCTTGCAAGCAACTGGCGGCTTAATTAATACCTTGGGTAGTACCGCATTGCTTTGGTATGGAGCCACATTGGTAATCCAAGATCAGCTCACTATCGGTCAATTTGTCGCATTCAATATGCTGATTGGCAATGTTATCAGCCCCGTGCTGGCGTTAGTGAACCTTTGGGATGAACTGCAAGAAGTGATGGTTTCTGTGGAACGGCTGAATGATGTATTTTCAGCCCAACCTGAAGAAAATCCCCAACAACCTCTACTCGTTTTGCCTCAGCTGCGGGGCGAGGTGAAGTTGGAAAATGTTACGTTCCGCTACTCTCAGGAGCAGGAGCGCAACACGTTGCAAAATATTTCCGTTGAGGTGAGCGCTGGGCAAACCGTGGCGATTGTAGGGCGCAGCGGTTCCGGCAAAAGTACCTTAGTCAGTCTGCTACAAGGTTTATATCACCCTACCAGCGGTCGGATCTGTGTAGATGGACACGATATTCGCCACGCTTCTCCCCAATCGTTACGAAGGCAGTTGGGTGTGGTGCCGCAGGAATGTTTTCTGTTTTCGGGAACTATTCTAGAAAACATCACGCTTTACGCTGACGAGTATACGCTGGAGCAAGTGGTGGAAGTTGCCAAATTAGCAGAAGCCCATGCGTTTATTCAAGATATGCCCTTGGGATACAACACGAAAGTTGGGGAACGGGGTACGAATCTTTCTGGCGGACAGCGGCAACGCATTGCGATCGCTCGTGCTTTACTCGGCGACCCCCGAATTCTAATTTTAGATGAAGCCACCAGCTCTCTAGATACGGATTCCGAGCGCCGATTTCAGCAGAATCTCGGTCGTATTAGTCGCGATCGCACGAGTTTTATTATTGCTCACCGACTGTCTACCGTTCGTGGAGCCGATTGCATCCTAGTGCTAGATCGAGGCATTTTGGTTGAACGCGGCACCCACGAGGAACTAATTGCGCTGCAAGGTCTTTATTACCACCTGGCGCAGCAGCAGCTCGATCTTTAATCCAACTTGCATCGGTCGAATAACCCTAGATGTATGTGCGTCTCATCTGGTGTTTAGGGTTCTGAATTGGCAACCAGAAAAGGTGAGCCAAAAACTGAGCCATTAACCCGACAGAACTCAGGCAATCTAGAAGGCAAGATTACCGGATAAATCGAGTTAAAACAGGGCATTGACGCTGAAGTTCTTAATTCTGCGTGACGAATATGGAAAAACGAATTGTACCGATTTCCACCTCAGAGTCCTTAAACCCGCCAGCTACGTTATCAGCTAAGTTTTCCGACAATAGCTGGCAAGACCTTCCCGTACACCTATCTGACGATACAGTTACCGACAAGGCTGCATCTATCTATGGAGGTACGGCTGTCTCAGTCCCACCTCCGCAATCAGAACGGGAATCGTCTGGCTTTTCACTTCGCACTAGAGCCGCTAACCAAGAACCGAAACACTCAGCGCCTGCTTCCGGAAATTGGTCTACCTCTCTGCAAAATGTGCTGGATCAGCCCCCTTCAACACTCCCCCGAAAATTGGTATTGGGGGGGTTAGTTTTTTGTGTGACGTTTGGTACGTGGGCTAGCTTCGGGCAAATTGACGAAGTGGGACACGCCCAAGGGCGGTTAGTTCCGAAAGGGGAGGTCTATAAAATTGACCCGGTGGAATTGGGCAAAGTTGCCAACATTGCCGTCAAAGAAGGGCAAGCGGTGAAAGCGGGACAGGTGTTGGTGGAACTAGATACCCAAATTGCTACGGGTGAAGTGGAACGGTTACAGCAACTGCTGGGAACCACCCAAATTGAGTTAACCCAGAAGCAAACTCTGATTGAGAAGGTGCATCAAGAAAGCGCGACTCGTGGGGAAATTGCCAAAGCAGACGTGGAGGCGGCAACGGCGGCGATCGCGCAAGTCAAGGCAAAGGCAGCTGCCGCCCAAAAACTGCTGACGCAATATCAGGCGGATGCGGCGGCTAGTCTTGCTAGACTAGAACGGCTCAAACCGCTCTCCAGTACGGCACAAGAACTGCTGGCGCAACGGCAGGCGGATGCAGCGGCGGCAGCAGCGGAAGTGGAACGGCTCAAACCGCTGGTGAAAGAGGGTGCGATCGCCCAAAAATATCTGTTTGATGCCCAGCAAGTTTTGCGCGATCGCCAGAGTGCCATCACCAAAAACAAGCTGGAAGAGGATACGGGTGTCAAGGAACAACTGTTTCAAGCCGAGCAAGCATTACGCGATCGCCAACGGCTGATTACCGACACCCAAGGTGAACTCCAGCAAACTCAAGCACAAGCCGAGCAACTGCAAGCAGGGCTGCATCAGAAGGAAGCGGAAGCACGCCGAACGCAGCTAGAGGCACAGCAGCAAATTCAGCAACTGGAAGTGGAAATTACCCAGCTCAAAGCTAAAATTGCTGAAAATCAAAATCTTCTCGCCAGTGCTAAGAGTAAGCTAAAGCAGCGGTTTCTCTATGCTCCGGTTGACGGCGTCGTGTCATCCCTCAACATCAACAACACAGGCGTTGTGGTGCAACCCGGACAGACCGTTGCCGAACTGGCTGCTGACAAAGCACCTTTAATTTTATCGGCTAGCTTGCCCAATCAAGAAGCAGGCTTTGTCAAGGCAGGAATGCCAGTGAACATCAAGTTTGACGCTTTCCCGTATCAGGAATACGGCATCGTCTCCGGAAAGGTACTCTCTGTATCTCCTGATGCCAAACCCAACGAACGACTCGGCGCAGTTTATCGGGTGGAAGTGGAGCTAGACCGTAACTCTGTCACCGCTAATAATCAAACCATCCACTTTAAGGCGGGTCAGACCGCGACTGCTGATATTATCATCCGGCATCGTCGCATTGCCGATATCCTGCTAGATCCGATCCGGCAGCTGCAAAAAGGCGGCATCAACTTATAAAACGCGAAAAATAGTTTAGTAAAAAGGGCGATCGCTATGACTTATCGAATTCCCTGTTCTAATCCCAATCTTGACAAAACCATAAATCCCGAACAGTTTAATCAAGTTGTCGAAGCTATCCTAGCTGGAAAATATTCCTGGGCTTGTGTTTTGCTTCTACGATTTTCTGGTTACAATCCTTTACACTACATTCCCTACCGTACATACAACCGATTGCTCAAAGAAAACTGCCAAATTGGCAGACAAAGCCAACGGGAAGCGAATAGTATAAATACGGATAATCAAAGCGCTCCCACCCGCACGGAAGATTTATCTCCGCATAATTGCTTAAGCAAAATTACTGATTTGGGTTATCTAGAGGCAGTTAGCGAACCACATCCCCACCTCAGAGGCGGCAATCTAGAGCAAAAAGGGGTCTTCTCTAATCCAGAAGACACTCCGGTAGAAGTGGTGCTACCGAAGAAGCCTTGGTTCTCTATTTTTTCAACGGGAAGCTGCTTCAAAAGGTTCAAAAACTAGATTCAATTTAATTAAATAATCCGAAATCCGCGTCCAAAGCCCACTTTTTCTGGCAAGGGAAGAAGGGCAATCAAAATCTTGCTAGAGTGAGACGAATAGCACTTATGTACTCACTCAAAACTCAGGATTCCGGACTTAGTATAACCCGACAGTTTCATTCTGTTGCCAAACAAAAGCCTAGTTCATTTCTCTCAAGAACTAGGCTTTCTTGTTGTCATACATACGGTTTATTACCTAAAGAAATCTGCCAAAATGGCAACACTCTTTTAGTCTATTTAGCTACAGTATTCATAACAGCCAAACAGGCTAATTAAACCAATCTTTTGAACTAGGAGAAATCAATGAATATTTTCGATCTAGATATTCTGGAAGTCGTTTCTGAAGAAACCAGCGTTGAAGGTGGATATGCCTATGCGGATGCCTATTCTGGTGCATCTGCATCTGGAAACTACTTCGCCTCCACCTATACCACTACTTATACCAGTGCTTCTAGTGGCTATAACTACTACTACGGACCCTACTCTTCTGCATACTCAAACTCTGGCTCAAGTTCAGCTGCATCTTAAGCAGAGATTCGCAAAAACTCGATAGTTAAGTTGTTCAAACAACCACAAAGGTTCGTCACAATCCAAACAATTTTAAGCCAGGAGAAATCAATGAATATTTCCGACCTAGATATTCTGGAAGTCGTTTCTGAAGAAACCAGCGTTGAAGGTGGATATGCCTATGCGGATGCCTATTCTGGTGCATCTGCATCTGGAAACTACTTCGCCTCCACCTATACCACTACTTATACCAGTGCTTCTAGTGGCTATGACTACTACTACGGACCTTACTCTTATGCCTCCTCAAGCTCTGGCTCAAGCTCAGCTGCATCTTAAGCAGAGATTTGTCAAAACTCGATAGTTAACTATAGAAATCGCTGAAGGCTGAAGAATTGAAGACAAAAAAAGCTTTCAGCGATTTTTATCACTACAAGGAGGGACGTATGAGTCAATTGAAAATTGACGATCTAAGTTTCTGTGAGAATCAACTTTCTAGTAATAGCGAAGTACAAGGGGGACGAGGAATTACTGTTTCCTCCCCTAGTGGTAGAAGCAGCTGGTCAGCTAGCGCTGACTCTGCTCATAGTGCAGGCTATTTTACAGATTCTTTTTTTGACAAAAGCACCGGGAACTTTGGCTATGTAATCGGAGCTGGATACTCTGCCTCTGTCAGCGGCGCAGCCGCTGGTGCTCTGGCTGATGGTAGTACCTATGCCTCATCATTTGCCGGAGCTGGTACTTTCTAAAGCCTCTGTAATTTTGGTTGAAATAAATAAGCTGTTGATTAGAAATGCTACAAAAATGCTTGTTCTAATCAATGGCTTAGATACGCTTTTTCAACTTTTTTATATCCAAAATTTTCTACTTGCTTTTATCTCTATATCGTTTAATAAGGAGATAGCAATGATTAGCTCATCAAATAAAGGCGTTTTCTATCTTTGCATGCTCGGAAGCATAATAGTTACTTTTGCTTCTCCATCCCAAGCTAACCCCAGCCCTAATTTCACTCCGCCTAATTTCACCCCGCCTAATTTCACCCCGCCTAATTTCACCCCACCTAATTTCACTCCTCCTAGTGGCAGCGCCCCTGGTGTCAGTAGTAGTTCCAGTAGCTCTAGTTCATCCTCATCTTCAGGCGGTTCGGGTAGCAGTAGTAGTGCGACAGCAACCTCGCCCACAGGAACCAGTAGCAGTAGTCAGACAACATTCACTCCCGGAGCAACCTCCAGCAGTGCTAGCGCTACAGCAACTGCAACAACAACTGCTCCCCCTACCACTAGCGCCACAGCAACAGCACCCGCCGCCGTATCTCCGAATCCTGGCGCAACTGTAACTGCACCCGCACCTGCCGCCGTATTTACTAATCCTGGCGCAACTGTAACTGCACCCGTACCTGCCGCCGTATTTACTAATCCCGGTGCCGCACCCGCACCCGCCGTATTTACCAATCCCGGTGCTGCACCCACCAGTGTAAACACACCCGGTGCCGTATTTAGTAATTCTGCCGCCGCCGCCAGTGTAAACGCACCCGGTGCCGTATTTAGTAATTCTGCTAGTTCTGTAAGTGTGGGAACACCACCTGTAAGAACATTTTCATCGGCAACAACATCCATCAGCACCTTTTCCTTGCCATCGTCTCCCCCAAACAGCACCGACATTAGCGCTGGCAACAAACAAAATCGTGTTGAGGATAATCCAGATAGTAACAGCCAACAAATTCCTTCCAGAAGGATAGGATTACCCAGCCGCGTTTTTCCAGGTTTAGGTCTGAGGGCAGTTCCCATGAATTCCAACTAATATTAATGTTGGAATAGCACTTAACTTTTGAGCTGTGAAATAAATTTCCGGTTCATTAAGAGGATGTTTGAAAAGCAGTATGGGTATTTTCTAGGGCTTTCACATTCGGTAAACAAGCTATTGGAAACAGCGATAAACCATCGCTCGTAGGCGTGAGTCTTCCTCTAGGGTATGCGAAAGCCCCTACATCTTAATGGTGTTATAACTGACTTCGAGAGACATTCTCTAACACCAAGTTAAAAATACCTCGTCTTTAGGCACGGGGTGATTCAGTATTTCACAAGGTTTCTGCGATTTCATAGTTGTAGAGAAGTAGGAATGAGTAATAATGAGTTAATCACCACTGTGTTTGGATAAATAAAACTTAATATGAACGATTTTTCAGGGTCATCCGTTGAAGTGGATGAGATTGTTAGTTTCCTGAAAAAAGACATACAGTTAAAAGAAGTATGTCAGAAAATTTTATATCAAAAAATTATTACCCAAGCTGCTCAGGAAAGAAGTTTAACCGTCACGCCAGAGGAAATCCAGGCTGAGGCGAACAAGCTGCGTTACGCGAAGCGTTTGGAGAAGGCTGCGGATACGTTAGCATGGCTAGCCGAGCAGATGATCGCGTCGGAAGACTGGGAGGAAGGAATTCGCGATCGCCTGATTTCTAAAAAATTAGCAGAGAGTCTTTTTGCCAAAGAAGCGGAAAAGTTTTTTGCCCAAAATAAACTGAACTTTGACCAGATAATACTGTATCAAATGATTCTTCCGGATGAAAGGCTGGCTCAAGAACTCTTCTATCAAATTGAAGAACGGGAAATTAGCTTTTATGAGGCAGCCCACCTTTATGATAGTGATGAGCGGCGCAGATATCAATGCGGTTATGAAGGCAAACTTTACCGCTGGAGCTTCAAGCCAGATTTATCAGCGATTATCTTTAGTGCCAAACGAAAAGAGGTATTTGGCCCAATTTCCACCGAGCAAGGGTATCATCTGTTTATGGTTGAAGAGTTTAGCCCGGCTCAATTTACACCCCAAACTCATCAAGAAATTATGGATAGGATGTTTAAAGAGTGGCTAGCGAGCGAGTTAAACTATATGCTTCATAGCACCACAGATTGAAAAAGCTACTTTTTGGGGAAGTTTAAAAATTATTAGTCTATAAATAAACATCAAGTATGATCTACTCTAAAATTTTAATCCAAAGAATAGTTTCACCGGATGGAAAGAATGTAGCCTCAGCCAAGAGCATAGCGATCGCGTCTACCAATGGTGCTAGTACAATCAGTCAAAGCGTTACCGTTCAAGTTTCGCCTAGCAATTGTTGTAGTAGTAGCTCAACATCTAGCTCCACCTCTAAATAGGTGTCCCTCCCAGTACACTTCTCGCCATCTTGGTAGGGAAATGGCAATCAAAAAGTCGCTACAGATGTATGGTACCCAACCCTTGAATTGCTATATATGTTGAGTTGGTGCGTAAGTCCTGACATATCTTCTAACCATTAAGACAACCCCCGTTCTCTTAAAGAAAACAGGGGTTTAGAACTCGTAAGAATTTCTCTGACTTAAATCGAGTTATCGTTGCTGAGCCTTACCTCTCGATATTGATTCAGAAACTTGATTTCTGCCATACCCAACGCCTATCAAGCAGAAAAGAAGTAAAGCTAGGGTAGTGGAAGACTCAGGAGTTTGAACAACTGCTTTATTTGTTTTAACTTCTACTAAAGTTAAATAAGTTAAGCTGTCGAAAGTACGTTTATAGCTCCCCTCAACTTTTGCTTTAGCAACTTCTGTATTTCCTCCAAAAGAAGTTTCAAAAGACTTATTTCCTGGATTAACAGTTAAGTTACCACTGTGATTCAAGGTAAGAAAATCACCCGTACCTGGAGTTTTTAACTTTCCGGACAACGTAAAGAAGTCTAAGGGAATCCAGTTGTTCGTATTGGTAGTATTATACAACTGAAAAGATATCTCTCCATCAGAACTGGCACTTTCAATTTTGGGAGTGTCAATAGATGTTTCTAACTTTAAATTAGCTAAAAAATCAAAAGAAAACGTTTCCTTCTCTCCTACAAGGAAATCATAACCGATAATGCCAGCAATGCTTTGCGCCAAACCAAAGTAGCTTTTACCTGTGCCATTTGCTGTACTTAAAGATGAATTTTCGGCAAATGTCGGTAGATTTAAAGGATTGACTATAAAAGATGCGTTAGCGTTAGCGCTGGCAGTAACGTTACCACTGGTTGCAACTGTATACGTAAAAGTATCCGTGAAAGTCCTAACCCCTATAGGATTGTTGCTAAAGTTATCAAGTTTGAATGTTGCCTCAGATTTGGCTAGAGTAGCAGCCAAGCTAGGCGTAGCAAGGAATGCAGAACCAGCCATCAGAGGCATTGCAAACAGAAAGAAGCGGAGATTCGGACGTTGTTTGGTTATCATAAAAATCTTACTTTCCTAAATTCCTACAACTTTTGGAATGACAAATTTGACCCGCTTAAAATTGCAGATCGAAGCAATGAACGAACAAAGGAACAATTTTACCAAGACTGTTTTCAATAAGGATAAACAGTCTGTTTGCTAAATGGATGCCTCCATTTAACAAGTGTTTGGGTTACGCTGAAAAGACTGACGAAAAAAGTTTCTACTGCACTCTAGCCGAAAACACAGGTAGGAACTTTATACGTAAGTATCGTAATCCCAATTCTCTAAATTTAATGTGAAGCTCCAGTAAATATACTGAAATAATCTTTAAAGATTTGATGAAGTAGGAATGGTCATCGGATGCTAGAAAAAATGAAAAAATTGCCGTTTTATGTATTTGTTCTACAAGGAGTGTTGTTAGCGATAGAGCTACAGGTAAGAGCGGTTGCGCTGCTACCCCTGAAAGCGGAGGAAAGGTTAAGCGATCGCCAACAGATGCGATCGCTTGAAGCTGCTGTTACTAAGAAGCTGCTTTCAGGAAGCCAGAAGTTAGACCGTTCTACTAATACAATGCAACCGATTTCCCCAACTTCTCTGGATAAGGGGAAATCAAATACATTGCCTCAAACAAGTGAATGGGTTTCAGCGCCAGAAATTCCTGCTTCTGTCACGTCTCCGCATTCTTACGTATGGGTCATCAAAGACAGCCAAAATCAGCCAGAGCAACTGCCTTTTGCTTGGATAGTCAAAGATGTCAAGAAACAGTATGGGGAGGGCAGTACGGTGCCGCTACAACCGATACTGGGATTGCTGAAAGATATCAACCAGGCAGCGCCTCTTCAGATGGCTGACGCGGGTAAAGTCACTAAAAAGTCTGGGTTTGATGAACTCGTTAAAAATACGGAGAAGGTGGAAGGGTTGTTTACCCTCTACCGCAACAAGAAGACGGGCAAAATTTATCTAGAAATCAAGCCAGAACAGCTCAATAAAAACTTCCTCGGCACCGTGACGATGGAATCGGGGATTGGAGAACGCGGGATTTATAGCGGAGTTCCCCTAAATGATTTTTTGTTTTATTTTCGTCGAGTGAACGACAACTTACACTTTGTGGTTCGCAATGTTAACTTTCGCACGCGCTCTGGGGAGCCGCAAGAGCGATCGCTCAACCGGGCGTTTAGCGACTCTGTCCTCTACTCGCTGGACATCAAAGCGACTCATCCGCAACGCAAAACTCTGCTTATCGATATGGGGGAGTTACTCCTCACCGATTTGCCTGGGTTAACTTCGATGTTAAAAACGTTTTTAGATACTTCCTACCGCCTCGACAGCAACAAGTCGTATTTCGACACCGCCAAAGCCTTCCCCCGCAATATTGAAATTTCCTCAGTTTATGGTTTCTCATCGACGAGTAGCGAGGACGCAAATTTAGCGACTTTGCCCGATAGCAGGGCACTCAGCCTCAAAGTACATTACAGTTTATCCCAGCTACCGGAAAACAACGGCTATATTCCGCGTCTCGCTGACGACCGGATTGGCTACTTTATCACCGCCTACAAAGACTTCTCCAACGACAACCGCAGAGAACCCTTTGTTCGTTATATTCATCGCTGGCACCTGGAAAAGCAAGATCCGAAAGCATCTCTGTCACCACCCAAGAAACCGATTGTCTTCTGGATTGAGAATTCTGTTCCGGTTGAGTACCGCGACGCCATCCGCGAAGGCGTTCTGATGTGGAATAAAGCTTTTGAGAAGGCAGGATTTAAGGACGCGATTGAAGTGCGACAAATGCCGGACAATGCCACCTGGAGTCCCGCAGATGTCCGCTACAACACGATTCGCTGGATCAATTCTTTGGATGGATATTCTGCTAGAGGACCATCGCGTGTCAATCCGCTGACTGGCGAAATCTTAGACGCCGACATCATTGTAGATGCCAACATGGTGCAATCGATTAGGCAGCGATATCGCACCCTTGTCGAGTCAAGCCAGTCGTCGGGAACCGGGCTATTTTCCCAAATTGCGGGGAATCCCAATCTCTGCAACGGATTGGAGAGAGAGGGAGAGAGAAATTCTCAATCATCTACCCCCGATTTTTCGCAACTCCTGCAAGACCACGATCTCTGCTATGGCATGGAAGCGGCTACTCAATCAGCGATGGGCGCGATCGCATTATCGCTGGTTCACAATGTCTTGCCTAGCAGCAACGAAATGAAAGAATTTGTGCATCAGTATATCCGCCACCTGATTTCCCACGAAATTGGACATACTTTAGGGTTGCGGCACAACTTCCACGGTAGCACGCTGCTAAAACCGGAAGAATTGAACAACACCGACATCACGCGCATCAAAGGAATGGCGAGTTCGGTGATGGACTACGTTCCCGTCAACTTGGCACCCCAAGGCGTGAAGCAAGGAGACTATTATCCAGCCGTTGTTGGCCCTTACGACAAATGGGCGATTGAGTACGGTTATAAACCGAGTGGGGCAATGAATTTTGTGGGTGAAAAGCGATTTTTAGAGCAAATTGCCTCCAAATCACCCCAGCCAGAATACGCCTATGCGACGGATGAAGACATCTTGGATCTCGATCCGGGTGCCAGTCTTTGGGATTTGAGTGGCGATGTGTTGCGCTACTCGCAGTGGCAGATGGACAACGCCCGGATGATGTGGGGGCGTTTGGATAAGCGTTACCCGTTGCGGGGCGATAGCTATGAAGAAATGCGCGTGTTGTTTAACACGATACTAAGTTACTACTTCAGTAACGCTAATTTGATGAGTCAATACATTGGTGGACAGTCATTTAGCCGCAATCACGCCGGAGATCCTAACGGGCGTTTGCCGTTTGAACCCGTACCGCTAGAAAAACAGCGCGATGCATTGACAAAGCTAGGAAAATATGTTTTTGCAGCAGACGCTTTTGATTTTCCGCCGGAATTACTCAATCAGTTAGCACCGTCGCGCTGGAGACACTGGGGAAATCCGATCCCGATTTTCCGACTGGATTATCCAATTCATGAAAACCTGCTGTTGCAGCAACGTCGCGTATTGCGATCGCTTCTATCCGCAGATCGCCTCAATCGTCTGCGCGACATTGAACTGAAAACGAAACCAGGAGAAGCGCTGACGCTACCGGAACTCTTTGACACCTTGCAAAATAGCATTTGGACAGAGGTGCAGCAATCCGATCGCAAACCCGCGAATATTTCCAGCCTCCGCCGTTCCTTGCAACGCGAACATCTGGAAATAATGCTAGGAATGGTGTTGCGGACTGAATCGGTACCGGAAGATGCCCGAACCCTAGCATGGTACGAACTGCAACAACTGCGGAAATCGCTGGATAGTGCATCGAAGCAGAAGAACCTCGACACCTACACCAAAGCGCACCTTCTGGAAACACGCGATCGCATTAACAAAGCCTTAAACGCCCAGTTGGAATCGAAGTGAATCCACCATCAACAATAAATGGTGCAACTTGAAAGGGTTGGAGGAGAGGTTAAATCTAGGGGAAACAGCCATCCGCCACTAAATATAAACTTTTTTGGTTTTTTGGCTGGCGCATAGTATTTTTAGACTCCAAAGCGGGAATCTTAAACAGGGAGCCGCTGATGCATTCAACGATGGCGTTGCAAACGACGTTCAACTTTAGCGTGCAATATAGCTCTCTAGGTTTTATTAAAGAGACCAAGGATTTATGTGCTGTCTTCAGTCCCGCTTAGATGGTGTTTATAAAGCACCAACCCCATCATTTTTTTAACTTGAATCACTAATCGTCAATCAGTTTAAAGACAAAATGAAAAAATCGCCATTCTATGTGTGTTGTCTTCTGGGATTATTATTCGCAAATGTTTCTTCAGTTAAAGCAGCTATTACGAACGCCCAGAAGCCAGTCGGACATACTCAGGTTTTAGCTAAAGATACAAATATAGAAAATTCAAATTTTCAATCCTTTGAGGAAACGGTTAAAAATACTCAAAAATTGGAAGGATTGTTTACCCTCTATCGAAATAAACAAACCGGCACCATATATCTAGAAATTAAACCAGAACAACTCAATAAAAATTACCTTGCCACCATTACCTTAGAATCGGGAATTGGCGAACGCGGTCTTTATAGCGGAATGCCGCTGCAAGATATGCTTTTCTATTTTCGCCGGGTCAACAACAATTTGCATTTCGCTGTCCGCAACGTGAACTTCCGCACCAGTCCCGGCACTCCAGAAAAGCGATCGCTAGAACGAGGCTTTTCTGACTCCGTTCTCAGTTCCCTGAAAATTATCAGCATTCATCCGCAACGTCAAACCATTCTCGTCGATCTGGGGAACCTGCTACTCAGCGATTTACCGGGATTAAGTTCGTATTTAAAAACTGCTTTAGAGGCTCCCTACCAGCTAGAAGAAGACAAAACCTACTTCGGTGCTGCCAAAGCTTTCCCCCTAAACATGGAGATTGAGTCGATTTACGGCTTTTCCAACCCTAGTGGAGAGGACGGGGTTTACTTGCCGACGCTGCCTGACAGCCGCGCCCTTTCGCTAAAGGTACATTACAGCCTCTCCCAGCTACCGGAAAACAACGGCTATATTCCGCGTCTTGCCGACGAACGGATTGGCTACTTCACCACGGTTTACAAGGATTTTTCTAGTAAGAGTGGTAAAGATCCGTTTGTGCGCTACATCCAGCGCTGGAATCTAGAAAAGCAAGATCCCGCAGCTTCCCTATCGCCACCCAAAAAGCCAATTGTCTTCTGGATTGAAAATACTGTCCCGGTTGAGCACCGGGACGCCATCCGCGAGGGCGTTTTAATGTGGAACGCCGCGTTTGAGAAGGCGGGATTCAAGGATGCGATCGAAGTGCAGCAGATGCCAGAAAATGCGACTTGGGACCCGGCTGATGTGCGCTACAACACGATTCGCTGGTTCAATTCTTTGGATGCCGCGTTTGCCTTAGGGCCGTCTCGCGTCAACCCGTTGACTGGGGAAATTTTGGATGCTGACATTATCGTGGACGCTGACTTTGTGAATTCGTTCAAGCAGGAATATCGCCACCTGATCGAACCAAACCAGAAAGGGAACAGCAGTATTTGTAACCGTGGCTTCTTGCCTTCTCACTCGTCTAAACAAGGTGCAGCGCGTGGTGGTGCCAACAGACAGGTCAAACCTTCGTTATTAGAACATGATGGTCACAACCATCGGTGCGAAGGAATGCAATTTGCCAATCAAATGGCAGTTGGGTCGCTGTCGCTGTCACTATTGCAGAATGTCAGTCCCAGAAGCGATCGCATGAAAGAGTACATTCATCAATTTGTGCGATTGCTCATTGCTCACGAAGTCGGACACACTCTAGGCTTAAGACACAACTTCCGTGGCAGTACCCTCCTCACCCCAGAGGAATTAAATAATACCGACATCACCCGCGCTAAGGGAATGGTGAGTTCCGTCATGGACTATCTGCCACCCAACTTGGCACCCCAAGGCGTCAAGCAAGGAGATTACTATACCAGCAAGGTGGGTGCTTATGACGAGTGGGCGATTGAGTATGGTTACAAACCCAGTGGCGGGGTAATTCCCATCGCCGAACAGCGGTTTCTGGATGAGATTGCCAAGAAATCTAGTCAGCCGGAATTAGCTTATGCCTCCGATGAGGACAGCTTTGACCTCGATCCTACCGTGAACCAATATGACATGAGTCTCGATCCGCTAGGCTACGCGCGATCGCAACTGGATATCGACCGTCAGCTATGGGATCGCCTTAACAAAGGGTATCCCGGCACCGGCGAAAGTTACAGCGAAGTCAGCGATCGCTTTAACACCGCGTTCATGCACTATTTGCAAAACGTGTTCTTGATTACTAAGTATATTGGCGGACAATCGTTCTACCGCGATCGCCCCGGAAACCGCAACGGACGCTTACCTTTTGAACCTGTGCCAGTCGCCAAGCAGCGCGAAGCACTAGCAGCATTGCAAAAGTATGTTTTTGCTGAAGACGCTTTTAATTTCCCGCCGGATCTACTCAATAAGTTAGCCCCCTCGCGCTGGATGGATTGGAGTAATAATATTGCAATTAATCGCCTTGATTTTCCGGTTCACGACAGCATCTTCTTCCCGCAAAGCATTGTTTTGAGAGAAGTGCTATCGGGCGATCGCCTCAACCGTCTGCGCGACTTGGAACTGAAAAGTCAGCCAAATCAAGCACTGACGCTACCCGAACTATTTAATACCTTGCACAGTGACATTTGGAGTGAGTTGCAGCCAGCAGATAGCAAGTCGGTGAAGATATCCAGCTTTCGACGGGCTTTGCAGCGAGAACACTTGCAGATACTAATCGGCATGGTGTTGCGGACTGAGGACGTGCCCGAAGACGCCCGAACGCTTGCCTGGTCAAAATTGCGCCAATTGCGTGAAGACATCAACGGCAGCCTCAGACACCGGAGTGGGAACTTAGATGAATACACCAAAGCCCACCTGCAAGAAACACGCGATCGCATCTCTAAAGCCTTAGATGCTCAGATGCAATCAAACTAGAAGATTGGTAATGGGTAATTGGTAATCAGGAGGCATTCGGTGGGAAGACCTGACTTTGAGGAGTTGCAAGTTTACAAATTAGCTGAGAAGCTGGCAAATGAAATTTGGCAAATTGTCAAGGACTGGGACTACTTTTGTAAGGACACGATGGGGAAGCAAATTGTGCGTGCGGCAGATAGCATAGGAGCCAATATTGCAGAAGGTCGGGGTCGTCATAACTTCCAAGACAATGGACGTTTTGTCAAATGAATCTAGACTTTTACAACTTAAATGCTCTAAAAATAGAACTAGAAGAGCTTCCTCCCACTCACCGAATAGCGTTTGCAGCTTCTATTTGCGAAAGATTGCTCCCAAATTACAACATTTTTGCCGAACAGGAAGCTTCAGGAAACCCGGCTGCGCTAAGGCTTTCGCTAGACGAAGTTTGGCAAATCCTACAGGGAAAGCCAGCAGATGCTGAAAGAATTAGCCAATTGCTAAAAGATACTGATGCGGCGGGTCCTGATGCTGATAATGTTACGAAATCGCAATATTGTTACGAAGCACAGGAGGCGTGTTCGGCGATTTATTTCCTCTTAGAAGCCTGTATTGAACCTACATCACAGCGCGTTATAAAGGTGGTGGGGCGCGTTAGGGATACGATTGATGCATTTATCACTTGCGAAGAGGAGACTATCAATCCTAGTTGGAGTGAAAAACCACTAGAAGAAAACAAAATGGAAATCGCCAGTCACCCCTTCGCAGTTCGAGAGATGGCGAAACAAGGCGAAGACTTGCAGCGATTAAAGGAAGTCGAATCCCTAGAGGAAGGCTTCCTAGAATGGCTTCGCACATCTTCTTACAACAACGGCACGAGCTTAATCGGCTTATCATGAAAAAACCAACGATCGTTGCCACAGGTACAAAAACTCAGTTTCAGGAAGCCGAATGCCTTGAACTCTCAAACCTTGATTGGTTTCGCCATCAACTTGTCATTTGGGCTTCACAAAACCTGCGCGACTTTCCCTGGCGAGGCACAAGCGACCCCTACGCCATTTTTATCGCTGAATTCTTGCTGCAAAAAACGGGAGCCTCAACAGCAACTCCCGTTTACGAAGCCTTTATCTCCCGCTATCCTACCTTAGCAGCTCTGGCCGCAACACCTACGGAGCAAGTTGCTGTCGCTTTACAACCTTTAGGCTTGCACTTTCGAGCCGAAAGACTTTGCCAGTCAATGCAAATCATCCTCGAACAACACGACGGCAAAATCCCCCACACGGAATCTGAATTGCTTCAACTTCCTGGAGTTGGCTTGTATACAGCACGTTCTATTTGCGCCCATGCTTTCTCCCAACCAAAAGCGGTACTCGATACCAACGTTGTCCGCATATTGGAACGTTTTTTCGGCTTGCAGGGCAACCGAGTCAAATCGCGGTGCAAGCTGCTTTGGAAAGCCGCAGAACGAGTTGCCCCCGATCGAGATGTGGGAAAATGGAACTTAACGCTGTTGGACTTCGGGGCGATAGTTTGCACCGCTAAAAAACCGAACTGCGACAATTGTCCGCTGCACGATCGCTGCCATTACCTAAACTTAACTCGCCAGCAAAAACTGACATCCCCATGAAACCAACCCCGCAATTTGAAGAACTGGCGATCGCCCAACTTTGAAAGCAATGAAGGTTTATTAATAAGCTGCTACGCAGCTTGATTTTATAATATAAAAATAATTAACCAAGCTATTGTCAGCCACGTATGCCAGCCAAAAATCATCTTTCTCAAGAACAGAGAAAACGCCTACTTAAAACGTTAAAAGGTAAGGATTCAGGTATTTGAACGCCAGCCACACAGCCACTCTCAGGCTTAGCTTAATCGTATGTAAAGAACTTGATTTGCAATAATGCACGAAAAAGCGGGCTTTTCCAGATTCTTACTGAGAAGATAAATTTGCAGCTAATCAGGGGTAACGCCTATGAATCAAAGGTTTCAGCAATTATGGTATGACCTGAATCCTTACTCATCTTCTAACAAGTGAAGAGGTAAGCAGACTCAAACCAATTATTGACGAACTCTCACCAAAGCTCAACGCTTACCTAAACTCCATTGGTAAGGGATAACTGGTAATCGGTAAAGGGTAATGGGTAATGGGTAATGGGAAGACAAATTACCCATTACCCCTACCTAAGAGAATGTCTGAGAAGTGTCAAAAGTTGGTTTGCTCCCCCCTAGCCCCCCTTAAAAAGAGGGAAAATTCGGCTCAAAGTCCCCCTTTATAAGGGGGCTTTAGGGGGATCTCCACCGTCTAAGCGTCTCGATCATGGCTTTTCAAACATCCTCTTAACTCCATTGGTAATCGGTAATGAGTAATGGCAAGACCAATTACCAATTACCCCTTCCCCGCCGGAATCGTAATATCCACCGTCGTAACATTAGGCGTGAGACTGGTTAGAGGTGGCTGAATCGCAGCAGCATTTCCGACCACTAGCGTGACAATGTTATTTGACTGGAGATATTTTTCGGCAACCCGTTGAATATCCTCAATCGTGGTTGCTTCCACCTCGCGCTGATAACGGAAGATAAAATCCTTCGGGTAGCCGTAATATTCATATCGCATCAACCGCGACAGAGTTTGGCTAGGATCTTGGAACTTAAAAACAAAAGAATTGAGTTCCGATTCCTTGGCGTAGGAAAGTTCTGCTGGCGTCACCGAAGTTGTGCGAATGCGCTCGATTTCCGATAAAACGCCCTTAATGAAGGGTACAGTCGCATCTGAACGAGTCTGTCCCCCAGCAAGGAATACGCCTGGGTAGTCATATTGAGCGCCCCAATAACCGTACACCGTGTAAGCGAGACCTTGGCGCGATCGCACTTCGTTAAACAAGCGTCCGCCAAAACCGTTTAACACTCCATTTAATACTGACAGAGCCGCAAAATCAGGACTGTTCAATTGACCGCCCAGATGACCCATGACAATATTACTCTGGGTTAGCTGCGGCTGATTTACCAAAAACACGCCTCCCCGCTTTGCCTGTTCCGCCCCTGGTATTGGTGGAGTTTGCGCTGTGCCTTTTGGCTTCCAGTTCCCAAACTTTTCCTGGATCATCTGACGCATCGCCTTACTGTCAAAATCCCCCACGATGCCCAAAATCATATTCTGAGGATGAAAATATTTCTGGTAGAAACCAATTAAGTCCTCGCGGGAAATGTTGTCTAACGTTGCGTATTCTACGGTGCGAGCATAGGGGCTATTGTTGCCGTAGACTAATTTCTCAAATTCGCGGGAAGCAATGCCACCTGGGTCGTCATTCCGACGCGCAATTTCACCGCGCTGTTGCGTCTTGGCTAAATCTAGCTTTTCCTGTGCAAAAATCGGCTCTTGGATTACCTCAGCAAACAAACTAAATACGTCCTTCAAGTCTTCAGAGAGAGTCGTAAAGTCAGCACTACCCGCAGTGCTAACAATACTGCTCTCTACCGAAGCGGCGCGTTGTTCCAACAATTGGTTTAGTTCATCGCTGGAGTGCTTCGCAGTTCCGCCAGTCCGAAGAACCTCCCCAACCAAGGTAGCCAAACCCACCTCGTTTTCTGGTTCCAGACGAGCGCCCGTGCGAATCATCGCCGTACCACTTACGAGGGGAAGTTCGCGATCTTCCATCAGATACACAATCATGCCGTTGTCCATCTGATAGCGCGTGTACGGGGGTACCTGAACTTCCGGTAACGGTGGAAACTTCAACTCCGTATAATGCCGCGCTGTATCCGCTACCGCTGGCATCAAAAATGTCAAAAGTATCAAGGAGAAAGTCAAAAGAAACAGAAAATAATTTTTCCTTTGTTTTCCTTTGCCCTTCTTCAGCAAATTCTGCCTAAACCACTGCATACTCATTCCTCTTCCTTCTTCCTCTTCCTTCGCGCTCTTTGCGTCTTCGCGGTTCATCCCTCTTTAGGCAGAATTCGCCCAATTGTCCGGTTTTGTGGCTGGAAAGTTTCTTTCGCCACTCGTTGAATCTCTGCGGGTGTCACGGTAGCGATCGCATCTAGTTGCTTAAACAGGTTCCGCCACGATCCGGTTTTCACTTCATAGTCCACCAGCGACATCGCCATGCCCATATTGGAATCGAGCGATCGCAATAAATCAGCTCTTGCCTGTGTCTTCACCCGATCCAAATCTATCGCCGCTACGGGTTCCGTCTTCAGCCGCTCAATTTCCTTGCTCAAAGACGCCGCCACTTCATCCACTGTATGACCAGGAGCTGTCAGCGCATAGAACAGCATCAAATTCGGATACTTATCTCCCGGAAACCCACTAAAACCTTCCGCATTCAGAGCCACTTGCTGCTCTTCTACTAAAGACTTGTAGAGGCGAGAAGTCCGACCATCGCTCAACAATCGACCGATCAGTTCATAAATCGCATGATCCGGATGATTCATCGCTGGGCGGTGATAGCCTTCCAGATACCAAGGTTGGGATTGCAGCCGCAAGGTGACATCCTGCGCTTCCGTTTGCTTGGGTTCCGTCGGTAATTGCTCCTCCGTCGCAGGTCTCGCTTTGTAACGTCCAAAATAAACTTGAGCCAGCCGTTTCACTTCCGTTGGGTTAACATCCCCAACGACCGCAATGGTTAACTTGCTGGGGACGTAGTGCGTGTCAAAAAACTCCTGCACATTTTCGCGGGTAAGATTGCGGATGTCCTGGTCGTAGCCAATTACTGGACGCTTATAGGGATGCACTTTGAAAGCCGCATCGAGAAAAGCCTCAATCATTTGACCGATGGGCGAGTTATCGGTTCGCAACCGTCGCTCTTCCAGGATGACTTCTTTCTCTTTATAAAATTCCCGGAACACCGGATCTAAAAACCGCTCCGACTCCAGCGACATCCACAGCTCTAACTTGTTAGAAGGAAAGCTGTAGAAATAGACTGTGGAATCTGTAGAGGTTGCTGCGTTTAGACCGACGCCTCCCGCTTGTTCGACAATCTGACCCAGTTCATTTTGCTTGACATATTTCGCTGCTTCGGCTTCAACTTTGTTAAATTCTGCCTGCAACGCTGTCACTTCTGCCGATTTCTTTGCCGCTTTGGCTGCCTGAATTTGTTCGGCTAACTGGTCCAAGCGGTCTAAAAGCGGCTTTTCTGCCTTGTAGTCCTGCGTACCAATGCGCGTGGTTCCCTTAAAAGCTAAATGCTCTAGAAAGTGAGCAACGCCTGTTTGACCATTGGGTTCGTTGGCACCCCCCACATCGGCATAGGTGTAAAAAGACACGACCGGCGCTTGGTGCCGTTCCAATACAATAAACTTCAGACCATTCTCTAAGCGAAACTCAGTCACCCGCTGAATCACCCGGTCTAAATAGGGCTGAATCGATTGGGTTGTGGCAGGTTTCACCTCCGCCTTTTCAAGCGTCTGGGTACGAGCTAACGCCACATTGGGCTGCATACCCCACCCCAGCAGCAACGCCAGCAGAAAAGCCAGAAGGCTTCGCCACTGACGCTGTCTTGACGGTTGAGGGCTGGGGTTCAAACTTTCCCGTAACAGTTCTGCTGTCGTTGGGATTGACACACACAGGAATCGACAAAACTGACTCATACAATACTAAAGATTAAGCAGCGCTAATTCCAAGATATTGACTCTAACGTGGATTGTGTGGTGTTAACAATCTGTGAAGGTTTGGGTGATTGATTACTCGCCTATAGCACAATTGCATTAGGGTGTTAGTGGTAATCCATCCATTTATTTCTTAATATGGGAATTTTTAACCGGAAAACAGTAGGAACAACTAAGCAAGTTGCTCATACAGAAGACGATACCCACACCCGAATTTTACAGGCAGCACAGCGATTATTTGCCCGCCAGGGATATGAGGGGACAACGACCCGCGATCTTGCTGCGACAGCGGGGGTTGCAGAAGGAACGTTGTTTCGTCATTTTCCGAACAAAAAGGCGATCTTGATTGAGGTGGCAACGCAAGGCTGGGTAGAAATTCTCACGGATTTGTTAACGGAATTGAGCGAAATGGGCAGCTATAAAGCTGTGGCTCAGGTGATGCATCGGCGGATGATGAATCTACGTGAAAATGCGGATATGCTGCGGGTTTGTTTTACGGAAGCGCAGTTTCATCCAGAGTTGCGCGATCGCATCCAAGCTGAAGTAATTGTCAAAATGACAGATGTGGCAGAAGCTTTCTTTCAAACTGCAATGGATAGGGGCACCTATCGCCACATGAATCCGAGAATTGTCGCCCAAGTTTTCTTAGGGATGTTCACAATCGCAGGTTTTAGCCACGACACGCTATTAGGAGAAAATGCTTCCCCGAAAGCAATGCAAGAAATGGCAGAAGGGTTAGCTGATATTTTCTTAAACGGTGTGTTAGCGAAATAAAGCAATTAAGATTAGCTCCGGCAATTAGAAGTTGCATTAATCCGAGCATTTAAAATTTGCATTAGCTCTGGCATTTAAAAATCGCGCCTACACAGACACAACCCGCCTTCGCAGGTTTAAAACAACGCCCCAGCGATTTCCCGTTCGCCCAGTGTCTTAAACTGATGCAAGTGCGCGAAATCGCTAAACCAACAATGAACGCTGAAGAACTTCTAGAAAGATACGCCAAAGGCGAACGAAACTTCTATTCGGCAAATCTGAGAGGGGTAGACCTCAAAGGTGCAGACCTTAGTGAAATAAACCTAAACCAGACAAATTTGAATGGAGCCGACTTGAGTGATGCAACTCTGACCAAGGCGAATCTGAGTAGTGCAAGCCTGAGTAGGGTATCCCTGACAGGTGCAAACTTAAAAGGTGTGCAGGGAAATTCACTGAATCTAAGTTGGGCAGATCTCAGCGGTGCTGACTTGAGTGGTGCTGACTTAAATAACGCAAATCTTACAGGGGCAGATTTGGCTGGAGCAAACTTAACTCAGGCAAACCTAACTAATGTAAACTTGCAAAATGCAAATCTCCAGGGAGCTAAACTCCGGGGAGTAAGTCTGGATAAAGTCGATTTGTCAGGCTTGAATCTCGCTGATGCAGATTTAGCTGGAGTATATCTGGGAGAGGCAAAGCTGAGGAAAACCTGTTTGCGAGGAGCAAATCTAGAGAGAGCAACACTCCAAAAAGCAGATTTGATAAAGACTAACCTAGATGGAGCCAACTTGAAGAAGGCAATCTTAACTGATGCCAACATCTATGGAGTGAACATCCAGAATGCAGACTTTAGCGATGCGATAATGCCCGATGGAGAACGCTACAAGCCTGAAGCCTCCGATTCACAACCCTGCAAACAAGAAGCATCGTTACCAACACAAAGATCAATGACACGCAAAGTAATTCGTACAGAGAACGCACCAGCACCAGTCGGGCCGTATAATCAAGCGATCGCTGCCAGCGGTCAGATGATCTTCGTTGCCGGTCAAATTGCCATCGATCCCAGAATCGGTGATATTGTCTACACCGACGATGTAGCCAAGCAAACCGAACAGGTAATGGCTCATCTTGAAGCGATTCTCTCTGCTGCTGGGGCTAAGTTTGAAAATGTGGTCAAAACCACCGTTTTTCTCAAAGATATGAATGATTTTGCTGCGGTTAACGCAGTTTATGGTAAGTATTTTGACGCAGAGACAGCCCCCGCCCGTGCCTGCGTACAAGTATCCCGCCTACCCAAAGATGTGCTGGTAGAAATTGACTGCATTGCGGTAATTTAAGACTTCCGACACGAAGAGCAATGGGAGTATCCCGTATTTGCAAATCGCCCACATGGAAGTCTGGGGCTAGACAAACAAAGCCTACCGACCCAGGCTGAATTGAGTCCGCGCAGGCGGACTTGGTTTGTATAGCCGCGATTTCCAATCGCCAGGTCTTTTTGCTTATGATAATAGTTATCATTATTAAAATAATCTCGACATTCTGAGAACCTGCCATGTCATCGCAGACACTGCGCCGCATGGTGTGAATCTATGTCTGCATCGCTCAATTAACACCGAAAGAGTAATGAACAATCTTACAGCACCCAAACAAAACCTGATTCCGGATATTCCTAAACGGGGAATGCCAGTCACGATCGTTACAGGCTTTCTAGGTAGTGGTAAAACAACGCTGCTCAACCATATTTTGCATAATTGCCAAGATTTAAAAGTAGCAGTTTTAGTTAATGAATTTGGCGATATTAATATCGATAGCCAGCTATTGATTTCCGTCGATCAAAACATGATCGAACTCACAAATGGCTGTATATGTTGCACAATCAACGATGGATTGCTCGATGCAGTTTATCGGGTGCTGGAACGGAGCGATCGCATCGATTATTTAATTGTCGAAACAACCGGAATTGCCGATCCATTACCCATTGCGTTGACTTTCATTAGTACAGATTTGCGCGAGCTAACTCGGCTCGATTCTATCTTGACTTTGGTAGATGTGGAGACATTTACACCAGAGCATTTTGAAAGTGATGCCGCCCTCAATCAGATTTCTTACGGTGACATCATTCTGCTAAACAAAACCGATTTGGTTCCAGAAGCGCAAGTCAAGGAGTTGGAAGACTACATTCGCGCCATGAAAGTAGGCGCAAGAGTTTTGCGAACCTCCTACGGACAAGTTCCTCTGCCACTAATTTTAGATGTGGGATTTTCCCAAGCGGAATCTTATCCAGCTAAAGAGGAATCTAGCCATGATCACCATCATCATCACCATCACGATCATCACAATCATTCCCACCACTTAGAAAATGATGGTTTCATGTCATTTTCTTTTCAAAGCGATCGCCCTCTCCTTTTAGAGAAATTTCAACAATTTTTAACCGAACAACTTCCCGAAGACGTTTTTCGCGCCAAAGGTTTACTCTGGTTTAAGGAGAGTAGTTTACGCCACATCTTTCAACTGTGCGGTAAACGGGTTGAGATGAAAACTGACAAGTGGATTTCTCAAAAGAGCAATCAACTGGTATTTATTGGGCGTAACTTGAATGAAGCCCAAATTCAACAGCAGTTAAAAGATTGCCTTGAGTAAATAAAATAGGGATTGTGTCTTATGGCAACTTCAACGATTTCTGCACCTAATCCTGTCGGAATTGGCGGAACTGTTCAGGAATATCTCTGGGCTTGGGAAGGGCAAGAATTACCCATCGTTTATGAAACTCTAGGCAAAGGATCTCCCATATTACTTCTGCCAGCTTTCAGCACTGCTTCTACACGCGCGGAAATGCGTGGACTGGCAGAGTTATTATCATCTCAGTTTCAAGTCGTCGCTCTCGATTGGCCTGGATTTGGGCGATCGCCTCGTCTACCCTTGAACTACCAACCCGCCCTATATCACCAATTTCTGCAAGATTTTGTCAAAAACGTTTTTGATACTCCAGTCGCCATCATTGCTGCTGGACACGCTGCTGGTTATGCGATGCAACTAGCGCAACAACAACCGCCCATTTTGTCGCGGATTGTTTTAGCGGCTCCCACTTGGCGCGGGCCATTTCCGACGATGATGGGTAAACAGCAAGGGTGGTTTGGAACGCTGAGAAATGTAGTGCGATCGCCCATTTTAGGACAAGTCCTTTACAAGCTAAACACCACGGAATCCTTCATTAGCTTGATGTATCGTCGCCATGTCTACGTTGAACCTGACTCGTTGAGTCCCTCCCGACTCGAACAAAAGTTGCAGACAGCACATCAACCAGGAGCGCGTTTTGCTCCCGCCGCCTTCGTCACCGGAGGTTTAGATCCGGTTAATCATAGAGACGATTTTCTCGCCTGGTTTCAGCCTTTACCGTTACCCGTGATGGTGGTAATTGGCGAACAAGCACCGCCGAAATCAAAAGCAGAAATGGAAGCAATGGCTAACGTCCCAGGAGTGCAGACAGTCCGGCTTCCCGGTTCGTTGGGATTACATGAAGAGTACGCAGATGCGGTAGGCGCTGCTATCTTGCCATTCTTGATGGATAGTTGAGCGCGATCGCATTGACTCAGCTTCCTACAGATAGAGCGATCGCCAATTTAGTGAGGAGTTAGAACCTTAGAGCGATCGCACCTACTTCTTCCTCAAATTGCTCCCAAAGTCAACAATCCTGACGGCAAATCCACCACTAATCGCCGGGTTTTTAGCGGGACTTGAACAAAGTTCAAGTCCCGCTAAGAGCAACACCGCTTTGCGCCCTCACCCTTCTTCTGGGTTGCTGCTCACAATGTAATAATGATTATCATTATTATAAAACCAGAGGAATCCATCATGGTACAAGCGCCGACAAACACCATTCCCGTCACCGTTCTCACCGGATACCTGGGCGCGGGGAAGACAACACTTTTAAATCGCATCCTGACTCACGAACACGGGCTGAAGGTGGCGGTGATAGTCAACGAGTTCGGGGAAGTGGGGATTGATAACCAACTGATTGTCAATACCGATGAAGAAATCTTTGAGATGAACAACGGCTGCATCTGCTGTACCGTGCGTGGCGACTTGATTCGGATTATCAGCAACTTGATGAAGCGGCGGAATAAGTTTGACCATTTGGTGATTGAAACCACCGGACTCGCCGATCCTGCGCCTGTGATTCAGACATTTTTTGTGGATGAGGATATGCGCGATCGCGTAAAGTTAGACGCTGTAGTGACCGTTGTAGATGCTCTCCACATCTGGAATCACTGGGAGGCGGAGGAAGCGCAGGAACAGATTGCCTTTGCCGATGTGATTTTGCTTAACAAAACTGACTTGGTGACACCAGAACAACTTGATGAGCTTGAAAAGCGGATTCGCTCAATGAATGCGATCGCAAAAATTTACCGCACCCGCAACTCCGAGTTAGAGATGGATGCGCTCTTAGGAGTAGGAGCATTTGACTTAAATCGGGCGTTGAAAATTGACCCAGAATTCTTAAATGAAGATGCCCACGAACACGATGAAACAGTGTATTCAATCGCTTTGGTGGAAGCGAAACCACTTAATTTTGAAAAGCTCAACAATTGGATCGGTTCCCTATTGCAAACTCAGGGTCAAGATATCTTTCGGATGAAAGGTATTCTCAATATTGCAGGCGAAGACCGCCGTTATGTATTCCAAGGCGTACATATGCTATTTGAGGGAAACCCTGACCGCGCCTGGAAGCCCGACGAAGAACGCAAAAATGAACTCGTTTTCATCGGTCGCAATCTCAACGAATCCCAACTAAAAGAGGATTTTCAAGGATGCCTAGCGTAAAAGAACCGCTGCTTAAATTGGCGAAGCAAGGAACCCTCTCCGATTACGTGACAGTTGTTGCTTGGTCGCCCGATGGCACAATAGCAGCAAGTTCCGCCGCCGGAGAAGTGATGCTTTTGCAAAGTGAGGAAACCACCCTCTTACAATCAGCTAACGGTTATTCTGTAGACTGTTTAGCTTTTTCTAAAGATGGGCAATTTTTAGCAGCAGGCGGACAAGATGGAGGGGTGAATATTTGGCAATTAAATACCGGGGAATTAATTGCCAGTTTGAAGAATGCACCCAATTGGGTTGACCAGATGGCTTGGAGTCCCAGCAGTAATTTGTTAGCTTTCAGTTTGGGGCGCTTCGTACAAGTTTGGGATGCCGATCAACGCGAAATTGCCGCAACTCTAGATTTTGCCGAATCTTCCGTTTTAAATATTAATTGGCATCCAAACGGTCAGGGGTTAACAGTTGGCGGCTATCAAGGGGTGAAAATTTGGAATCCCCAAGATTGGGACGACGATCCTTATATGATGTCGGTTGATTCTGCTAGTTTAGCGATCGCTTGGTCGCCTGATGGCAAATACCTCGCCTCTGGCAATCTAGATCGCACCATCACCGTCTTAGAGTGGAACAATCCCCATCCTTGGGTGATGCGAGGGTTTCCCGGTAAAATTCGCCACCTAGCTTGGTCGCAAGCACTCGCAAAAACAGGTGCGCCCCTCTTAGCCAGCGCCAGCGCTGAATGTATTGTAGTCTGGGAAAAGCACCCAGATGTCTCTCGCGCTTGGAAAGGTCGAGTGCTAGAAAGGCACACAGAAGTCGTGCAAGCCATTACTTTTCAACCAGACACTTTCCTCCTAGCTTCAGCATCGGAAGATGGCTGCGTGTGTCTGTGGCACAAAGCCAAAAGCCTAGCGCAACACCTGAAAGGCGCACCTGACGGCTTTTCCTGCCTTGCATGGCATCCCCAAGGACATCAACTCGCCGCCGGGGGGAACAACGGCGAAATACTAATTTGGTCGCCAAGCCAACGTGGTCAAGGATTTGGTCGCCGTTGAGCGAAACTTAGCTAACTGTTTATTGGCTATAATGCCATCAAAAACTGTCAGCTTTTAAATTATGAACAAAACTGCTCTGGCAATGCTAGCCTCCCCTGTAATTTTGGCATCAATGTTACTGTTAGCTAATGCAGCACAAGCCGCTGAAGCTTCAAATGCCATGCTGTCTGCACCATCTGCACAAGTTGTTGTAGCGGATCAACAAGTTTCCGCATCTGTACAACCGAGTAATCCAATCAAAGACCACATGAGTTGCAGCTGCGCTGCTTGCACAAAGGCTTTGAGTCAAATGCAAGGTCAGTTTACCCTTTAGTCAGGATGCAGAGGCGGCGATGCGCTAACCCCCATCACCGCCTCAACTGTTTCATTTGTCGCAAAATCTTTGTCGAACGATTAGCTGTTCCCGCCTGAGTCAAAATTCCTTGGGAAGGACTAAACAGCAAGGCTAGTAAAAACAATCCAGAGACAACTAACACGATTGCTGGCCCAGATGGGACATTCAAGTAATAGCTAATATACAAACCGCTGACACTAGCAATTACGGCAATTATTGCACCTAATCCCATCATTAGGTGCAATTCTTTTACTAATAAATAGGCAGTAATCCCAGGGCCAATTAACAGCGAAACGACTAAGACAACTCCTACCGCTTGCATACTAGCAATAATAGTGAGAGTAATCGCTGCCATCAATCCAAAGTGAATGAAATTACCTGGCAATCCGATAGCCTGAGCGCCTAACGGATCGAAAGTATAAAACAAAAGTTCTTTATAAAAAAGCTTGACCAACAATAAGACAATAATAGTAATAATGAAAGTTCTCAGAGCATCTGCACTGGTTACGCCTAAAATATCTCCGAATAGAAAACTATTCAAATCCAATTTACTTCTCAAAAGAGTAATCAGAGTAACGCCCAAGGCAAAGAAACCCGAATAAACCAACCCCAATGCGGCATCAATCTTCACTCGTGATTGAGACTGAATCCAGGCAACCACAAAAGTGCTGATAGTACCTGAAATAAAAGCACCAACGAGAATATCAACGCCCAAAAAGAATGCGATCGCTAGTCCCGGCAAAACCGAATGAGCGATCGCATCCCCCAATAATGCCATGCGTTGGACAATCAAATAACTGCCCACCACAGAGCAAAGAACGCCTACCATAACCGCAGTCGCGATCGCCAGACGCATAAACTCAAAACTCAATGGTTCAAGTAGCCAGTTAGCCATTAGTTATTAGCCATTGGTTATTAATAAGTAAATTAAAACTATGTTCAAGTAGCAAACCAATTCAAATTGTAGCCATAAGCCTCTTGAATATTAGCAGTAGTAAAGACTTCGTGACGCGAACCAGTCGCAATTAACTGTTTATTCAATAATAAAAAATTATCATATTGACTCAAGCTTTCACCCAAATCGTGACTAATCACCAGAAGAGTTTTCCCAACCGCCTTCAGTTCCGCGAAGATATCAAAAATAACTTCTTCCGTCTTCTTATCAATCCCGACAAATGGCTCATCAAAAAAGAATAACTCAGCTTCCTGTGCAAGACTTCGTGCCAAAAATACCCGTTGCTGCTGTCCTCCCGACAACTCCCCTATCTGCCTTTTTCGCAAATCCAGCATCCCCACTCGCCGTAACGCCGCCTCCACAACTTCCTCCGATTGACAAGTGGGTTGGCGAAACCAACCTGTATGACGAGTCCGCGCCATCATCACCACATTCCAAGCCGTAATCGGATAATCCCAGTCTATTTGCGATCGCTGCGGCACATACGCCACCTGCTGCAACTGCTGTTTTAGAGAACGGGCACGAAACTTCACCACCCCGCTCCTTGCCGGAATCAAGCCCAGAATCGCCTTAAGCATCGTACTCTTACCCGCTCCATTCGGTCCAATCACTCCCACCAGTTGCCCTGCTTCCAAACGAAAACTGACATTTTCTAACGCGCAAACTCCCCGGTAGTTGACAGCTAAATGCTGAACCTCTAACATGACCTGCTATAAGTGATAATGATTATCATTATTAAAACATCAATTCCCTAGGAATGTTACAGAACATGAAATTAAACTTGGAAATTCTCGGAGTAGCGATCGCCTTTGGGCTACTAGGGTGTAATTCAGCACCAGTTGACTCAATTAACACACCGACAAATCCCAACACGAATCAGCCTCAAGTCGTAGCAACCACCGATATTTTGTGTGACTTAACACAAGAAATTGCCCAAAACACGATCGATCTCACTTGCTTAATTAATCCTGGCACCGATCCGCACCTGTATCAAGCGAAACCCGAAGATCGCCAAGCCATTGAGAAAGCCAAACTGATTTTCTACGCAGGCTATGATTTTGAACCAGGTTTAATTAAATTAATCCAGGCAACTAAAAATCCAGCTTCTAAAATTGCCGTGAATGAAGTTGCAGTTCCCAACCCAGAACCATTTGAAGAAGATGGCAAAACCGTTCCTGATCCTCACGTTTGGCACGATGCAAAAAATGGCATCCGGATTGTGGAAACCATACGCAGCAACTTGGAAAAATTAACCCCCAGCAATGCGGCACTTTATAACAGTAACGCCGAAAAATTAACAAGTGAACTCCGGCAGGTAGATACTTGGATTAAAATTCAAGTTGCCACAATTCCCCCGACTCAACGCAAATTAGTTACAACTCATGATGCCCTGGGTTACTATGTCAAAGCTTATGGCTTGTCGTTTGAAGGGGCTTTGGGTGGACTGAGTACCGAAGAAAAACCCGCCGCCGCACGAGTGAAAGCACTCGTTAAAGACATCAAAAATGTTGGTGTTCCCACAATTTTTGCAGAAACGACGACAAACCCCAGACTGATTGAAGCGGTAGCTAAAGAGGCGAATGTCAAAGTTTCAGATAGAGAACTGTTTGCAGATAGTCTCGGTGCATCAGGAACGGAAGGCGAGAATTACCAAGGAGTATTGATAGCTAATACGCGCACCCTTGTCGAAGGATTGGGAGGTAAGTATACTCCTTTAAAGGCGAAAACTTCTAGCCAACCTTAATAATATGGGCAATTTTTACCTTACTTAAGGTAGAGCTTCAAGCTAAAAATTCATCTAGCGCAAAACTAAATCCTGGGAGTACCAATTGTGTACTTACCACATCACCACTGTTAAACCCTAATGTCTGATTTTGAGTAATTAATAATACCCGACGACAGCGATCGCCATAGTCATCTACTCGCTTTGGTCAGGTACTAATATTATGACAGGCTGCACATAGCAGATACCCCCAACTTCCACTCTAAAGAAGCTGGGGGTATGTATTATCTATAAATTACGAAACATTATTAACGAACCCGAACTGTTTCCCATTCCAACAGAGGTGCAATTAGCTCTTCAGATATCGTCTCATCTGGAAAATGCTTATCTATAATTTCAGGGATTTCTGTAGCGCGAATCCGACTGTAACGAGTTTTGTCTGGCATAACGATATTTGGCCCTGCTTTGCAACGCTTCATGCAGCCAGTCCCCTTAATCGTAACCTGGTCGTCCAAGCCGCGATCGCGCAAACCTTCTTCCAAAGCCTGACAAACTTTATTAGCCCCCAGCTTGCAACAATCTGACTTTTTACACACCAAAATTGTCGCTTTGACGCCGGAAGGGAGCGGTAATTTTTTAGCAGGTGGAGGCGTTTCTTGAATTGCCTCTACTTGTCCAACTTCCTGAAATGCAACTTCCTGCAATTGGCTGGGAGGAACACCGGGTTGAACCAGATAAGCTTTTTGTTTAACTTCTCCGCTTTTTAACTTGAGCTTGGTTTCGCCAAAGACCTCAACCCAAGTACCGGGTGTCACTGCTGAGCGAAACAGAGAAATCCGAGCTTCTTTGGCAAGCTTGATCTGACATTCACCCTCGGAAGTTGCGAGTCTCAAAGATTTGATTTTATAGCCATCTTCCATGACAAAACCGAGTAACCATCCCTCAAGGCGGAATTCTGAGATGTTTTGTTTAAACTTACTCATGCTTTTTTAAAACCTCTTTTAACTTTCTTTTGGATCGTTACTCGTCTGCCAGCAGCGTTCTAGATGGCTAATTAACTCGCCGCGCGATGCAGTTAACTGTCTGACTACACTCCACAGCTGAATCGCTGCTGTCGTGCTGTAAACCTCAACCAGCAAGGGCTGATCAACCGCACACCCACAGGAAATTCCTAACTCTCGCAAGCGGTAATAAACTTGCCACCGATCTGCTCGATTCACCTCAACAACCTTGCCGGTTTCTGGTTGTGGCTCGATTGGCTCTATTGGATTCATTCCTTCCCACAGACGCGAAAAATTAGCATTGTCTATAACTTCCCTGGACTCGCTAGCCTTTCCGAAAATTCCCTGACCTAGGGAATTTTTACAATTTCACCCTAGTTAATACATATAACTCAAACGACAACAATTCTCAACTAGCTTAACTAAAAATGTAATTGTTTGCGAGAGATCGGCAAAGATATAGCTGAGGAACCAGTGCTTGCTGCGGATCGGTCAAACTGGCTCAGACTATAGTTAGACACCAATATTGGGTTAGCGTGATACACTTACTGCATTAGCAACAACCGTTGCTTATTGAGAGGAGAACACAACGATGTCCGAAACTCAGAGTGTATTGCGCTCCTTCGGTCAGGTTTATGACAATCCGGTGTTGCTGGATCGCAGTATCACCACCCCGGTTTGTGAAGGCTTCAACATTGCTCTAGCGAGTTTTCAGGCGCTGTACTTGCAATATCAAAAGCATCACTTTGTGGTCGAAGGTTCAGAATTTTATATGCTGCACGAGTTCTTCAGCGAAAGCTACGAACAGGTGCAGGGACACGTTCATGATATTGGCGAACGGTTGGATGGACTCGGTGGCGTTCCTGTGGCTGGCTTTGCCAAGTTAGCAGAACTGTGCTGCTTCACGCCAGAAGATGAAGGAGTATTTTCTTGCCGCCAGATGGTGGAACACGACTTAGCTGCCGAGCAAGCCATGATTCAGCTCATCCGCCGTCAGGCAGGACAAGCAGAAAGTTTGGGCGATCGCGCAACCCGTTATCTGTACGAAACAATCTTGCTGAAAACCGAAGAGCGAGCTTATCATCTGGCTCACTTCCTCGCTAAAGACAGCTTGACCTTGGGTTTTGTCCAGACTACGAATAATTAGTATCTGCCTCTTGGAACCAGTTGAGGTAAGCTAGATGTAGCCTAAATATGCAGGCTGCTAAAGTTTTCAGCACCTAACCTGTGATTCTTTAAGACAGAGAGTAACACTAACTGAGCAGAGGGAAGATATCTTCTCTCTGCTTGTTTATTATGAAGTTGTAAAAGTTCTGATTAAGTTGTCAAAGAAAACCCAGAAATTTATCTTAAGCTTGTTGAAATTAGTTGTCAACTAACTAAAAAGGCAGATTTATTGGCTTCCATACATCATGGGAAGGAAAACCGAGGAGTTTCAGAATACAGGAGCGGGTTTGACGTATCACGGTAGAGACCCGATAACCTGGTTTTCTAAAACTGATAGCCTCGCTCAAACCGCCCTTTTCGAGGCGAGTGGGTCGTAACCAGAAGACACCGCCCGTTGACCGAAAAGAAGTTGCACAAACCTTTCGTCATCAAATCTTGGGCAAATTGGCAAAAACCACTACCAAGCATCGGGAAGAAAGCCCTTAAAATAATCTGGACTTAAAACAGTCACGCTAGGACAAACAACTATGCCCCGCCGCCAGGACATCCACAAAATTCTGTTACTAGGCTCTGGTCCAATTGTGATTGGACAAGCCTGCGAGTTTGACTATTCAGGCACTCAAGCCTGTAAGGCGCTCCGGGAGGAAGGATATGAAGTCGTGCTGGTGAACTCGAATCCAGCCAGCATTATGACCGACCCGGAAACGGCTGACCGCACTTATATTGAACCGTTGACACCAGAAATCGTAGAAAAGGTAATCGCCAAAGAACGACCTGACGCTCTGCTGCCCACGATGGGAGGTCAGACTGCTCTAAATCTAGCCGTCACCCTTGCAAAAAATGGAGTATTGGAAAAGTACGGAGTCGAATTAATCGGAGCCAAGCTACCGGCGATTGAGAAAGCCGAAGACCGGCTGCTGTTTAAAGAAGCAATGGCGAAAATCGGGGTGAGTGTTTGCCCATCGGGGATTGCTAGCACGCTCGACGAAGCGAAAGCGATCGCATCCCAAATTGGCAGCTATCCCTTGATTATCCGCCCTGCTTATACCCTAGGCGGCACCGGCGGCGGTATTTCCTACAACCAGGAAGAATTTGAAGAAATGGCTCAGGGCGGTCTGGACGCCAGCCCGGTGTCGCAAATTCTCATCGAACAGTCGCTGTTGGGTTGGAAAGAGTACGAACTAGAAGTCATGCGCGATTTGGCAGATAACGTCGTGATTATCTGCTCGATTGAGAACCTTGACCCGATGGGCATCCACACTGGGGACTCGATTACCGTAGCACCCGCGCAAACCCTCACCGATAAGGAATACCAGCGGTTGCGGGATGCGTCGATTAAAATTATCCGCGAGATTGGGGTAGAAACCGGCGGCTCGAATATTCAGTTTGCAGTTAATCCTCTGACTGGCGACCTGATTGTCATTGAGATGAACCCCCGCGTTTCTCGCAGTTCTGCCCTGGCTTCTAAAGCGACCGGGTTCCCAATTGCGAAGATAGCGGCAAAGTTGGCGGTAGGCTATACCCTCGACGAAATTCCCAACGATATCACCAAGAAAACCCCGGCGTCCTTTGAGCCAACCATTGACTATGTGGTGACGAAAATACCCCGATTTGCCTTTGAGAAATTTCCGGGTTCTCAGGCAATCCTGACGACGCAGATGAAGTCGGTGGGAGAAGTGATGGCGATGGGACGGACGTTCTGCGAGTCGTTCCAGAAAGCATTAAGAGGCTTGGAAACGGGTCGCGCGGGTTGGGGATGCGACAAGAGCGAGAAATTGCCGAGTTTAGAGCAAATTCGTTCGGGACTGCGGACGCCTAATCCAGAGAGAATCTTCACCGTTCGTCATGCCATGTTGATGGGGATGACGGTAGAAGAAGTCTATGAACTAACGGGAATCGATCCGTGGTTCCTAGATAAGATGCAACAACTGTTGGAAACCGAGAAGTTCTTGAAGCGAAGCAAGCTGAAAGACCTGACAAAAGAAAAGTTGTGGGACATCAAGCGGGAAGGTTTTAGCGATCGCCAGATCGCCTACGCGACTAAAACGACAGAAGATGAAGTCCGCGACTACCGTAAGAATTTGGGCGTCGTCCCCGTCTACAAAACCGTGGATACCTGTGCGGCGGAATTTGAGGCGTTGACTCCTTATTACTACTCAAGTTACGAGGAAGAATCGGAGGTATTGCCCTCAGATAACCGCAAGGTGATGATTCTAGGGGGTGGCCCGAACCGGATTGGACAGGGGATTGAGTTTGACTACTGTTGTTGTCATGCAGCTTATTCTCTCTCCAAGCAAGGGTTTGAGACGATTATGGTCAATTCAAACCCAGAAACCGTTTCCACTGATTATGATACGAGCGATCGCCTCTACTTTGAGCCACTGACAAAAGAAGATGTTCTCAACATCATCGAGGCGGAAAAGCCGGAAGGGATTATCGTGCAGTTTGGGGGGCAGACGCCGCTAAAATTGGCTTTGCCATTGCAGGAATATCTGCAATCCCACCCCGAAATCACCGCTAAAATTTGGGGAACTTCGCCAGATTCGATTGACACCGCTGAAGACCGAGAGCGATTTGAAAAAATCCTGCGGGAACTCAATATTAAGCAGCCAGCGAACGGAATTGCTCGGAGTTTTGAAGATGCCTTAGCGGTCGCACAGCGCATTGGCTACCCCGTCGTGGTACGTCCTTCCTATGTATTGGGAGGACGGGCGATGGAAATTGTCTACTCCGATGAGGACTTGCAGCGCTATATGCTCTATGCGGTGCTGGTAGAACCCGATCATCCGATCTTGATCGACAAGTTTTTGGAAAATGCGATTGAGGTGGATGTGGATGCGATCGCTGACCACACTGGCACAGTAGTGATTGGCGGCATCATGGAGCATATCGAACAAGCGGGCATTCACTCTGGGGATTCTGCCTGTTCCTTGCCCTATACTTCCCTATCGGAAGCAGTTTTGGATACCATCCGTACCTGGACGTTCGATCTCGCCAAGACTCTCAAGGTGATTGGTTTGATGAATATCCAGTTTGCCGTTCAGGGGGAACAAGTTTACATTCTCGAAGCCAACCCCAGAGCCTCGCGCACCATTCCTTATGTCTCCAAAGCGACAGGAGTGCCTCTAGCCGCTCTAGCGTCCCGGATTATGGCAGGTGCCACGCTGGAATCCCTCGACTTGACAGAGGAGGTAGTGCCGCGTCATGTTGCTGTCAAGGAAGCCGTGTTGCCTTTTGAAAAATTCCCCGGTGCTGACACTCTTCTGGGGCCAGAAATGCGCTCGACCGGAGAAGTGATGGGGATTGACGTGGATTTCGGAAGAGCGTTTGCTAAGGCAGCGTTAGCAGCGGGACAGCGGTTGCCCTTATCTGGCACAGTGTTTGTCTCAATGAACGACCGGGACAAGGCGGCGGCGGTGCCAGTGGTCAGAGATTTGATTGAATTGGGCTTTCATATTGTCGCCACCATCGGCACGCGCAAAGTGCTGCGGGAACATGGGCTAGAGGTGGATGTGGTGCTGAAACTGCATGAGGGGCGTCCTCACGTTCTAGATGCAATCAAAAATAACAAGATTCAGCTGATTATCACCACACCGTCTGGGGAAGAAGCGCAGGCAGATGGACGCTTGATTCGTCGCAGCGCCCTCACTTACAAAATCCCCATGATCACGACGATTGCAGGTGCCAAAGCCACTGCGGCAGCGATTCGCGCCTTGCAGTCAGCTCCTTTGGAGGTGAAAGCCCTACAAGACTATATTGGCATCCCCAACTATAGTGATGCCAAGTTGAGTCCAATCCAGGTTTAACCCTCCAGTCCCCTTTTCGGAATTGGAAAGGGGAGGGGTGAGCTCGGAGTGTATGGCATAAAAATAAGAACCGCTATAAATGCCAAACGCCCTTCCAGGAATTCCCCATAATTCTTAGGGGATTTTACCGAAGCGATCGCAAGGGTGTTCATCCAAACCTGTTTTCTTCGAGAAACAGGTTTGGGTTCTTTCAAAACTAAGCCGAAATCTACGTAGATGCGATCAGTATCCCTACTTAAGCCAGGGCTTAAATCAGGTTTTGAAAGAGCGAAGCATCCCCGTTCTCACACCCTTTCCCGTTCAAAATGTCAAGCTTGTCATCCCAGAAACTGACGATGAGCTGTTGCAATTTATTGACAACCGTTATGAATTATTAGGAATAAGTATAAATTTATTACCCCCTCGTTAAGGCAACGGTTGGCAGCAACGGAGTTAATATTTTTTGACAGCTACAAGAAATTACCACAATATTTAATTGTCATCAAATCATAAGATTAGCCTTCTATCGAGAAGCGTGGATTCACAACTACTTTTCTACGCAATTTGATAGAAACTTGACTGGAAAGGCATCTTGATAAAAGGAAATCTCAGTAGGCAGAGGTACTATAGGTTACACAGGAAGTTTGAGCGGTGTTCCCCTGATGCAACCGAACCGATGCGATCGCTAAATAGCCACGTCATTGCAGCATACGCTGTTTGCTACGCAACACGCTCGCCCGATAAGCGATCGCTCAAAGTACCTCAGGCGGGTCAAGGTTAAATTTTCTTCCTATAAGTCTGACAAATGTTTGCCCGTAATGATCCCAGATGTTTTGTCGGGGCAATGCCAATCAATCGAACTTTAGACAAACACAACCGTAAAGTTTTTTCGAGCGAGTTCAAGCCAGGACTCAAAATCTAAGTAAGCTAAGTATAGAAAAACACAAAATATTAGTTTTATTTTACTGGTTAGAAATCAAAAATTTTTTCTAGAACTCATGCAGCCTCAGACATCTAGACGAGAATGAGTTTGTCACTTTTCCATAACTTGATGAACCCTCGAATTCACGTAAATTTTAGTGGATATTTCACCGGCGATCGCAGTGCAATGTTATTTTTATAATGGATCTACTTAAGCTAAATGATGTTGAGGTAAAAAATGCAATACTCAAACCCTAAAAAATTCCACCTAGAGATGCTTGAAGGTGAGTCAACAGATAATCTAGATAAATCATTAGAAGCAATTTTGGCTCAACTAGAGCAAAATAACCAATTTGTAAGTGAATTTCCGGATGTTGAGGAACTGGGGTTGAAGCATATTAGTCGTAACAAGAGGGCAGTAATAGAGAGAATGATTGCCCTCTGCCTATTCAAGTCCAAACAAAAGCCTAATGAAAGCCGGACAGAGTTTGAATGTGCCTAATGAGAAATCTCTCCAGCGACTGAAAGACTTGATCTTGCACGTTGTAGAGGCAGATACAGATAACTTCCTTGAATTAGCAGAAATTGCTGGATTAAATCCCGTTAAAGATTTCGCGGGTGCTAATCTCAGTGGTGTTGACCTACATGGTGCCGACTTAAGCGGTTCGATTTTGCTGGGTACGCTGCTGCTGGGTGCCAACCTGATTGGTGCCGATCTCGCGGGTGCCAAGCTAAATAAAGCCAACTTGAATATGGCTGATTTGAGTGGTGCCAATTTGCTCAGTGCCAATCTCATCAGAGCTGACGCCATCAAAGTTTGTTTGATGGGGGCAAACTTGATTGGTGCTAACCTCAACAGTGCCAACTTGCTATGTGCCCGACTGAATGAGGCTCAAATGATTGGAGCCGACCTTTGTCGTGCCAACTTGATTGATGCTTCCTTGTGTAGTGTCAACCTGAGTGAGGCGAACTTGAGTTATGCTATCCTGCGTCGTGCTGACCTGAGTAGTGGCACGTTGATAGGTGCAAACTTAATGGGTGCCGACCTAAGCGGCGCTGACCTGCGTCGTGCCAATTTGAGCGATGCGGATTTAGCCACTGTAAAAGTGGAGAAGGCTCGATTTGGAGAGAATACAGGACTTTCAGAAACCATGAAGCGTGACTTGAGGCGGCGAGGAGCAATCTGGTAAGGATGTTCGCGCTCGTTGCTCGTCCAAAGCCGCTTCCCGAATCTGCCACAACTAAGTTTTATAATACTTTTCGGTTAACTTCTCTCCAAAGAGTCTAGATGGGGGAGAGAGGCAGGAAAGTAGAGAATTCCGTTTGCCTGATAGATAGGGACTTCCCCAATCCATAAGCCCCCATTCAGAAGCAAGATTAGGCAAGGCGATGGATCGAGTCTAGGGTCACTGGTTGTTGATTATTGGGGCAAGCGTAGTGAATGCGATCGCTTCCGCATCCCAAACGCCAAAACGCTCAAAAACACCAACCCGATTACCCCCGCCAAGGGATTCTTGTCAACGCCGGTAATCCAGTCGGAAACTTGACCAGAAAATTGCACCAGATTCCCCACATTAATGATGTAATATCCCCAAACCAAACCCGCGTGCAGACCGATCGAGAGTCCCAAACGCCCCTTGCTTCCGCGCTTTGCCCAAACCAGGGTTAATCCCAGCAGCAACAACCCTGGAAATCCTGGCAAAGTCCGAAAAATCTCCCTCAGCGGCTTCAGAAAATGTAGCAGCGCAAAGATAAAAGCATCGGCCAAAAGAGATACGCGGGGGCGATAATCCCGTTCCAACTCATCTAGCAGCCAGCCTCGGAATACCAATTCCTCTGCAAAACCGATACCCAGAGCGCTCGCCAACCCGTCTAAAATCAGTTTAGGTAATGGAATCGCGGCTGGTTGCCACACCAGCCAACCCAATAGCCCCTCCAGCCCAAACAGACTGAAAGTAATTAATATGCCAACACCCAGTCCAGAGAAAAGCTCTTTAGCATTTTGCCGCGTTCCTTGTAAACCATAGCGTCTCAGTAACTGGGGTTGCTGATAGACTTTCTGACCCCACCACCGAACAAGCAGAAGAAACGCCGCAAACAACAGTCCCATCGTCAGGATGGTGACTAAGTTGGGATCTTTACTCAAGAGTAAGTAAATGGGTGCAGCCACGGGCAACCAAAGCAAGAGTAAACTCAGCACAAAACAGCCCAGCCGCGCCGGTGCCGGGTACTGGGCTAAACGAACAAAGTTTATTTTTAACAACCTCTTGCCTCTTACTTGTTGCCTGGGCGTATCCTATTCGTCCGGTTCTATGGTGCTGGTTAATCCTTGATTATTCAAAGTTTCGCTATAGAACTCCGCATGCTCCAAGGCGCAAGTAATCACGAGAGCAAGCCCATTGGTATGAGCTTCCATCATGATGCTGACAGCCTGAGGTTGGGTGATACCAGGCACCGTCGTTATCAAAACCTGCACCACGTACTCCATTGGGTTGAAGTCATCATTATGGAGCAACACACGATAACGAGGTGCGAGTTTACGGACTGTTGAAGGCTTTTGTACGGTTTCGACAGACACTGCTCTTCCCTCTTCGTTACTGATCTACGATTGATAAACGCTACTTGAACTCTCCTCTTCTCTACTCCAGATGCGATGCGAACACAGCTTGCGTGCTACCCTACGGAAAGCCGCTACGCGCCTACGTTACCCCATCTGAAGCTGGGTCGATCAAGGCAAATGTTAAGATTCTAGCTGCTTTTTTTATATTACTCAATACTTATGCGTTCTGATTATGCGTTGTGAGGAGGCGATCGCTCTTCACTTCTGCCTTACTCCAGCATTTCTCTGGCGTCACTAACGCGGATGCAGTGGTCAAGCCCTTTAGACTGACCTAGTAAATGTCTAAGGTCATCTACCCTTCCTGAGAAGCTAAAATAAAGGAGTTAACATTACTTAACATTTTCCCAATCATGCAGGCAACCCCAGCAGCCTCTACCGTCCCCATTCCCGGCACTTATTGGCAATGGCGGGGGCAATCCATCTATTATGTACGGGCAGGACAACCGCAACCCGAACGCCCGCCCCTATTATTGATTCATGGCTTTGGTGCCTCTACAGACCACTGGCGCAAGAATATTACTGAACTGAGTCAGGATTTTGAAGTTTGGGCGATCGATCTGCTAGGCTTTGGACGTTCAGCCAAGCCGGAGTGGGAGTATGGAGGAGACTTGTGGCGAGACCAAGTGTATGATTTCATCACTAACGTGATTCGTCAGCCAGTTGTGTTAGCAGGAAACTCTCTAGGTGGCTATTGCGGTCTTTGCGTGGCAGCCCAGCGTCCATCAGCCGCCGCTGGGTTAGTCTTGCTCAATAGTGCTGGCCCGTTTACCAATCTTAAAGTGCCGACTCAACCGAACCCGATCCAAAAAGTGATGGGTGAAGTCGTTCAGTCACTTTTTCGGCAACCCTGGGCTAGTTTCCTTTTGTTCCAGTACGCGCGACAACGTTCAATCATTCGGAATACGCTCCAGAAAGTTTATCTCGACCAGAGTGCGATCACCGATCGATTGGTGGAAGAAATCTATCGCCCCTCTTGCGATCCCGGTGCTGCTCAAGTGTTTGCTTCTGTCTTCAGAACGCCTCAAGGCGAAAAAGTTGATGTTTTATTGAAGCAGATGCGCTGTCCGCTGTTGCTGTTGTGGGGAGAAGCAGATCCCTGGATGAATGCAAGAGATAGAGCCGAGCAATTTCGTCAATACTATCCTCAACTGACAGAGCATTTTCTACAAGCAGGTCACTGTCCCCATGATGAGGTGCCAGAACAGGTAAATGCTCTGATGCGCTCGTGGGTATTAAGCAATTAAAAATTCAAAAAAATGCCAAATTAGAAATGAGAGAATTTTTAATTTGGCATTTTTATTGGTCTACCAAGGATTGCCGATCATGGTGAACGCTGCCCAGTAATAGGGATGAGAGAGTTTCTTATTCCCTAACCCAGCTAATTCTGGAGGCAGGGATATATCTTCGCTAGAAGTATGCATTTTATTTCCCATAATGCTCACTTCTCCATTAATCATTGATATCTGTGCCTGCCGCAATGCCTCCGCTTTAATGGGGGCTTTTTTCAATTGGGTATAGAAGCTGGTCATCAGTCCCAGTGTCCCTTCATCGCTGACGTACCACAGACTTCCCATTGCCGATTTCACGCCTGCTTGCACAGCCAATCCAGCAAAGCCCATCTCTGCCTGTTCATTACCTAACGCTGTGCGACAGGCACTTAGCACTAATAGCTCTACGGGTGGATCGTTCCAGCCCATTTGCTTGAGCTGATTCAATCGGAGCTTGGTGTCCCATAGCTGAATATAGGATTGGCTAGGAGGACCTAATTCAAATTCCGCATGAGTTGCTAGATGGACAATCCCAAAAGGCTGTGAGTAGCGCTGGGACTTCAGATTCTTGAGGGTAAAGGCGTCGTTAAGGAAGGCTTTTCCTTTCCACAGCTGGGGCGTAATCATTGACAGCTCCAGGGGCACTGATGGTAACGCGCTTTGTTCAGGAAACTTCTCCGCTCCCATTGCCAGGACTTGGGAATTTTTTATGTCTTTGAAGAGAGTATCCGTCAAACTAAGACTGGGCATCAGCCCCGCACTGTATTTCTCCACCAGAAACTTTTGACCATCGTGGAGAGCGGCAATTGGGATAGAGCGCAACCCACTGTCTGCGAGGAAGACCATATTCTGGATGTCTCGCTCTTGTAAATCGGCTTCAATGGGTGCAATCAGCCACTTATAAAGTTTTTGGGCTGGAGCCAGGTAAGCCTTCTGTCTACGGGGGCTAATCACTTCGGCGCGGAATTGATCGGCAACTTTGATTACTTGCGATCGCGTTGTCCCAGGAACCCGCTTGCGAATTGGTACACCCTCAGAAGTTACTACCAATACTTCCAACTGGTCGCTATTGTTAAGCTCTTGCCGATTGACCTTAGCGAGGGAACTAGATTGCTGCAAATTTTCTGGTTGATTAAACGGCTGTAGAGACTTAGTTCCGTTGAAAGCCGTTGTATCCAGTAGGCTCGGATCGAGTGCAATTGTCTGGGGCACAAAAGTTATATAGATAAGTGCCGGTTTCACTCCAGTTGCTTTCTCAATTTTTTGCAGAATACTACGAGCCTGCACCAGGGTTGTCGTCCGAGAATCAACAGGTTGGCCCAAATATTCCTCAAATTCACGGGTAAAGGATGCTTCCAGAACTGCAACAGAGTCACCTGCATCGGTCTGGGAAGACGATTCCGCATTCACATTTTGTGATGATGAATTTTCCTTGCCGGAAGAGGTAGAAGTCGGAGCGTTTCCTGAGCCGGATAAGTTATCTCCTTGACTTGTTCCGTCATCTCCCTGGCTTGCTTGATCGCTGCTAGAGCTGCCGGAGCTTGTGTTTTTGCCGGTGCTACCGGAGGAGCCTGTCGTTTTGCCGGTTCCAGTACCCCCTGTGCTACCGGAGGAGCCTGTCGTTTTGCCGGTATTTCCGCCACTGCCGCCAGTATTTCCGCCAGCATTTCCACTGCCGCCAGCATTTCCACTGCCGCCAGTATTTCCGCCAGCATTTCCACTGCCGCCAGTATTCCCACTGCCGCCAGTATTTCCGCCAGTATTCCCACTGCCGCCGGTGCCTAGGTCACTGCCGCCAGTATTTCCGCCACTGTCACCGGTGCCTAGGTCACTGCCGCCGTTATTTCCGCCACTGCCGCCAGTGCCTGTATCGTCTCCAGGGCTAGGAGTGGGATTGGGATTGGGAGTAGGAGCAGGGGTGGGATCGGGAAGGGGGCCAGGACTAGGAGTGGGGGTGGGATCGGGATTGGGATTGGGAGTAGGAGTGGGGGTGGGATCGGGAGTGGGAGTAACATCTACACCTACCTTCCCGGCTTTGGTAGATCCCGTGTATGTTTTGGGAGTTGCTGCGCCTGTTCCTGCTGTTAAAGTAATAGTGCCCGAAGTGCCTTGGTTGCCATTGCCAGGATTGCCAGGATGTGTAGCATCTATATCGCCGTATGAAATGCTGCCTTGAGCGGACAACTTTACATTACCCGAATTGCCTTGACCCACAGCCGTTGTTGTGATGCCGCCGGTAGTAATGTTGCCCTTTTGTGCAGTCAAATTTACCTCACCAGCATTAATTTTGCCCTTAGCATCTGTTGCGATTGTGCCGGTGTTAATGTTGCCCTGTGATGCAGTCAACGTTACACTACCAGCACCGCCAGTGTTGCCATTAACAGAAGTTTTAATATTTCCAACAGTTACACTTGCTCCTGTAATGGTTAACGCTCCCCCGGAAGTTGTGATGGATTGCGTTTTATCCATTGAAAAAGATCCGGCACCAATGTTATCAGCGTCGGCAGTAAAGGTAATCGAGCCACCAGAAGAAAACTCCAGCGACAAACCGTTGTCGATGGTGATATCATTGGTCGCCTGTAGTAGGACGTTGCCAGTCTGATTTTCGAGTACGCTCTTGGAGATGGTGAAGTCTACCTCATCCCCTCCATCAGCCGAGAAAATTTGCCCTGCTAAGTCTCCCGAAGGATTATCGGCATTGAGTTGAGCGTCGTCCGCACCACCTGTAGCGACTATTTTGATATTCTTCGGATCGAGCAGAAGGGTGCCGTCCACCCCATTCGGGGCACCTACATTCACCTCTCCTTTAAATGCTAGGTTTTCCTTGCCCGATACTTCGACAAAGCCACCATTACCTTGATTGATGCCCCCACTGGCACCGATCTTGCCATAGAAGCCAGTTACTTTGTCTGCCCAGACGATGACATGACCACCATCGCCGTTGAGCAAACTGTCAGCATTGATCGTAGAGTCGCTGCTGATGTAGGTATGAGAGGCATTCGGGATGGTGCCTTGCCCCTGAAAATCTCCACCAATCAGGACGGTACCACCGTCATTGGTGCCTGAAGCGTTAACATTGGCACTAACCAGCCCGACTTTGTTGCCCAAGACCTGCGCTGTACCACCAGTCTGACCTGAAACGTTGAGACTGCCGGAGGCGATCGCAGTGCCGGGATCTGTGGGAATACTAACCCCAGATCCCGTTAACACTACCTGACCGTTGCTGTTGACTGTTAGCCCAGTCGCACTCCCTGCACCACCTCCCGTTAACAGTTCTGGGATGGAAGCAACTGGCAATGTCCAATTTTCCGGCTGGCTATCGGCTGCTGTTATGGGTTTAATTTCTAAGCTCAGCAGATTCCCTGCTTGACTCAGGCGTACTATCTTCTCACCAGGTACGGCTGTTAAGGTGATCTTACCCCCAGGAGCGGTCACGGTTCCGGTATTTACTACGGTGCCACCCAAAAAAGCAATATCCTTTCCTGCACCTACACTTAGCTGACCTGCGTTGATAATGGCACCGGGTTGAGCGTTGGTGAAGGCAAAGGCGTTGGGTTCTCCCCCTAAGTCAGCATAATTATTACTACCAGATGCATTAAACCAGTTATTACCAAAACCAATTCCTGTGGCAGTGGTGGCGGTGAAGCTTCCGTTTACGTTTAAGCTGGCGTTGGCACCCAATACAATCCCAGATGGGTTAATTAGAAACAGATTGGAATTGCCATTCGTAACTTGGAGTAGACCATTAATTATAGAGGGGTTTCCGCCAGTGACGCGACCCAATATATTTTTAATATTTTGGTTTGACAGAAAATTCGCAACTTGGTTGGCGTTGAGACCAAACTCGGAGAAACTGTGAAAAAGGTTTGCCCCATTACTGGAGGTTTGTCCCCCAGTAATGTCGAAACTGTTGCCATTGGGATTGACAATGGTGTTCGTGCTGTTGGTGGGGTCTTTATCTGGCACAATTTGTGCCTGCGCGATCGCCCACTCGATGCCCCCTGGCTCGAGCGCAGGCAACATCCAAAAGGCGAAGGGTAAAATTAGATATCTTATCCTTTTTCCTTTTTCTCTTTTCACTTTAAAAATTTTTGCCTTCAGTAACAAACTAATTCCACACACAGCGGCTTTCATTGGCCTAATTCCTGGAAATAAACACATCGCTCGCTGCCACTTCTGGAACTGTCACCCCAACTTGTATTGCAGGTAACAGGAAGCCAGATACTTGGTAAGAATGCACCGAATTTTCTTGTTTTATTCTCAAATAGAGGAGTGGCAAAAGCTGCAAAAAAACATAATTTAGTTTGCACTGCCCAGCCCCATTTCCAAGCTATCCTCAAAAACCAGATTTTAGGCATTTTTAATGATTTTATTTTAACAAGATGTGCTGAGCCGCTTGTCCCTCTACAGCTATATAAACTTCAGATGTGAACGCATTCCTGTTAAGAGAGGGTAAAATTATTTTTTCTAGAATTAATTGGCTGTGACGCTGATTGAGTTTATGCCAATTGGGAATTCCCAATCATCATCAAAACGGATGATTAGGAAAATTTCAATTTCCCACATCGATTCAGTTCAGTCGGTAAGATATACCCTTCCGGATTGTACAGCTTTCTGACCTTAAAAGTACCTTTTTTCCTTCAAAATTGCCGCGTGCGTCAATGATAGCCTCGGGCTTCGATGCACCGCTCCGAAAAGGCTGTCATTGATCTGGAAATTTTGCGATCGCTGAAAGATCAAAGGCTCACGAACGCTTTTGCTGCCACTACATCCTGAATTTGAAGATTTCCGGAAGAATTGGCGTTAACTGAATAAAGATGCGATCGCTTTCTTCAGATCCGCTGTGTGCAATAGTCGCCGTAAGTTTTCTGGAATTCACAATCTGATGTGTAACCATTCCCCTCGCCATACTGACCCCGCGTTGAGGGGCGTGGCGTTTGAGGTACGAGACCCAATATTTACAGGAATGCGGTAGGTGCGCTTAGTTGCTCTACCCTTCCGACAAATCATTATGGGTTGGGGAGAGGTTAACCGAAAAGTATTGACTCCTATCTTACTCAAATATTGCCTTTCACTGCACTTCGCCAATCAGGGTCAATGCCGCCCAGACTAAGGGTTCGGGCATATTTTCAGGATTGTTAGCATGGCACTTTGCCGCGCAGTGGCTCTGTCTGGATTTTCCTGGAGATTTTGATAAAACTCCGTCATCAGTAAAGAAGTGAGAGCTTCTGCGATCGCACAGAATGACACCAAAACACTGGGAACTCCAGCCGAAATAAAAGCGCGAGACAGCCTGATGACGCTATCGCCTGTAATTCAACCTGTCAGTGTTGAGTTCCTCCCCCTTGACCCTTTTTTCCTCAGTCCTCAGTCCTCAGTCCTCAGCCCTTACCCCTTAGCCCTCCCTCCTTTTACCAAGGATTGCCAATCATCGTGAAAGCTGCCCAGTAGAAAGGATGCTCAAGACTTCTATTTCCCAGTTCTGCCATTGAGGGTGGTAAGGGAAAGCTGCCATTGAGGGTGCGGAGTTGACCTCCCTCTAAGCGTACTTTGCCCTTGAGCATTGCCACCTGTGCCTGACGCACCGCCTCTGCCTTGATGGGCGCTTTTTTCAATTGTTCGTAGAATTCTGTCATCAATCCCAAAGTCCCTTCATCGCTAACGTACCAGAGACTCGCTAGGGCTGACTTGACACCTGCCTGCACTGATAACCCGGCAAAGCCTAACTCTGCCTGTTCATCTCCCAAGGCTGTACGACAGGCACTCAGCACCAGTAGTTCTACAGGAGGGTCATTCCAACCTAACTCCCGCAGTTGATCCAATCTCAGCTTGGTGTCCCACAGCTGAATATAGGAATTGCTTGGTTCTCCTGACTTAAATTCCCCATGCGTGCCCAAGTGAACAATTCCGAAAGGTTCTTGCTGACGCTGCGTCTTAAGATTTTTCAGAGTGAAGGCATCGTTGAGGAAAGATTTACCCGACCATAGGGAAGAGGCGATAATGGACAATTCGACTGGCACGGCGGGTAAGGGGTTTTGGTCAGTAAATTTGGCTGCCCCCATTGCCAGGACTTGGGTTTTTTTAATATCCCGGTAACGAGTATCGGTTAGGCTGAGACTCGGCATGAGTCCAACGCTGTATTTTTCCACTAGGAATTGTTGCCCATCATGGAGGGCGGCAACGGGAAGACTCCGCAACCCAGTATCCATAAGGAAAACCAAATTATCGATTTTGCTAGCTTCTAAATCAGCTTTTACGGGTGCTATCAACCACTTATAGAGTTGTTGGGAGGAATTGAGGTAACGGTTTGATTTGAGCGGCTTGGTGATTTCTGAGCGAAATTCCTGGGCGACTTTGAGAACTTGACGACGTGTTACCCCTGTGACTCTCCTGCGAATTGGTGGTTTTTTGCCTGTCACAATGACAAGTTCAAGTTGGTCGTTATCCTGCGGGAGAGGATTGTTTGACGATTGAGCTGGAATTTGCGCTAGCTGATTTATGGCTAATCCCTGAGAGTTGAATTGCCAAAGAATATCTGATTGTGATGCGGGATAAAGGAGCTGACTTTTATCTGCCGCCGTTCCTGGTGTAACTGTTGCAGGCACAAAAGCAACATAAATAAGTGCCGGTTTCACTCCAGTTGCTTTCTCAATTTCGTTAAGAATTTCACGCGCCTCATCCAAGGTTTTTAAGGGAATATCGGGAGCGAGTCCCAAATATTCCTGGAATTGCCGTGTAAACTCTTGGTCGATTTGAGCAACAACTGGATCGATTTCGACTGAGGCAAGGGTTCTCGTTGCCGGTATTCGTGTCAGCGGCGTCTCCTGCGGTGGTGATAATTCGCTAGAAAATGGCGTTGGGGAAGGTGTGGGGATTGGAGTTGGAATTGGTGTGGGAATTGGTGTGGGGATTGGAGTTGGAATTGGTGTGGGAATTGGTGTGGGGATTGGAGTTGGAATTGGTGTGGGGATTGGCTCAGCTACATTGATTGTGAGCTGTTGCGGGGCTGAGAAGGAAACGCGATCGCTCGCACTAATTGTAAAGGCATTGAGCAAACCAGTCGCGCCCGCTGGCGGTGTGTAAATTAAAACATCGCTCAAAGACAAAATGGTTCCCGGTACGATGACGGTACCATCTTGTTTGGTCAGCGTTCCCCCATTAATGGCATCAATGCGTATTGAGGTAAAATCGCTATTTGCATCGGTTATAGATGGATTTAAACTCGCAACGGTGAATGTAATCGACTGATTTTGTTGAGTAGCCGTTAGCAGAGTATTTGCGGTCAAAGTCGGTGCTTGGTTGATAAAAGTTATCTGAATACCATCAACACTAGGATTGCCCACCTCGAAGGTATTGTTATTGGGAATCAGCGTATCGATAGATGGAATTATTTGTGTAGGAGAAGAAGAAATTAGCGCCCCATTCCCACTACTTCCACCCGTATCAATCGCTCCCGCCGTACCGTTGTTAGTTGCATCGCCGACGATAAATTGAAAGTTATCTTGCCCCCCATCATGCTGGATGATAACAGAGCCTCCTTGCGTCACTCCACTAGTGAGGATGGTTGCCGAAGTGCCGCCAATTATATTCAGTCCCTTAACGACTCCTAGAGAAGATATTGTGGCATTACCACCAATGAGCGAGCCATCGATTCCATCTACTTGTTCTTTAGCTTGGGTAGTAATTGTATTAAAGGTAATATTGCTATCTGTTGTTAAGCTAACTAACCCACCTAATGCATTAGTAACCAGATCGGCAGAGGGGGGATTAACAGTAGCAGAGGAATTAATGTTACCTGTGATTATATCGTCCTTAGCTGTGAAGTTGACCGCACCCCCTGTAGCAACGATGGGGTCAGTAGCAGAGGAATCAATATCGCCAGTTTGAATACTACCTTGGGCATCTAAAGTAACTGAGCCGCCTATCGCATCGAATAAAATGTCACTACCATCGAGAGTAACAACAGCAGAGGAATTAATTGCATCTGTTGTAATGTTGCCTCCAGCAGTTATCTTGACATTACCTCCTGTAGCTCCTGGGTTATCTCCAAGGGAAAATATGTCAGCTTCTGCAAAAGAATTAATTGCGCCTGTGGTGATATTACTTCCAGCTTCTAGAGTAACTGCGCCGCCTATAGATTGAAAACTAGAAGTGGAGGAGGAATCGATATCGCCATTAACTGTAATTGTGCCGGTGTTAGTAGTTAAACTCACCAGACCCCCATCACCTTCAGTCGCAGAGGATGTAAGATCGCCTGTGAGAATGTTGCCGTTGGTGGCGTTGAGGAGGATATTGCCACTATTCGCGTAGAAAGAAGAGGTGTCTAGATTGCCGGTAGCGATCGCGCCGTTGTTGCTGGTTAGTTGAATATTGCCGCTATCGGTATTAATACTTCCAACAGTGATACTCGCTCCAGAAATCGTTATATCTCTTCCATTTGTCTGGATGCTGTTCGCCGGATTCTGCATCACAAAAGACCCAACACCATCATTATTAGCGTCCGCTGTAAAAGTAATTGACGTACCAGGTCCAAAGTCAAAGTCCAGAATCCCGTCTGTAGTTAGATCGTTGATAGTGATGTTGTTAGTCGCTTGCAAAATCACATTGCCAGAGGCGGAGGCATTTTCCAGTTCGGTTTCCGAAATGATGAAATTTGCAGGAGCATCACCCTCAAGAATTGTGCTGTCTGTTAATTGACCGTCTTGCGCTCCCGGACCAGCACTTTGATCTGTTATCGTGATGTTGAGTGGATCGAGTAGTAAGGTTCCCGCCTTACCTTGTGGCGCAAGCGTATCCACCGCGCCTTTGAAAGTTAAGCTTTCCTTGCCTGAAACTTCCACAAATCCGCCGTCGCCGGAAATCTTGCCGCCACGGGCGCTGATATTGCCATAAAATTCAGTTGCCTTATCAGACCAAATGATCGCACGACCCCCATTGCCGTTGTTTTTGCTATCTACATTGATCGAAGAGTCTGCACTGACATAAGTTCTAGAGGCATTCGGTACCGTCCCCTTCCCTTGATAATCGCCGCCAATTAGCACCGTTCCGCCGCCAAGACTGCCGGAAGCGTTGATGTTGGCACTCACCAAACCTACTTTTTCACCCAGAACCTGCACTTTACCGCCAGTCTCCCCGGATGTGTCAAGGTTGCCAGCTACAATCGCAGTACCTGTATCGGTGGGGATTGCAACACCAGATCCCGTGAGTACCACTTGACCTTTGCTATTAACGGTGAGTTTAGTCGCATTCCCAACTTTCCCGCCCGTCAGCAACTGCGGTACGGATGGGGGATTAGAGATTGGGGATTGGGGATTAAAATTCTGAGTCACGACCTCCAAACTGAGTACGTTTCCTGGCTGACTAATCCGCACGGATTTTCCGCCGGGAACCGCTGCTACCGTTAGATTTCCTTCGGGTGCTAAAAGTTGCCCAGTATTGACAACAGTGCCACCGAGTAAGGTGAGATTTTTTCCCTGTCCTACTGCTAAGTTTCCAGTGTTAACGATGGCACCGGGTTGGGTAGCTGTGAAAACAAAAGTGTTGGGATTTCCTTCTAAAGCGGCATAATTATTGTTACCAACAGCATTAAACAAATTATTGCCAAAGCCGATACTGTTGGCAGTGGTGGCAGTGAAAGATGCAGGCACATTCAGACTAGCGTTGTTGCCAAAGACAATTCCGGCTGGATTCATCAAAAATAAGTTTGAATTTCCGCCAGTAACTTGAATTAAGCCATTAATGACGGAGACATCTCCACCGACAACTCGACCAAGAATATTCTGAATGTTGGGGGTGGATAGGAAGTTGGCAATCTCACCTTGATTGAGATCGAACTGGTTAAAGCTGTGGAAGAGATTCTCGCCTTGGCTTGATAGCTTACCGCCAGTGATGTCGAAGCTATCGCCATTGACGTTGACAAGGGTACCAGTACCATCAGTAGCCGGAATAATGGGTTGTGCCAAGGCTTGTTCTAAGCTGATGGCTCCTGCTAGAGGCAAGGCTGCTATTACTAGGCTGACTCTTCTCACTCGGGGGTTCATTTTGCTCTCGCTTCCAAATATTAAGAAATATTGAACAACCAATCGCAGTTCGGCTTTGCCGAAGTTACTACGTTTTTGTTTGCACGGGTTGTCCCTTTACTTTTAACCAATCGCTAACTGTGATGTACTTTCCGGACAGTTATTATACCGCTGTTATAACTTATCTGAACCCGGATTGTCTTCAGTAATTAAACCCAGTCAAGCCTAAGAAAAAAGTTTTTTTAGAAGAATTTGATGAGACTTATGGATAAATTGAATTTTACCGAAAAAAACTGATACAAAAGCGTCTATTCCCACCTTGGTATTTTGGAAGGGATTGTCCGCAAAACTAAAATCGTAATCGTCAAAAATTATCATGCCGCCAACTTTGACAAGCGCCCAACTTAAAACGGCATCTTCCAGAACATCGCTGGCTAGGTGAGAGCCATCAATGTAAACTAAATCATAAAAACCTAAGGGTAACGAACGCAATATTTGTTGAGATTTACCTACTATTTTGCGTACCTTTTCTCCTGCACCCGTCCGACTGATATTAAAGTCGAACCGCATTTCTATCGAGTTGATATAGTCAAAATCATATCTTTGATGTTCTAAACTACCTGCAAAAGTATCTATACAGATAATTCGGCTAGAATTATCTATCAAAATATTTTCTAAAAACCAACAAGTAGATCGACCCTCCCAACTGCCTATTTCTAAAATATTTAATCCAGGTATTTTAGATAAAGGTTCAAGATGCTCATTCAAAATATCAAGGTTGCGGCTAAACCAGTCTGTAGAAAATTGATAGCCCTTTAATATGGTCTCAATTTGATAACGAGCTTTCGCATATTCAGGCTTGATTGTTAAGACTTTATTGTAATGAATAATTGCCTCATTAAGCCTACCGATTTGCTGAAAAATCATGCCCAAATCGTAGTAGGATTCAGCAAATTCAGGTTTAACCTCCAGCGATTTCTGGTAACAAGCGATCGCCTGTTCAATCTGCTCTTGCTTCCACAATCTTTCTCCCATTTTAAAATAGGCTTCAGCTAAGAGGTTTTGCGATCGCTGGTAGTTACTTACATCCCCTTGAGTAGAGAAAAGTTGGACAGATGCCTGCAAATCAGCGATCGCTTCTGGATATTTACCCAATTTAGAAAGAGCATTTCCTCGGTTATTGTAGGCGACGGCAAAGTTAGGATTAAACTGTAATGCCTTGGTATAATCGTCAATGGCTCCTTGAGTATCTCCTAAATCGAAGCGTGCAACCCCTCGATTAGTGTAAGCTTCAGTAAAATTAGGATTGATATCCAGCGCCTGAGTGTAATCCTCAATTGCTTTTTGCCCATCGCCTAGCCTGGAGCAAGTATTACCCCGGTTGTAATAGGCAACAGCATCATAGGGATTGAGATGCAAGATTTGGCTATATTCCTCGAAGGCTTTTTGATGGTAGATTTGCCAAATTCTCTGTCCAGTTAAATGTCTTTCGGGGTGGTGATGTCTGTAAGTCTGTCCTTCGTGCTGTCTCCAGATAATCACTTGTTCGGCAACAGAAATCCCTGTTTGACCAGAGAGGAATAAGCCTAAAAATAAAGTGCCAGTGGAGAGATATTCTGTTTGCACTTGTTTGAGGATGCTGGGCAATTCTTCAATCCAGTCTCCAATCTTGAGGCTGAAGCAGGGAGGGCAGAATTTTAAATTAGCGATCGCTTCTCGAAATAATTCATTTCCTTGGTCTTGGTAAATTGGGGACGGTATATCCTTGAACTGCCCAATAACCGCTGTATAAGGTGATAGTAAGGATGCGCTGAGGAAGTTGGTTAGGCTCTCTAGCGCCTCATCATCCCCATCTAGAATAAATACTTGTTGTACATTTTCTCTTTTTGCATCAACCAGAGCCTTTATTAGCGTAGAAGTTGGCCCTCGATGCTCTAGTCGTCTGATTTGGTATTTATTTTTAACACCAGCCAAATCAGGAAAATTCTTGCTTCCATCATCGTATACAACAATATCAAAGTCTCCCTGAATCGAACGGATAGCTCGTTCTAGATATGGATAGCTGGGATCGTAATATCGAATAATGATGCGTGTCATCACCGTCAATTTAAGAATGCAGAACAGCCTTCATCCCAAACCCATCGCTAACCCATTGCTCAAAATTTCCCTGATCTGAATTGCTCTCGATGGCAGAAACCAGGTAAATTTTTCTCTTATCTTTCTTAAGGAGTAGGTTTAAGGAGTAGGGAAGTCCTTTCTGGCATAGTATAAGGCTCCAGAGATTGTGAAATTTAATTGTATACAATAATACTTTGCAACTTTTGGCAGTAGTCTGGGATCTCTAGCCCAGAACCTTTGCAGCATTGTTAGGTGCTGTAAGCGATCGCTTATCAAGAGGGCGATCGAGGGAACTCTACCACTCTAATTGTTGTAACTAATTGGAAAATTCAGGAAATTCTATCAATCACGCCAATTTCCGGCTGATATCCTTGAGCAGTAGGCTCTCTGGCTTTCTTTATGTCTTAGGTCTTCTTGCTTATTCGTTAATATTTTGTTACAAACAAGAGAGTAAGCACTCTCGTGGACGCGAAACATTATGTTAGGCGGCCTTACTGGTTTCACAAAAAATACTGGCACTGATTGGGGAGAACGCCTCCTCAACACAGTCGCTAGCCAGACCATTCGCCACATGTTTACCCAGAGTGAGTCTGTGGAAGTTGCTGTTCGCTGCTATCCCTCCAGCAAGCTTTTGCAGGGCAGTATTGACAGCTTCAAAATGAGCGGTAGTGGTCTCGTGATTCGCCGCGAGTTTCGCACCGAGGAGATGTCGTTTGAGACAGACGCCGTCTCGATTGACTTTAGCTGTGTAATGCAAGGTCAGATTCGCCTTAAGCAACCTACCCAGGCAGTTGTACAGGTGACGTTAACCCAGGCAGATATTAACCAATCCTTTCAGGCAGAACTGGTGCAGAAACGCCTGCAAGATATTTCTACACCAGCTTTGACAGATTTATCTGGCGGTCAACCCGTTTCCTTTACCGAAGTACAAGTACAGCTGCTGCCTGAAAACCAAGTGCAAATTTTTGCACAGGCAGATTTGGGCGAAAAAGGATTGGTTCCGGTCAGCATGAAAGCAACCTTAGCCGCGGAACGGCGGCGTCGCATTCGGTTTAAAGATCCCCAATTTCAACCAGAGGCGGTTCCAGCAGAATCACGGGAAATTTCTCAGACCTTGACATCGGCGTTTGCGGAAATTTTAGATAACATGGTCGATTTGGATCGCTTTAATCTCGACGGCGTGACAATGCGAATTAACCGTTTGGAAACGCAAGGAGATAAGCTAATTTTCAGTGGCTATGCCCAAATCGAGCGCGTTCCCAATAATCCTTGATTATTAGGCAGTAATCCTGGGTAATTCTTCCCATCGCAGGGTCAGAACTGCGCTACAAGGAGCGGAGATTGAACACCGAGCGTTTATCCTTGGTTCGTCAAGGTAAGCGATCGCACAACTGTGCCTTAACCTCTCAGCCTTACGATAACAGTGGTGTTATCTAGGAGATGTCTTGTGACTGCTGGAACCTCACCCCCGCAGCTTCAAAGAGAGTTAGGGGTTTTGGGTGCCACGATGATGGGTTTAGGTTCTATCGTTGGCACGGGCGTGTTTGTCAGCATCGGCATTGCTGCCGAAATTGCTGGACCTGCGGTAATTTTGGCGATCGCGATTGGAGCCATCGTGGCAACCTGCAATGGTCTCAATAGTGCCCAGTTAGCCGCAAATCATGCCGTCAGCGGTGGCAGTTACGAATATGGCTACAAGTATCTCAATCCGAGTCTGGGTTTTACCGCAGGCTGGATGTTTCTCTTGGCAAAGACTGCCTCAGCCGCAACGGCAGCTTTGGGTTTTGCTGGCTATTTGCTGAATGCGACGGGTTTGTATGGACGGGGATTTCTGATTCCCACAGCGTTAGCTGCGGCGATTTTGATGACTCTGATTGTTTTGAGCGGGATTCGCCGCTCTAATCGCGCCAATATTGTCATTGTCTCGGTGACGCTGCTATCTTTAATTTTCTTTGTCCTTGTTTGTTTACCCCGCGCCACAGAGGTTGGTACAGAAAATCTCACACCATTTTTCACAGGTTCCCCGGCGACGGTACTCCAAGCCAGCGCCTTGATGTTTGTAGCTTATACAGGTTATGGTCGGATTGCCACGATGGGCGAGGAAGCCCGGGAACCCCGAAAGACGATTCCAATCGCGATGATTGTCAGCCTGGGGGTGACAATGCTGCTTTACATGGCAGTGGCAACCGTTGGCATTGGAGCGGTCGGGACAGAAATTTTAGGCAAAGCAACCCAGGCACAGGCAGCTTCCCTGGAGGTGGCAGTTCGCAGCGTTGCTGGTTCCAGGGGGGCGACGATTTTATCGATTGGTGCGATCGCGGCAATGCTGGGGGTACTATTAAACTTGATTTTGGGTTTGTCCCGCGTGCTGCTGGCGATGGGAAGACGCCGGGATATGCCCAGAATGTTAGCACGGCTAAATCGGCAAGGAACGACACCCGATTTAGCGGTAGTAGTGGTAGGAATTGCGATCGCTCTTTTAGTTCTGCTTGGCAATGTCAAAACGACTTGGTCGTTCAGCGCCTTTAACGTCTTGATTTACTACGCAATTACCAATCTGGCAGCATTAAAAATGCCAGATTCAGAACGGCTCTATCCCAAATGGATAGCTTGGACAGGTCTAGGATCTTGTCTGTTCCTGGCTTTCTGGGTAGAGCCGCAAATCTGGCAAATGGGTCTAGGATTAATTGTCGCTGGTCTAATCTGGCACAAAGTCAGGCAAAGAGTTAGGGAGTTATGAGTTTTAAGTTATTAACTCATAACTCATAACTCATAACTTTTCTTAGCGACCAACGCCGATGTATTGGAAACCGGCACTTTCTATTTCCTTCCGGTTGAGGAAGTTACGACCATCAATCATCACCGGGTTGTTCATCAGCTTAGACATTTTGGTGTAGTCCAGGGTCTGGAACTGCTGCCAGTCTGTCACCAACACAAGGGCGTCACAACCATCAGCCAGGCGTTCGGGATCGGTTTCCACCATCACGCCGGTTAAGCCATGACGCATCCCAGTTGAAGAAACAATCGGATCGTAGGCTTTCACTTTCGCCCCCAGCCGGTTTAGTTGCTCAATGAGATTGAGCGCTGGAGCATCGCGCATATCGTCGGTATCGGGTTTGAAAGTCAGACCTAGCAATCCCACCGTTTTGCCTTTGAGGATTTTTAGCGCCTGTTGCAGTTTTTCGATCGCAATCACGCGCTGGCGTTGGTTGACACTCACAGCAGCTTTCATCAACTGGGCATCATAGCCGTAGTCGTCAGCCGTATGAATCAGAGCGGAGACATCTTTCGGGAAGCAGGAACCGCCCCAACCAATCCCAGCTTGCAAAAACTTGTTGCCAATCCGGGAATCCAAACCGATGCCCTTAGAGACCTGGGTAACGTCAGCACCAACGCGATCGCAAATATTGGCAACTTCGTTGATAAAGCTAATTTTAGTTGCCAGGAAGGCATTCGCGGCGTACTTAATCATCTCAGCGGAGTTGATGTCTGTAACCAATACGGGCACTGGCGGTAAGGATTTGTCTTCTGCCACTTGGCGCTCGACAATGGGGGTATAGAGTTCCTGCATCATGGCGATCGCTTTCGGATTGGTGCTACCCAGCACAATCCGATCCGGGTTAAAGGTGTCGTAAACCGCCGAACCTTCGCGCAAAAATTCTGGATTGCTAACCACATCAAACTGAGGAGTTGTTTCTAGTGTCAGCTCCTCGGTAGCAACGCCGCCAGCTCCCACTAGGGACTTTTGGCGCTCCAGAACGCCATCGAGTACAATCATCCGCACCCAGTCCCCAGAACCAATTGGCACTGTGGATTTATTCACAATGACTTTGTAACCACCGTCAAGATGAGCGCCGATGCCACGGGCAACCGCTTCCACATACCGGGTATCGCTTTCACCGTTCGGTAAAGGGGGAGTACCTACTGCGATGAACAAAATTTCTCCATGAGCCACTCCAGCACCCAAATCGGAGGTGAACTCAAGATGCCCTGACTGGGAAGCCGATTGCATAATTTCTGACAGTCCTGGCTCATAAATTGGGGACTGTCCCGCCTTCATCAACTTGACTTTTTCTTCGTTATTGTCCACGCAGATGACATGATGCCCAATATGAGCAAGACTGACACCGGTTACCAAGCCAACGTATCCAGTGCCAATTACGCAAACACGCATAGGAGTAAACCTCAAAAAAATTGAAATGACAGTTCTGGGGGTATCAGCGGTTAGGTAGGCCTTGGTTAAAAATCATGGATAGATTAATTCTTGACCAAGGACTCTCATTCACGAATCGCTATGGACGCGATTCTCCGGCAGAGAAGCTTGTGCGCGATCGCGAAAATCTTCTATAGTCAGTTTTAACCCTTCTTGCAAGGGGATTGTCGGCTCCCAATCCAGCCAAGTCTTTGCCCGCGTGATATCCGGACGCCGACGGCGAGGATCGTCTTCTGGGAGTGGCTCAAGCTTAATCTTCGAGTCTGGGTTTACCATCTTTTGGACAGCCTCCGCCAGCTCTAAAATCGTATATTCATCGGGATTTCCTAGATTAATTGGTCCCGTATGCTCACCATTCATCAGCCGCATCAGCCCTTCCACTAGGTCAGAAACATAGCAGAAACTTCGGGTTTGTGAACCATCACCATAAACTGTTAGGGGGGTACCCCCCAGCGCTTGCACCACAAAGTTGCTAACCACTCGACCGTCATTTTCTAACATTCGAGGGCCGTAGGTGTTGAAAATTCGCGCGACTCGAATTTCTACATGATTCTGGCGATGATAGTCAAACGCCAGTGTTTCTGCAATTCGCTTGCCTTCGTCATAGCAGGAGCGAATTCCTATGGGGTTGACACTACCGCGATACTCTTCTGTCTGGGGATGCATCTCCGGGTCGCCGTACACTTCTGAGGTGGAAGCTAAGAGTAATCTTGCCTTTACCCGCTTTGCCAGTCCCAGCATATTCAGCGTACCCAGGACATTCGTTTTCACGGTCTTGACTGGGTTGAACTGGTAGTGTACTGGAGAGGCGGGGCAAGCTAGGTGATAAATTTGCTCCACTTCCAAGCGGATCGGTTCCGTGATGTCGTGACGGATTAGTTCAAAATATGGATGATCCAGCCACTTCAGAATGTTGCGTTTGTGTCCGGTATAGAAGTTATCGAGGCAAATGACTTCATGCCCTTGCGCCATTAGCCGGTCGATCAGATGGGAACCGATAAAACCAGCACCACCTGTGACTAAGATTCTCATTTGGCAGTTGAGTCTTTATAAGAGTTGGAATCCATCTTAGACTAACCTTGCTATGCGATGGTGTCCAGATGTACCTGCATTTTCAAGAAATCCATGAAGATATCGATAAAGATATCGTAAAGATTAGCGATCGCTCTCGGCATTCATTTCTTCGCCTCAAGTTCGTTCTTTTTTTCCTCTCCGCCGGGAAAGTGTCCCGTGTGAGACGCCAAGCTACGAAAATACGCTGGATTCCTAAGCAAAGCTTGAGAATCCAGCGTAAGTCTCCATTTAGTAGTCTCAATTCAAGCGCTACTCTTGATCCAGGCGCAACACCGCCATAAAAGCTGATTGCGGTACATCAACTGTCCCAATCGACTTCATGCGCTTCTTACCTTTAGCCTGCTTCTGCAACAACTTTTTCTTTCGAGAAATATCACCGCCATAGCACTTAGCAAGCACATCTTTTCTCAAGGCGGGGATATGTTCGCTGGCGACGATCTTACTACCAATTGCGGCTTGAATCGGAATCTTGAACTGATGCCTGGGAATCAGCTCCTTCAACTTTTCTGTCAACCCCCTTCCTACGTTGTAAGCCTTATCCCGATGCACAATCATTGCCAAGGCGTCAACAGGGTCATTGTTGATCATGATATCTAGCTTCACCAGGGGATTTTCCTGATAGCCAATCAAATGATATTCCATACTGGCATAGCCGCGAGTTCTGGACTTCATTTGGTCAAAAAAGTCCGTCACCACTTCCGCCAGAGGTAACTCGTAAGTCAGCGTGGTTCGCCCTTGCGTTAAATACTTCATATCTTTGAAGACACCACGCCGGTTTTGACATAACTCCATCAGAGTCCCCACGTAGACTTCTGGGGTAATCATGTCTACTTTGACATAAGGCTCCTCAATTTTTTCTCGCTCGTTCGGCGGCGGTAGGTGGCTGGGATTATCAATGTAAACTTCCTCTCCCTTATTGGTAATCACCCGATAAACCACCGAAGGAGCAGTGATAATCAAATCTAAATTGTATTCCCGCTCTAGACGCTCTTGAACAATCTCCATATGGAGTAAGCCCAAGAAGCCGCATCGGAAGCCAAACCCCATCGCGCTGGAGGTCTCCGGCTCGTAGTTCAACGCCGCATCATTTAATTTCAGTTTTTCTAGGGCTTCCCGCAAGTCTGGGTATTGGTCAGCATCGGTGGGGAACAAGCCGCAAAAAACCATCGGTTTCGCTTCGGTGTAACCGGGCAATGCCTCCTTAGCCGGGGCGTTCGCTAGGGTAATGGTGTCTCCCACGCGAGCATCTTCCACCGCTTTAATCGCCGCTCCCAGGTAGCCCACTTCACCGGCGTGCAGTTCGTTCACCTGCTTCTGGGTCGGCGCAAGGATACCTAACTCGTCAATTTCATATTCTTTGCCGGTCGCCATCAGACGAATGCGATCGCCTTTTTTGACCGTACCATCCATCACCCGGAAGTATACAATTACACCCCGGTAGCTGTCATAGTAACTATCAAAAATTAACGCTCTTAGTGGTTGCGACACCGTATCTATTGGCGGCGGAATTAAGTGAACAATCGACTCCAGGATCTCGTCAATCCCAAGCCCTTCTTTTGCAGAAGCGAGAATTGCACCGCTACAATCCAGTCCAATAATTTCTTCAATTTCTCCCTTAACCCGATCTGGCTCAGCTCCGGGGAGATCGATTTTATTTAAAACTGGGATAATTTCCAGATTATTTTCAAGGGCAAGATAAACGTTGGCAAGCGTTTGCGCTTCCACCCCTTGAGAGGCATCCACTACCAAAAGTGCGCCTTCGCAAGCGGCGAGAGAACGCGACACCTCATAGGAAAAATCTACGTGTCCGGGTGTGTCAATTAGATTTAGAACGTATTGCTGACCATCCTTGGCGGTATAGTTCATTCGGGCTGCTTGCAGCTTAATCGTGATGCCGCGCTCCCGTTCTAAATCCATATTGTCCAGGAACTGTTCCTTCATCTGCCGATCTTGCACCGTGCCCGTAAACTGCAAGAGGCGATCCGCCAGAGTGGATTTTCCGTGGTCAATGTGGGCAATGATGGAGAAATTACGAATGCGAGAAACAGGTACGTCAGTCATAGCCAAACAAAAAGGCACGAACGGCAATTGAAAAGTTCAGCGGACTTCAAATATTGTAATGTTTCCGATGCCCAGGCAGTTGGGACAGCCGCAGATATGTCCCTTCCGTCAGCGTGAGACAATTCTTTAACTTTGAGTAGGACACTTACCGCCTTCGATGACTATACAGTAGAAAATCTGCGCTGTTTAGCTAAATCAGAGACAGCGATCAAAATAGATGCATGACTGAGGGCTGAGGAAATGGACTGAGGACTGAGGACTGAGAGTTGAGAGTTGAGAGTTGAGAGTTGAGGACTGAGAGTTGAGGTCCGAGGACTGAGTAACTGTCAAACAGTCAGTCAAGCGAAGCGATAACCATTTAATTTGGCACGGGAGGGTGATGAGAACACAGCAAGAGCTATTGTGAATCTAAAGACTTAAAAACAACTCTTGTGTATTCAAGTAGATTAGGGCACATTGGAATTAAAGCCATGCAAAACTGCCCTGATAAAAATCCTTTTAAAAAAAGGGTAATTTTCTGAGGAGAGAACGACTTCTCTACTGAAAAGTGGCAACGCTTCAGGACTAGCCGCCCTCACCTCACAAGAAAACAGAGCGCTATAGCAACTAGCAGTTAGCGCCCTGAGAATGTCAGAATGCATACTAGGGATCGGAATTGCAAAATTTTGTTACTCCTTAGGATAGGAGCCGCATTTTACTCACTGCGTTGCTTGCATCAGCAGTTAGCATGGAAGGACGGCGCATCCTCTTCCGCTTTGAATTTGCTTGGAAATGTCATCACTGTACTGATATGAACGATCGGGCCAGATATTCTCAGGGTTCAGCCGAAAAGGTGGAAATTTCTATCCACCTTGATTCTGAACTGTTAACACAAATTAAGCACCTGACCAACGATCCGAGTAAGGTCATTGAGACGGCAATTCGGCAGTGGCTTAGAGGCGAACGAGATCGAGATGATGAACTGACTCGGAACCTTGAGAGGAATCCGCCCGTGCCTCCGAGAGGGGAATGGAACGATTAATGAAAAAGAAAGAATGCTCTAGTTTTCGGCTTTAGCCGCAGGGCAAATCTTTTGAGGTTGCATTTATCACAGAAAACGGCTGGTAATCATTAGCTTCTTCTCCTTTTGCAGTTTACAGGTATACTCTGATGGCGGCTCCTGTTAATGTCTCTCTGCCAACTTTCGAGTCAACTGTGTCAAGTCCAGATCAGTACCAAAAACTGCTGAGTCAGATTGCTAGGAATATCCGTCGCACGCTGGATCTGGATACCATTTGGCAGCAAACGGTTAGAGGGCTGGGAGAAGCGCTCAACGTTAGTCGCTGCATCATCTGCGACTACGAAAGTTCTAAGCCCAAAGTGCAGGTGGTGGCGGAGTATTGCCAGGAGACGTTTCGGTCGATGCTGGGGCAACAGTTACAGCTTTCCGAGCAACCCTACCTAAGGCAAGCACTGGAGACGCAAGGCGAGCCAGTTGTGATAGAACAGGTTGGAGTAAATGCGTTTGGGCAACAGTCGGTATTAGTTGTTTCCACCTGCTATCAAAACCAGCCAAATGGCGTCATTGCTTTACAACAGTGCGATCGCACTCGACGATGGAACGATGCCGAAGTTGAGTTAGTCAGAGAACTGGCAGATCAGGTGGGAACCGCGATCGCACACGCCACCCTGTATAAAGAATTAGAAGAAGCCCGCGAACAAGCAGAAGAAGCTTCTCGCCTCAAGTCGGAGTTTCTGGCAAATACTTCCCACGAACTCCGTACACCACTAAACGGCATGATTGGCTCCCTGAAGCTGATCCTAGATGGGACAGTAGACGAGCCAGAAGAGCAACTAGATTTTATCCAAGATGCTTACCGTTCAGCATTACATCTCCTAAACCTGATCAACGACATTCTCGATGTCGCCAAAATTGAAGCAGGCAAAATGGAGCTGGAATTGGGACAGGTGAAGCTGGAAGAGCTATTCGGGGATGTCGAGGAATTTACCCGGAATCAGGCGCACCAGAAGAACCTGAGCTTATGCATTCAAATGCCATCCACCTACGATGAAATTATCCTGTATGGCAACTACCAGCGGCTGCTCCAGGTGATGTTAAACCTGATCGGTAATGCGATCAAATTTACTCACGAAGGCGGCGTCACAGTCAGTGCCGAGGTCAGTAAAAAGAAACTTAAGTTTGGGGGGCAGGAATGTCCAGGCGTCGTGAAAGTCCAAGTCGCTGATACAGGGATTGGTGTCTCCCTCGACAAGCAAGATAAACTATTTCAATCTTTTAGCCAAGTGGATGGCTCTCGCACCCGACAGTACGGTGGTACCGGATTGGGATTGGCAATATCCCAAAGACTGGTAGAAGCAATGGGTGGGGTTGTAAACTTCTACAGCATGGGCGAAGGACTGGGTTCAACGGTTACGTTCACCGTACCTTTGTATCAAGAGCCGGTAATGATTTCAACGCAACAGATGGGTTCAATGGATTGTTAATGTAAGTGCTACTTTCGTGGATTGATGAAATTGGGTTGAGTTGGAGCTACCAATTGAAAGCACAAAAGGTCTGCTTGTTGCTAGTGTCAGCCTTGTGTGTGATGAAATTTCGAGCAAGTAAGCACGCCAACCTATCCTGCGAGGTCAAGAAGATTCTATGACTGAGCAAATTTCTGAGCAGCACCAAACACTGTTGACCCAAATTGCTAGGAGTATCCATCGCACACTCGATCTAAAAGCGATTTGCCAGCAAACGGTTGAGAGTTTAGGAAAAACACTGGACGTAAGCCGGTGCTTTATCTGCCATCAAATTTCTACTTCCAAAGTGCAGGTAGTGGCAGAATATTCTCACGAGCCATCGAGTTTGCGGCTGGATCGAGAAATTGAGATTGCCGAGTGTCCTTACTTGAGTCTGGCGCTAGCGAGTCTAGAGCCGATTGTGGTAGAGAACATCGATGAAGGATTTCAGCGACAGTCAATCTTGGCGGTTGCCAGTTTGTATCAAGAGCAACCTAATGGTCTGATTATTCTCCAGCAGTACGCTAGTGCCTTAGGATCTAAGGATGAGAGTAAAGATCGGAGGTGTCCGCGTCAATGGAGCGCCGCCGAAATCGAGCTAATGGGGGAGCTTAGTGAGCAAGTTGGTACAGCGATCGCTCGCGCCAACCTTTATCAACAATTGCAGCAGGCGCGCCAACTTGCAGAAACTGCTTCTTGTCTGAAAACCGAGTTTCTCTCAACTATCTCTCACGAACTTCGCACTCCCCTGAATGGGATTATCTGTAGCCTCAAGCTAATCTTGGACGATCTCGCGGAAGACCGAGCCGAGCAGCAAGAATTTATGAATGACGCTCACAGCTCAGCCCTCCGGCTCATGAAGAGCGTTAATGACATTTTAGCGATCGCCAAATTTGAAGCTGAGCGAAACATAAATCTGACCCTGGATGCAGTTAATTTAAACGAACTCCTGAGTGAAGTAGAACGCTTAAGAATTCCCTTGGCGCTCCAAAAGCACTTAAACTTACAAATTGAGAAACCAAAAACTTTAGATGAAATTATTCTGTATGCTAACTACCGAGGGCTACTCCAAGTCCTTTTAAATTTAGTTGATAATGCGATTAAATTTACTCGTGAAGGCGAGATTACGATTAATACTCAAGTCATTCAAAAAACGGTGAGGTTTGATAATCAGGAACTTCCTGGGATGGTGGTAGTCACCGTGGCTGACACGGGGATTGGAGTTCCTGAGGATAAACGAGACAGACTGTTTCAATTGTTCGGTAAAGTGAATGGCTCTCACACAACTCCCTATGCGGGTACGGGGCTGGGACTCACGATCTCTCAAAAGCTCATCGAAGCAATGGGCGGTAATATTCATTTTCACAGTTATGGCGAAGGACTCGGCTCAACCGTCATGTTCACTGTACCCCTGTATCAAGCTCCAGTGATGATTACCACGCCACAGACATATTCAATAGAACTCTTAATCTAGGTGGCATCAACGTTAAGGGTTTCTCTCCCAATCCGGGTTTTCAGCGAATTGTGTCGCCAGGGAGTGTTAATAATCTGCAAAGATTTTTACACTAGGAAAGAAGTTGATTAAAGTAAGAGTCTATGACTGAGCAAGCAAATGCTCGTGACTTGTTTCGGGCTGCCTACGAAAACCGCTACACCTGGGATGCAAATTTCCCAGGATATAGTGCTGATGTAGAACTCAAGCAAGGTGATGAAGTCTACAAAGGCAAAATTCGCATCAACAGCGACATGACTGTTGAAGTGACCGGCATCGAAGACGAAACGGTGCAAGAGAGCATCTATACTCAGCTCAGGGATATTGTTACCCACCGCAAGCGGGGGTCTTTTGACAAAGCTCACGGTAAGAACGAATTTAACCTGGGGGAAACGGACGCCCGCGGCGCTACGGAAATTCTGGTTAAAGGCGATGCGATGGGGTCTAACTACAAAATCCGAGGCACTGAAATTTGCCAGGTGAGTCGGGTAATGGGTCGAATGGCATTTGTCATCGATACCGCTGAAAGTTTAGATACCGGAGAAGGCTACGCCGCTAGTCGCTACGATGTTGTCTTCCGGAATCCTCAGACAGGTGAATTGCTCAGAGAAATGCAATTTGAGGATACCTTCGAGAAAGTCGGCGATTACTACGTGATGACCAAGCAAGTAATTCACGCGAATGAGCAAGGTCAGAAAACGACCACCGAGTTCAACTACGCGAACGTCAAGTTACTGGAACCAGCAGCGGTATAGGCTGGAGGCGTTACGATACGCTCTCAGCGGTTCCCGGTGTTCTCCATTCTCGCGAAGAGTTTTTATCTCTGCGTGAACTAGGATCAACATAGCTGCAATAGAAAGAAAGATTCGATAAGGTAAACTAACCATGTCACAAACACTGGCACTGACTTCAGAAAACGTTGAACAAGTTTTGGATGAACTGCGCCCTTACTTAATGTCCGATGGTGGTAACGTTGAGCTGGTAGACATCGACGGTCCAGTTGTGAAGCTACGCCTCCAAGGAGCCTGTGGATCTTGCCCAAGTTCGGCAATGACGCTAAGAATGGGAATTGAGCGCCGCCTGCGCGAATTTATCCCCGAAATTGCTGAAGTTGAGCAAGTCTTTTAAAGGCAAAAGGTAAAAGGCAAAAGGCAAAAGATTTTTTTGATTTCTTTTGCCTTTTTAGTTTAATTGAACCAGTCTTTTCAATGCCAAAGGCAAAAGAAATAGAACCGATATTTCTTTTGCCTTTTTAGTTTTTACTTTTTACTTTTCCTATGCCCCATCCTCTCTATATCTCTTTCATCTGGCATCAGCATCAGCCCCTGTATAAAAGCCGCGCAGTCAATCAGTATCGCTTGCCTTGGGTGCGTCTGCATGGAACGAAAGATTACCTAGATTTAGTGCTGCTGCTGGCTCGTTATCCGAAGCTGCATCAAACGGTTAATCTCGTGCCGTCTTTGATTTTGCAGTTAGAGGATTATGTCGCTGGCACGGCGATGGACCCATATCTAGCCGCAGCTTTGACGCCGGAACAGCAACTGAGTGATGAACAAAAAAGATTTATTATTGACCATTTTTTTGATGCCAATCACCATACCTTAATTGACCCTCATCCCCGCTACGGAGAGCTTTACGGGCAACGTCAAGAAAAAGGTGAAGAATGGTGTTGGACAAATTGGAATCCCCAAGATTATAGCGATTTGCTCGCTTGGCATAATCTGGCGTGGATTGATCCTTTGTTTTGGGACGATCCAGAGATTGAGGGGTGGTTGAAGCAGGGAAGAAACTTTACTTTAAGCGATCGCCAGCGAATTTTCTCCAAACAGCGAGAAATATTGAGCCGGATCATTCCGCAGCACCGGCAGATGCAGGAAGCGGGGCAACTGGAAGTAACGACAACGCCTTACACGCACCCGATTTTGCCCTTACTGAACGATACAAACTCCGGTCGGGTGGCAGTACCCAATATGACCTTGCCGAAGCAGCGCTTCCAGTGGGCTGAAGATATTCCCAGGCATCTCCAAAAATCTTGGGATATGTATAAAGATCGATTTGGGCAAGAACCGCGTGGTTTGTGGCCTTCAGAACAATCGGTTAGTCCTGAGATTTTGCCTTATATTGCCAAGCAGGGATATAAGTGGATCTGCTCAGATGAAGCCGTTTTGGGTTGGTCAATTAAGCAATTTTTCCATCGGGACGGCGCGGGGAATGTCTACGAACCCGAATTACTGTATCAACCTTATCGACTGCAAACCGAGTCCGGCGACTTAGCAATCGTGTTTCGGGATCACCGATTGTCAGATTTAATTGGCTTTACTTATGGCGCGATGGAACCGCGCCGCGCCGCCGCCGACTTAGTGGGGCATTTGGAAGCGATCGCTCGCACCCTGAAACACCGCCAGCAAGGAGGCGGTACAGCCCTAGAACAACCGTGGCTGGTCAATATTGCCCTCGACGGCGAAAATTGCTGGGAACACTACCATCTGGATGGTAAGCCCTTCTTAGAAGCTCTTTATCAGACGCTGAGCGACCACACAGAGCTGAAACTGGTCACGGTTTCGGAATTTATAGACCAGTTCCCTCCCCAGGCAACTATCCCCGCCGAGCAGCTGCACAGCGGCTCTTGGGTCGATGGCAGCTTCACGACTTGGATTGGCGATCCCGCCAAAAATCGCGCTTGGGATCTCTTAGAGGATGCGCGGAAAGTCTTGGCTAGCCATCCAGAAGCAACTGAGGAAAACAATCCAGAAGTTTGGGAAGCTTTGTACGCCGCGGAAGGTTCCGATTGGTTCTGGTGGTTTGGCGAAGGTCATTCCTCAAACCAAGATGCCATGTTCGACCAGTTATTCCGGGAACACCTGTGTGCGATTTACCAGGCGTTAAATGAGCCAATCCCGCCGAACTTGCGCCAACCCGTAGAAGCTCACGAAGCGCGGGGAGATCACCGACCCGAAGGCTTTATTCATCCCACCATTGATGGACTGGGTGACGAACAGGATTGGGATCGCGCCGGTCGGATCGATGTCGGGGGATCGCGGGGTACGATGCATAAGAGCAGTGCCGTTCAGCGTCTTTGGTACGGGGTGGATCACCTTAACTTCTATCTAAGACTGGACTTCCAGACCGGCATTCAACCGGGTAAGGGCTGTCCGCCAGAGTTGCATTTGCTGTGGTTCTATCCCAACCAAACGATGCACAATAGCCCCATTCCGCTAGAGAATTTACCCGACGAAGCGCCATTGAACTATCTGTTCCACCACCATTTAGGGATTAACTTACTGACTCAAACGATTGAGTTTGAGGAGGCTGGGGAAAATCTCAAGTGGCATCCTCGGTTCAGCCGCGCTCAAGTGGGTTTAAATAAGTGTTTGGAAGTGGCAGTTCCTTGGGCAGATTTGCAAATCGGCCCAGATTTTCCGTTGCGAATGGTAGCGGTTTTGGCAGATGGCGAACGCTTTAGTAGCTATGTGCCTGAAAACGCCTTGATTCCGATTGATGTTCCTTAAGAATTAAATCCCAAAAATCCCCGGCGCTTGTCGGGGATTTTTGTAAGATCCCTGATTTTTCTAACTTTGATACCGCATCACTGTCCAAACATTTCCACTCATTAGGGTATCCAGTTGGAAAATTTGAAAACTTGACTTCAGGGGCTGTGAGATTTCTCGCCAAGGAACAATCGTAAAGCCTAGTTGAGAATAAAATCGTACTAATTTAGGCTTACAGACTAAATAGAGGGGGTGGGTCGCTTCTTGAACAAGACGCTTCACTAGATAGGAACCTAGCTGCTGACTGCGCCAGACAGGTTTCACAAATAAGTAATAGAGCATGGAGTGCGTACCGTAGCCGTTTATTTCACCGCAAGCTACTAGGCTTCCATTACATTCAATCACCCAGAACCGCGACCAATTGATGAAAGCGTAGGTAAAAATTGAGAATAAAAACAGAATAAAGGAAGCGGCAAAAGAAAGGGTAATCATAAAAATACCCGCCAGGAGAATAAATAAAAAAGTTCCGACCAAGAGATTAGAAACAAGGGTTTTGATAATTTGCCCAATTGTTAGCATAAAAAAAGTCAATACAATCAAAACTACCAAGTTAAAAGCTAAAACTCTCAGGTCAAATTTTAAAGCTTCAGATTTTGTAAATTCTAATAATAATTGCTGAATTAACCATTTTTCTTCCGCACGGGCTGGTCGGAGAACACACCCTGGTGGCAATGAAGGAGGTAGGTCAGCCATTGGTCAATTTTGTTGCAGCAGTGAACATCAAAGTCTGCGGCGATGAGGGCAATATTAGCAGCATGGGAGCGTTTGTCGTGTTTAAATTAACTGGAAATTTAGAAGCGATCGCCTAAATATCCCTACTTATCTGTCAGGGTTGGGTGTTACCGTCACCCGACGATCGACTTCATCAATCGTTATCGATGCCAACCCAAACTGCTCAATCACACACGCATTGGTCGTTAGGTGGGTGCTAATCTCCGCCACTCGGTACTGACTTGTCGAGTCAGCTAAAGCTGCTGGTAATAGCAACTGATCCCCCATGTGTACATCGACAGGTGCGCCAGTGTTATGAAAATCCAGCAACTCCTGACAAGCCAGATCGGCAACTTTATCAGCGGGCAGTCCCAGACGTCCCAAAGCACCAAAAAAAGCCTTGCTGTTCTCGTACTCAGCGGTAAGGAAAATCCCCGCCCCCGGTGCCACGCCCCTTTCCCGCAAGGGTTGGACAGTGGCTTTGAGAGCCGCCTCATGCAACACATTTTCGGCGCGACTAGCCATCCGTTGGGGAATGTGGGAAGGAAGTTGTGTCACCACAGCAATCCCCCGCACCTGCTGAAATTCTCCGGGTTCCAGAAGGCTAATCCCCCGGAAGGGTTGGGTTTCCCTATCCCTACCGCTAACACCCCTACCGCTAACGCGAAGTTCCACTTCTCCCCCGCCTTGGGGATACCACCCCCAACTGCGTATTCTCACCTCAGCCTCCACTCCCATCTGACGTAATAGAGGCAGATAAACTTGCTCAATGTAGGTATAAGCGGGGCTATAGGCGACATGGGTGCCGCCGCGTAATGTCACCTGCGATTCTCCTTGCGCGATCGCTAAGGGCAGCAAAATTGTCTGCAAAACCAAAGTGATAGCACCCGCCGAACCGCCTTCCTGTGCTTCGGTGACATCAAACGTGTATTTTCCAGGTTGGATTGAATCACCCGGAATAAACTCTAAAGCCGTTGAACCTAAGGTATCCCCCTGCACTTTTGCTCCGCAGATGGCAGCAGCGGCACGCACAGCCGTTAAGTGTTGGGCAGCGAGTCCAGGCTTTTTGCGTCCCGCCCGAACCCGCCCAATCTGGATCGGATGACCGGCGATCGCCGCCAGGCTGAGAGAAGTCCGTAAAACCTGTCCGCCGCCTTCTCCGTAGGAACCGTCGATGTAAATCATGAGTAAAAGGATGCTTCAAAAGTATTATGAAGGAAGTGACCAGATTTTAACGGCGCGGCATGGGAACAGTTTGGGAATTAGATTTTTATTCGCGTCCAATTTTGGACGAACAACAGAAAAAGGTTTGGGAGTTATTGGTGTGCGAGAGTCCATTGGATATCCGCACCAAACCTGAGTCCCTGTTTCGTTACGCCGAGTTTTGCCCGAATACCACGGTAAATTCGATCTGGCTGCGAACGACGTTGGAAGAAGCGATCGCTAGGGCACCTGAACCTCCACAAAAAATCCGCTTCTTCCGCCGCCCGATGACCAAAATGATTGTGAAAGCCTGCGATGAGTTGGGCATTTCCGCTCAGCTGAGCCGCCGAACTTTTACACTGTATCGGTGGCTGCAAGAGCGGTTCCAAGAAGTTTATCCCCAGCAACCGGGCTACCAAGCGGTTGGCCCGAATCCCTCTGTCCAATACCAACCCCAGCCGCCCCAACCTTTACCGGATGCGCTGATTGGGCAAAAGTGGGCATTTGTAACCTTGTCAGCGGCAGCCTTTGAGGAAATGCACGAGTGGGACATTGGCTTTCGAGAAGCTTTCCCACTCATTGGATTAGGAGATTTCGCGCCTTTGCCACCGGAGACGCCGATTCCAGGGGTGGTGATTTTCTCTCCCAGAGCAGTGCCAATGGCTGGCTGGATGTCGGGAATTGAACCGGCGTTCCTGAAATTTAATCGGAACACACCGCCTAGATTGCTGTTAGAGACGGGTGAGAGTAATAGCTGGATTTTGGCAAGTATCAAAGATGCAAAAACTTTGACGGAAGCCGAAAACTTTGAGGACGCCAAGCGAAAAGCTGGGATGTTACATTTTTTAGCGATTCAGTCCGATCCGCAAGCAGAATCCTTTGCGGGTTTTTGGCTAATGCAAGAATTGCCTCTGGGTTAAATTGATTCCCCAGGAAATCTTTCGGTTTCGCAACCAGACTGGGAGAATAGAATACAAAGACATCAAAAAAGGCTTTCAGATAAGCATAGAAGTCGGAGTAAAAGCACCGCTGTTGAGACTGAATCGACAGAAGTTTGCACTTTTTATTTTGACTTTTGAGGGCGTCTTGGCGGTTCCATCAATAAATTCCACGGTTAGAATATGGGTTTTAACGATTTACCACAAGAGACGCTAGCAGAGCAGCTATTGGAGTTAGCCACTCGTTCTGGAGCTGAAGCCGCGGAGGTTTATCAAGCGCGATCGCTTTCTCGCCCGGTTTTTTTTGAAGCCAACCGGCTCAAACAACTGGAAAGTGCCCAATCAGAAGGGACGGCGTTGCGGCTGTGGCGAGAAGGACGTCCGGGTTTAGCCGTTGCTTATGGCCCTGTGGAACCGCAAGCACTGGTAGATCGAGCGATCGCTTTGTCGGCACTCAACGGTGTGGAAACCGTGGAATTGACTGAGGGGCGGGCATCTCAGTATCCCGATTTGGGCGAGTTTATGCCTGTCGAGAATCTGATATTAATGGGCAAAGAAGCGATCGCGCTCGTCCGAGATGCCTACCCAGAAGTCCTCTGCACCGCTCAATGGGAATGCGAAGCGGAAACAACGCGCCTTGTCAACTCCAAAGGACTAGATTGTCGCTATACCGATACGACCCTCAGCTGTTATCTGGCAGCCGAATGGGTGCGGGGGGATGATTTCTTGAGCGTTGGCGATGGACAAACCCAGCGGGATAGCCTGGATACCGTCGCCTTGGCAAACCAAATTTTGCAGCGGTTAGCTTGGGCGAAAGAAAACATTTCACCCCCCATCGGTCGCGTGCCTGTGCTATTTACCGCCAAAGCAGCGGATATGCTTTGGGGAACTCTCTCAGCCGCACTGAATGGCAAACGAACGCTTGAGGGAGCTTCTCCGTGGAGCGATCGCTTGGGCGAACCCGTGACTTCAAAAGCCCTCACGATTACCCAAAACCCAGATTCCGGGCCGTTTAGCTGTCCTTTTGATGATGAAGGCACGACCACGCGGAATCTGGTATTTATCAAAGACGGCATTTTGCAGCTGTTTTATACCGACCGCACCACTGGACGCCAGCTGGGTAGCGGTACCACCGGCAACGGATTTCGCCCCGGTTTAGGCAGTTACCCGACCCCGGGGCTATTTAATTTGCTGATTCATCCGGGAACCGGGGATCTGCTGAATTTAATGCAGCAGATGGGTGATGGACTGGTGGTAGACCAGATGTTGGGAGGCGGTTCTGGGATTTCTGGCGACTTCTCGATTAACGTTGACCTGGGCTATCGGATCAAGAACGGTCAGGTAGTCGGCAGGGTAAAAGATACGATGGTGGCAGGTAACGTATACGCAGCCCTCAAGCAGCTAGTGGCATTGGGGGGCGACGCCGAGTGGAATGGTTCAGTCTATACGCCGTCTCTGATTGTAGAAGGGCTATCCGTCAACGGCAGAATGCTGAGTTAATGGGAATCGAAGCCTGGTTAATTGCCCGTTAGCCCTTTGCAATGAATATTTGCGATGAATTGAGTCGAGGGCAAAATGTTGAATAACTTATGAATTATTTGAGAGTGTTAAGTTCTCAAGTTTTGTCGTTTTACTCAAAACTCAAATTTCCCAAATCCAAACTTAAAGCTTTCTTACAACCCAGACGGCGTTTAGCGATCGCGGAAGCTTGTCTGATTGGGTTAGTATCAGGACTCGCCGCCGTTCTGTTCAAATTCGGCGTCGGGACTTTGGGAGCATGGCGAGTTCATGCCTCTCACCTTCTCCCCGCATGGTTCGTCTTACCCGCCATCGGTTTATCCTTTGGACTCCTCTCCGGCTTCCTCGTAGAACGACTGGCACCGGAAGCAGCAGGAAGCGGCATTCCCTTTGTCAAAGCTGCCCTTGCTCAGTTTCCCATCCCCTTGAATTTACGAGTTGCCCTCGTAAAGTTAGCCAGCAGCATTATTGCACTGGGTTCCGGACTCACCTTGGGGCGTCAAGGGCCAACCGTGCATATCGGTGCAGCGGTTGCCGCTCAACTCTGTCACTGGGTTCCTACCTCACCCGACCATCGCCGCCAGATGATGGCCGCCGGTGCGGGTGCTGGGTTAGCCGCCGGTTTCAATGCGCCGATTGCCGGTGTCTTGTTTATTGTCGAAGAACTCCTTCAAGATTTATCCGACCTTACCTTAGGCACAGCGATTCTCGCATCCTTTATCGGTGCGGTTGTGTCGCGGCTGTTGGGGGGTCGTAGCCTCGACCTTAATCTCAACATTTCCCAATCTCAAACCAGCTTTTTTGCCCAAGAGATTCCTTTTTACCTGTTGTTAGGAGCCTTGGCTGGGGTGCTGGGAGCAATGTTTGGGAAAGGAATTTTCACTTCCCTCGCCTTCTATCGCCGCCTCAAACTTTCTTTACCCCTGCGAATCGGTCTGGCTGGATTCATTTCCGGAATCGTGACCGCCCTTCTCCCGTCCACATTCCGAGACAACACCGGGCTGCGAGAGTCCCTGCTGGCAGGTGGAGTGAGCTGGAAAATGGCAGCGATCGCTTTTGTGGCTCAGTATATACTTACGCTCGTTGCCTGCGGTTCTGGTGCCCCTGGCGGGTTATTCGCGCCTTCTCTGATCCTGGGGTCTGGGCTTGGCTATTTGGTCGGGTTCGTCCAGCAGACAACCCTGGCGGTGGGTTCGCCGACCACCTACGCCCTCGCGGGTATGGGGGCATTTTTCAGCGCCGTCTCTAAAGCGCCCATCACTGCCATTGTCATCGTTTTTGAAATGACAATGGACTTCAATCTGGTTCTGCCGCTGATGATTGGGTCAGTGGTTGCTTACTTAGTATCGGAAAAAATAGTCAGAGGATCGCTCTACGATCGCTTGTTGAAGTGGAATGGGATTGAACTCGCAAAGAAGCCAACCACCGATGGACTCTTATCGACCCTAAGGGCAGCCGACGTCATGCAGCGTCGGGTGGAAACCTTAACAAACAATATGACCCTCGATGAAACCGTGCAAGCCTTCTCTCGCTCCCATCATCGCGGGTTTCCGGTTGTGTATAAGGAGAAACTGGTTGGAATTGTCACCCAAACTGACCTTGCCGGAATTGTCCAAAGGGGATTGCCAGGAAATGCCCCTTTGAGCAAAATCATGACGCCGAAACCCATGACGGTAAATCCCACCGATTCCTTGGGTGATGTTCTCTATTTACTCAATCGCTATCAATTGAGTCGGTTGCCAGTCACGGAAGGGCGCAAGCTGATTGGGATTATTACCCGTGCTGATATTATTCGGGCGCAAGCAGATAAGCTGAACGGTGAATCAGTGAATATTGGCCCGCGTCCGGAGCCTTCCTACTGTGTTTATCAAACTCGTTCCCCGGCAGTAGGAAGCGGACGAATGCTCGTAACCATCGCCAACCCGCAAACTGCACCCGCATTATTGCAGATGGCAGCGGCAATTGCCCGCGATCGCAACTACGAAATCGAATGTCTTCAGGTAATCTCGGTTCCTCGCAGCAGCTCCCCGGCTCAAACGCCTGTCAGCACCACCAAAAGTCGTCGGTTGCTCCGTCATGCCGAAAAACTGGGTCAAGATTGGCAAATTCCCGTCCACACCCAGATCCGCGTGTCTCATGATGTTGCGCCAGCGATTCTGGAAACCATTAAGGAGCGTCATATAAATTTGCTGCTGATGGGTTGGAAAGGCACCAGCATCACGCCCGGTCGAGTTTTTGGCGATGTGGTGGACACGATCATTCGGCAGGCTCCCTGCGAAGTCGTGTTGGTGAAAATGGGCGAAAGCGATCTAGGCGCAGAGGAGCCGAGAAGCAGAGGCGTCAGGGAGAATATCGCTGCTAATTTTCCCCGGCACCCTGGCACCCTGGCACCCCGGCATCGCATCGGCACCCACTCACCCGTTGTGTCTCTCTGCTTCAATCGCTGGCTGGTTCCAATTGCAGGTGGTCCCAATGCTCAGCAAGCTTTGCAACTCCTACCCGCTTTGATGTGTCTGAGTGAGGCACCCGCCATTGAGCTAGCCCAAGTTTTCCATCCTTCCACCCTCTTGCCGGACACCGCCGTGTTAGAAAAATCAGCCTTGTTTCTCAGCCGTCAACTGAGCGCAAGTGTGAAGGCAATTCCTCTTCGTTCCAGTTCTGTCTCGGATGCCGTAATCGATCTCGCGCAAACTGACGCCTGCGATGTCGTGATATTGGGTGCTAGTCGGGAAGGGCTATTGCAGCAGGTGATCAAAGGAAATATTCCCGAAGCGATCGCGCGTGGCGTGAAAAGCACCGTGATTTTGGTCAGAAGCGCCCAGTAAAAAATTAAACAGAAGAATGATTCATTTCTGGTTAATTTCTGATTTTTAATTGCCCCTCACAGATTTGCACCACAGGTCTATTCGCCATCCGCAATAAGCGTTCGTCGTGCGTTGTCACCATCACTGTGGCACCGAAAGCGTTGAGTTTCTGGAGAATTCTCAGCACCGATGCCGAATTATCCGCATCGAGGTTTCCGGTAGGTTCATCTGCCAGTAGCAGCGGTGGCGTTCCGACAATGGCACGGGCAAGACTGACGCGCTGTTGCTCTCCACCAGAGAGTTCTTCAGGAAAACAGTCCGCTTTATGCTGCAACCCGACTAATTTCAGAGTTGGAGGGAGGCGGCGCTCAATTTCCTTGCGTGTGAAGCCTTGCGCCCACAGCACAAAAGCAATATTTTCCGTGACTGTCCGGCGGGGGATGAGTTTGTAGTCTTGAAAAACGACGCCGATGCGCCGCCGCAGCAGAGACAGGCGATGACCCCGCAACTGCGCGACGTTGCAGTTATCGACCATTACCTCGCCATCCGTGGGGCGTTCTTCCCCATACAACAGCTTTAAGAGTGTTGATTTACCAGAACCAGAAGGCCCGGTGACAAACAAGAAGTCCCCTCGCTTGACTTCCAAATTCACATCCAATAACCCACGGCTGCCATTGGAATAAATTTTTGTCACTTCCCGCAATTTCACCATGACCGGCGAGGAGGCTGAGTAATTGGCGTCCCGTGCGTCACTCCGGTGATTTTTGCCAATGCCGGGATGAGCAGAAGCTGTGGTCATATAAAAGTTATCAGTGCGTATTGCTAATGGCTAATGGCTAATCGCTCATCGTTCATGGCAACTCCAATGAACAATTAACAATTCAAAACTCATAACTTTTTACCACAGCTCGCAAGGCAAATTGTGGCAAAGCCATCATTCTTCGCCAGCGCCACGGTTCTTGATACAGACGATAAAGCCATTCCAGGTGATTATCCCGCAACCAAGCAGGTGCCCTAGATTTAATTCCAGCCCAAATATCGAAGCTACCGCCGACACCAATCCAAATCGATTCGGGACACAGGTGCCGGTTTTCGGCAATCCATAGTTCCTGACGGGGAACGCCTAAACCCACAAATATCAGACGGGGTTGGAGGGTTTGCAGCGTTGTCTTAAATTCTGGTTCTGCTTCGGGTAAGAGGTAGCCGTGTTGACTCCCAGCGATCGCAATTCCCGGCAATCGTTCCTCCCAAGCCGCTGCTGCTGCTTGCGCGACTCCTGGTGCCCCACCATAGAAAAAAATTGGGCAAAGCTTCCCCATTTGCCCAGCTTCCTGTAAGAGTGACTCTGCCAACTCAATTCCCGGACAGCGTCTCAAGCGTCTACCCTTTAGCCGCAAATAAAGGACAACCCCAGCTCCATCCGGAATTACCAGTTCAGCCTGCTGGATGATCCCAGCCAGCTTGGGGTTGTCTTCTGCCTGAATCGCCATTTCGGCATTTAGCGTGACGACATGACCGCCTACTTTCTCATGTAGACGCGAGATGAGCCACTTAGAATAGTCATCTAACAGATGAACGGGCACTCCCAGGACGGGGAAATGTTCGGGTTTCTCCAATAGCATCGAATTTTGGTAAGGCTTTACACCAGCCATTGCAGCTCTGTCGTTTCAAGACGATGAACGCTAACTTATCCGCTGTATTGTAGAGTATTCCCGAACTTTGGTACAGAATCAGGAAACAGAAATTTTTTTATGCTTGCAGAGCGTATTTTTTTTTAAATTGCTCTTTTAAGAGAGCCATCTGCATACAGCTCCAGCGGCACCAGTTCAGTTTTTCCGTTTACGTTAACTTTTGAGTAGACAATTCTCACAAAGGGAGCTTTATTTTGGTTATAACGATAAGACATATTAAACCTCCGCCTGAACCTTAATTTTTAGAATTTGTTAACTGTCTTTTTTTCAATGACTTTTCTTTAGACCTACTTTCTTTCTACACTAAGTCACTTGAAAGCCCCAAAAGAGAATAGTAAGCTTTTTAATGATTGTTTTGTAAAATTTTTGACTTTGTAGAACTAGACTTGTATCGTCTAAAGCTATCTAAATCAAGGATAAATCTACAGAAGTTGTCTGTCATTAATCCTTGGGATTAAGTCTGTAGATACACATAAACCGCATTAATTTAGGTGAATACTTCTTGAGGTAGAGAGTGGGGAAAAGGGAAGTAATCTCTGTTCTCCCATTCTTATGTCAATAGCTCCTGCCCAGTTGTCGCGCATCAAGGATTGAGAAAGTCGCTAAATCATTGCAGCATCGGCGACGCCATCAATCTCTAGCACATCCAAAGGCTCAGAATGTAACCAACCCCGAAAAACGATTCCCAGTCTTTACTTCAACGATGCTAGCCAGTAAAAGAGCCAGATTCCAATTAGATTGGCAGCGAGGTCGGACAAGGTGGAAGAACGAAGCGGCGAGAGGGCTTGCAGACTCTCATCAAATAAGGCAAAGACACTAATCAGAATCGGTGCTAGTGGTAGGCTTATGGAACGAGACCAAATATGAATCATCCAGTTCCCTAAAGCTTTGTGACCTAAGTAACTGGCAAACCCTAATAAAATGAAATGTCCAATTGTGTCATAAAAAGGAATGGCGGAAATTTTGACAGGGACAATTCCCCAATAAGCCAAAACAATAATTGTCAGTAAAATCAGGAAGTAAAGAATAAAAGCCAGAACCCAGCGCCGATTTGATTTCATGCCTATTGCTCCCTGAGGCGCGTGTCATCCCTCAGCGTAAGTTGAGAAAATCTGTTTGCTTAGAATTAAAATATTTCCAATAAATCCAAATGGTTAAATTTAATAAAAAATTATGCAACTAGAGCTTTTCTCAGGTGTGTGCAATCTATTGTGGTTTTAATGTTTGGTAGGAGCTTTTTGATTGCCATGTCCCTACAGATGTATATTACCCAACCCTTAAATTGCTATACTGCAATTTCTTTATGAAATCAAAGGAGCATCTTCTTCAAAGATGCCCGTTAAAACAGTTTTTTAGAGGAGTTGTAAAGACGCGGTTAATCGCGTCTTTACAACTCCTCAATTTTGGCTGCTAAGTTAAACAAGTTAAATGCGTTGAACAGTGTTAAGCGTGGCGATTGACTTCTTGTTGGAGCCACGGATCGACCGGCTGTCCATCTTTGCGGCGCAACTCAATCTGAATAGCGATCGCTTCTTTGGCTCCCGGCGGTGCGGGTTGCTGATGGAAGAGAATATCATATTCGGCTGGATCGTGATTGCGCTCTCGCAGCCAATCCTGCACCTTCACTGAGGCGAAGATAGATTGCCCGTCTTGGAACATCCGGGTAATCTGCATGTGTAGCGTGTAAGGATTTAAGCGACCCATAAAGTTTTGCCTTTCTAAACAGCGATATCTATAAACTTCTAGCTCACACTAGCAGTTTTTCCGTTTTTCTGCCGATGAGTAGATAAGTCGTCATTTCTCCCTTTCCTTTTACCTGGATCGCACCCCGCTCTTTCCACTGATATTTGTCCTGTAAAAGCTGGTAAGTGGCGGCGGTAACTTGAATAGAACCTGTGACTCCGTGGGATTCCATGCGACTGGCAGTATTAACCGTATCTCCCCACAAATCGTAGATAAACTTTTTCAAACCAATCACTCCAGCGACAACCGGGCCAGTGTTAATGCCAATCCGGATATTGAACTCTTCGCCATTTAGTACATTGAATCGGGTAATTTCTTTTTGCATATCCAGCGCCATTTCGGCAATGGCTTCTGCATGATCCGTGCGAAGGATGGGTAAACCGCCAACCACCATATAGGCGTCCCCAATTGTCTTGATTTTTTCCAACCCATGTTGTTCAGCGAGTTGGTCAAAAGCTGAGAATATTTGGTTGAGCAAGTTGACCAGTTCTACAGGGGATGTATGAGCAGCCAGTTGAGTAAAACCAACGATATCTGCAAATAGAACCGTTACTTCAGCAAAGTTATCGGCAATGATAGTATGCTGTTCTTTCTTTAAACGGTCGGCGATCACTTGGGGCAAAATATTGTGCAGCAGGCTCTCCGCCTTCTTTTGCTCCGCCTTGAGTTCTTTTAAAGATGACTCTAAAGTTTCTAACATCCAGTTAATTGTACGAGCCAAGAGCGACAATTCATCTCTGCCAGCAATTAAGACGCGCATTGACAGATCGCCTTTAGTACCAATGCTCCGAACCTCCGTACTGAGATAAGCTAGCCGAGACAGAAGCAATTTTTCTAACAGAAATAAAGTTGCCCCGGTGAACACGATCCCCACGACTAAAGTAGATATACCCAGCGACACTACCAGATAAGTCAGAAGAAGTTGACTTTGTTGATAAAATTCTTTGGGCATATCAACTCGCAATAGCATCACGGGTTTCCCGTCAATGTCCCGCAGTAGGGTATATCCCACCATCCCGCCATTGCTGAGCGATCGCACCAGAATCGAAGAAGACTTATCGGGCATTTTGGACAAAGCCGGACGCACCGATTTGAAGTCGGGAGGTAGTTGCGGATCGCTTGCCAAGTACATAGTGATGGGCAAATGGGTCAACTCACTCAAAGCCTTGACTTTTTCAGTATTCAGGTAACGCCCTAAGATCAGCGTTCCCCGGCTAGGCCCTTCACCCTGGCTATTGAGAATTGGCCCTGCAGTGATCGCCATTGGCCCTTGGGGCAACAGAACGATGCCAACATAGTGGTCAAGTCGTTCAGAGTTCTTTAGCAGGCTTGTGTTAGCCGCTAAGTATGCCTGGATTTCCTTCGGAGTGGGGATTGCTTTGCGCTGCTTCAGGTTGAAGCTTTGACTAAAAACCAGCTGACCAGAGGAATTGATAAATAGGATTAAGTCGGATCTGAGCGATCGCAAGGAAATATCATTCAGATTGCGATCGATATAGCGGCGGTTGCCATTCTTGATGAAGTCATAAGTGTCATCCCACATCGCCCATTGGTCGTTTAGAACGCTGAACTCACTCAGGTAGTTAGAGAAGGCATCCTGAACTCGTTGAACGTTCCGGTAAGCTTCCCGTTCGTACAATTTGGCGAAGCCTCTCAGCAGGATGGTTGACGAGGTGACATATAAAACCCCTATCAAACTTACGACGGTAACGCCAATTGTCAGCAGTGTTTTCTCGCGTAGTTTCATGCCCCTGAATGAGCGGTCAGCTATGCGGATACTGACACGCTACACTCACAACTTTATAACTAAAACCAGAGAAAATTTGTAAGCTAAGCCTGGCTGAAGCCTCAGTGCAACTGAAGCTTGAGAGTTTTCAAAGGTTTTTGGATTGTTGCGATCGCATCCGCCATCTGGTGCTAGATTGGGTCGTCCGCCCCTGAAGGCGGCATCTATGCAAAGTTAAGATTTAAAAATCTTCTGAAAGCACGAATAGATTTTGAAGTCTAACCGATATTTTCAAATCCTCTAACTTTGCTAAAAATTCTGATACTGAGCCAAATCCTACATTTCTCGGCTAATACTCAGCCTGTAATTCTGTAATTTCTTCTACTAATTGATAGCGTTGTCTAATAGGAATTTATTGAAGAATATCGAGAAGTAGCGCTTTGTTTTCTAAAGATAAAGTTTCTACTGCTTCAAGTGCTTGTTGGAATGCAGTATTTGTATTGCTTCAATTATGGTTTTTAGATAAAAGAATAAACCGCGAAGACGCACTAGCGCAGCCATGCGCGTTAGCGCTATAGAGCGCGAAGGAAAGACCAGACGAGAAGATTTTGTAAGGTGGGCAAAAGCCCACCCTACGGGATTACTGCAAACCTTCAATTAACTGAGTTTTAGCACTTTCTAAGGCTTCTTTCAGCTTGCTGGGATCGCGTCCGCCAGCTTGCGCCAGGTTCGGGCGTCCGCCGCCGCCGCCGCCGCAAATTTTGGCAATTGAGCCAATAAATTTCCCTGCTTGCAATCCTTTTTTATTGACTTCAGGGCTAAAATGTGCAACTAAGCTAACTTTATCTGCTTCGGGAATTGATGCCAAGAATACGGCACCATTACCCAGTTTTTGCAGTAATCTTTCAGCCGCATTTTTTAAGGATTCGGCGTCAACATCTCCCAATTCGGCAACTAAAATTTTGAACTCGCCCACTGTTTCAGCAGCGCTGAGTAATTGGTCGGATTTCGCAAAAGCGAGTTCTGCTTTTAATGCTTCTAGCTGCTTTTGGGAAGCTTTAAGTTCGTTCTGGATGTTAGTAATTCTGTCAGGTAGTTCTTCGGGTTTGACTTTAAAGCGATCGCTCAAATCCTTAACCACTTTCTCCCGTACATTCAAGTATTCCAGAACGGCTGGCCCTGCAATCGCTTCAATCCGGCGCACTCCAGAGGCGACACCCGCTTCGGAGACGATCTTAAATAGCCCGATTTCAGCAGTGTTGTGAACGTGAGTACCGCCGCACAATTCCATCGAAACGCCTGGGACATCTAGTACCCGCACTTCATCACCGTATTTTTCGCCAAACATGGCGATTGCGCCTTTCGCTTTGGCTTCCGCAATTGGCAGAATCTCGGTTTCGGCGGGATGCGCTTCCGCGATCCAAGTATTAATTTGTTCTTCGATTTGTTGTACTTCTTCTGAGGTGACGGGACGAGGACAGTTGAAGTCAAATCGCAGCCGATCGAAGGCGACCAAAGAACCCGCCTGAGTAATCGATTCATCAACAAATTTCTTCAATGCCGCTTGCAGCAGGTGCGTTGCGGTATGATGCGCTTGAACGCGACGGCGACAAGACAAGTCAATTTGGGCGGTTACAGCATCTTCTACTCGCAGCGTACCGCGTTCGATGCGACCGAAATGGACGAAGAAATCGGATTCTTTCTTAACGTCTTCAACTCGCACCAAAACGGAATCGCCGGAGATATAGCCGCGATCGCCAATTTGTCCGCCCGATTCTGCGTAGAATGGCGTCTTATTAAGGACAATCTGCACTTGTGTTCCGCCTTCCGCCGCTTCGACAGATTTGCCTTCTACGAGAATGACTTCTACTTGCGATTGGCTGGAGGGTTGAGTGTAACCCAGAAACTCGGTGCTGTGAATGTGTTCAGCTAGCTTATCTAGGGAACCTTGGACGGTGAGATCGATGGTTTCGTGGGCGGATTGCGATCGCGTTTGCTGTTCCTCCATCGCCGCATTGAAGCCTAACTCGTCTACACTTAGCCCTTCTTCTTCTGCAACTTCCTGAGTGAGTTCCAGGGGGAAGCCATAGGTGTCATAGAGAGTAAAGGCGTCTCGCCCTTCAATCTGAGTTTTACCTTCCTGCTTCACCCGCTGAATCATTTCTGACAGCAGTTTCTCGCCTCGTTCCAGTGTCTTGAGGAAGCGAGATTCTTCTCGTTGCAGTTCCGCTTTGATTTGTGCTTCTCGCACTCGGACGATCGGATAAGCGGACTCGGAAAGCGCGATCGCAGTTTCCGCCACTTGTGGTGTAAACTCCCCGGAAATCCCAATCAGTCGTCCGTGACGCACCACGCGCCGAATCAAGCGCCGCAGCACATACCCCCGCCCAATATTAGATGCGCGGATTTCATCGGCTATCATGTGGACGACGGAACGGACGTGATCCCCAATTACCTTTAGAGAAACTTTTGTCTTCTCGTCGCTGCTAGCGTAATCAATTCCAGCAATTTCTGCTGCCGTTTTGATAATCGGGAAAATTAAGTCGGTTTCGTAGTTATTCGGAACTTTCTGGAGGATTTGCGCCATCCGTTCTAGTCCCATCCCGGTGTCAATGTTCTTATTTTGCAGCGGCGTTAGGTTGCCTTCTGCATCCCGGTTGCTTTGCATAAACACCAGGTTGTAGAACTCAATGAACCGGGTGTCATCTTCTAGGTCAATCTTGTCATCACCGCGTTCCGGGTGGAAATCATAGTAAATTTCCGAACAAGGGCCGCAAGGGCCAGTAGGGCCAGACGCCCAGAAGTTATCCGCTTCTCCCATGCGTTGGATGCGCTGCGGCGAAACACCAATTTTATCCCGCCAAATCGCATAAGCTTCCTCATCTTCTCGGAAGACACTCACGACAAGGCGTTCTGGGGGTAAACCAAAGACTTGTGTTGACAGTTCCCAACCCCAAGCGATCGCTTGTTCTTTGAAATAATCTCCAAAGCTGAAATTCCCCAGCATCTCAAAAAAGGTGTGGTGTCGGGCAGTCCGTCCCACATTCTCAATATCATTGGTGCGGATACATTTTTGAGAAGTCGTGGCACGCTTGAACTCAGGCGATCGCTGTCCTAAAAATATCGGCTTAAAAGGCAGCATCCCGGCGATCGTTAGCAGTACGGTGGGATCTTCTGGCACTAAGGAAGCACTCGGCAAAATTTGATGTCCTCGCTGGGCATAGAAGTCGAGGAATTTTTGCCGAATTTCGCTACCGCTAAGGGACTGGGAGGAAGAAGACATGGGAATTTACAAGGGCTTGGTATCGGTCAACTTTATCTATTTTTACATTTGTTTATGCCTTGTTGTAGCTCTTCTGGTTCAGGTATTGCAAGGCAGGGGAATTGTTTCTCTTTTCTAACGCTTATTTGCCATATTTAAAGACTTGTCAAGTTTGGTAAAATTGGGAATCTTACCCCAAAATGGGGTGCTAATTTAATAGTGGACACCAGGAAGTTAGAAACACAAGGAGGCAGATGAAAAACCGAAGGGGAAACATAGACGCGGTGTCCCCGGTCTGTTACCCAAGTGCAGCAAGAACCAACCAAGCATAGACTGTAGTGGCAAAAAGCGCTGGAGGGGCAAAAAGCCAAGCTGGTGCAAAGCCAAACCAAAGTCTGGGAAGACTTGACTATGCTAAAACGCTAAAGGTAAAGGTGAAGCTGCGATAATTGTCCACCCTAGTTGTTGAAGTTCGTTTTTTGATAAAACCAATCCTTTCGTTCTAACGGGCTTAGTCGCACTCGACTAAGCCCAAAAATGTTTTTAGGGGACTTTTTATCGAGGATGCGAACTGACAAGTCAGCGCGAGGCTAACGCGATCGAGATCGCGCCAGAATGCCAAATCCGCATTATCGCTCAGCAGACTGATTTATCCGGCACTGTCACAACGGTAAAATAAAGGCTTCTCGAATCGAACTTAGCAAACTTAATTGACTTGAATTGAATCTATGGCACTTCAACTAAAAGTTCCCACTATCGCCTGTAATGGCTGTGCAGAAACAATTACCGACACGATCCATACAATGGAACCCGATGCCAAGGTGGACGTGGATGTAAAAGCCAAGACGGTGACAGTGGAAGCTCAAGCTTCGGAAGAAACAATCAAACAAGCGATCGTGGCGGCAGGTCACACGATTGAAGGTTATCAATAACCATACTCTGCATTACTAGGATTAATTTTGAGCCAGTTGGGTAATCACCTAACTGGCTTTTGTCTGGTTGCTGAGTTCGTAGTGAATCAAGACAGGACAGAGGAATCAGCTGCAAAAAGATGCGATCGCTTACAGCCCTTTGGGCATGAAAACAGCGAAGCGAGGCGTTAGCCTCGCGCTGACCTGTCGGTTCGCTCTCTTCTCGACACGTAGGGATGCGATCGCTCACTTGACGCTCCCTTTCTCAAGGTGGTAACAAATACCAATTATCTGCCAGCATAAAGAAGAATCTGCTCGCAGGTTGTTCAAGCATTTGGGTAGTGTGGCAGTTTTTTATGAAGATTTTGTAAAATTATCTACCGCTAACGGAATACCCATCTCTAATACTTGTAGCAAACTGAGAATGTAACAGAGTGTGTCAGAATTGCCAACGATCGGGTTGAGGTTTGGTAGAGACTGCCCGGTTGAATGGCATAGCAGCCAGAAGCCTTGTATAGCGGCTATCCGCTAAAGCGATCGCTTCTTCGCCCTACAATATACACGCTCATCCAGTCTAGGGTCATCTATCCGTTCGTCTCCTTCGTTGCTCCCTAAAAACTCTAGTGGTAGAAATTCTCACGTTTCGTCAACAGGGAAAGAGCCTTGATTCTTCCAACATACCTACGCTAATGGATGCTTTTGTTCTAGTAGTTGGAACTGATGCATTTCTGGCAACATTTCTGAAGCGAATCGATGCTTTAGTGGGTGGCACAGTTGAAGCTGCCTCCCAGCTAGATGAGGTGATCCCGCTGCTGGAAAAGCGATTGCCCTATATCTTAATTTTGCAAGCAAGTCTGGAGGGCAGTTTAGATTTCTGTTATCACATCAAACAACACCCTCAACTAGCGGGAATTCACTGTATCTTGATAGAAGATCGACCCGAAATTGCCCGCGAACAAACACTTTCCGATCGACACCGGAAGTTGGCACTCATGGCAGAAGCTTTAGAAAAAGGAGCAGATGCTTACTTGCAAATTGCCCCATTCAGAAGAAGGAGTGCTGCCCTTGCAAAACAAGAGACTGGGTTGCAAGATCGTTTACTGGCGGCGCAAATTCAGATGGGACTACGCAAGGTACAAAACTATCGTCAATTGATGCGAACCAATGATTTATTGTCAACAATGGCGCTCGCTGATCCGCTAACAGAGTTGAATAATCGTCGCGCGTTGGAATGGGAATTACCCCGACAGATTCAAAACGCTCGGAGTCGCTCAATCCCACTGAGTTTAGTAATGCTGGATGTAGACTATTTCAAGTCTATTAACGACACCTACGGGCATCTGATCGGCGATCGCGTCCTGCAACTACTCTCCGCCCGTCTGCAACACAACCTGCGCTTTCAAGACACTCTCTTCCGCTACGGGGGCGAAGAATTTGTCGTGATTCTCAGCCACACAGATGTTCAAGAGGCTCCGATGGTAGCGCACCGTCTATGTCGATTGATCTGCGAACAACCCTTCCGAATTAATTCCACTCTGGCACTCACGATTACGATCAGTTTGGGGACAGGCACTCTAAATGCGACGGACGATATTAAAGGAGTGAATTTGCTGCAACGCGCTGACAAAAATCTTCTGCAAGCAAAATCTGATGGTCGCAATCGGGTTGTTAGTGAATAATTTCTAATTGTGAATTGTGGAAGAGGTAGAAATTCTCTAGCTCTATTTTTACCTGTTAAAACTATAGAAAAGTGTATTGAGAATTACTACTTATTTAGGCTAAAAGGCGTATACTTAAATAATAAAAATATTACTTAAAAAAATATTACAGAGTATTTCTTCCTTATCAAGATTATTGTATCAAAAAAGCGTAGGGAAAGTCTAGAATACAGAGGAAAAACTTCCCATTAATTCTATGAATTGATAATTGATTAATGGCTCCTGATGATTAATTAACTCTTAACAATACGTTGCTGAAGCACTTGATAACACTCCTCAACTGAGGCACGTTGTTCCATCGTCGCCACCAGCGCTTCGTAGGCAGGATAGTTTTCCTCAATTAGAGTCCGTGCTTGCATCGCACTGGCACGCTCTTTCTGCTGTGCGTCGCTTTCCTGCCGTCCTAGTGTCACCTCTCTAATTTTTTGCCGGTCTTCTGCACCTCCCTCAGCGCTACCGTACACCAAAATCTCGGCGGCGATGCCTGCCATCCAGACGGTGCAGAATCGATCTAGGATGACTTGCATCTCCCAAGGCGTTGTCATTTCTTGCTGCAATTTTTGGGTATCAAATATTACCCCACCTTGCCCAGGATTTCCTTGCCTAACGGTTTCCCAGGCGCTAAGCGTGTAGCCGGTAATGGGAATTTCGAGTAAATAAGCAACTAGGAAATGACCAGCTTCATGCCGCAACACGCGATCGCGGTATTTGGAGTCAGCGCTTGCAAATACCTCCAAAAGTATCGTGATGCCTTTACCTTGGAAGCTGAGGGTGTCTAGGGTTGCCAGTCCTAGAATACTAATCGTTGCAATCGCGGGGATTGTCGGTGATATGTTCAACATTGGCCCCAACAAACTAGAAAGCGTCATTGCAAAAACGCCAATGGCAATTAGATTTAGGGCAGCTTGTTGCATGATATTGAGGTCTGAGGTAGATGAATTAAAAATTAAAAATGGTATTTTAAATTTTGCATTTTTAATTTTTAATTATTGGTTAGGGTGAAGCATTGGGGCTGGGATTGGTCGGCGACACGACAGAGCGATCGCCCGATGGCTGCGCCCCACCTCCAAATTGTTTGGCTTTATAAAATGTTTCCAGACTATCGCGATCGCCCACATAGCGCCAGTGCCACGGTTCATAACTAACGCCTTGGGGATTGTTGCGGGGAAAGGATATCTCAAAGCTATAGTAAGGGGCGTTCTTCTGAAGCCACTTAAAAGCCGCAGTCTTCTCAAAGTTAGGACTGAGATTCGTTGCGGGGACTCTTCCATCACCCACATCTATCGCGTACCCAGTATGATGCTCGCTATGACCGGGAGGCGCACTCACTTTTGCCCGTTCGGCGGCTGACTGTCCGCGCTGCGCCTTGGTGTCAAAATATAAATGCTGCTGCTCGCTAATCGAGCGAAATCCTGAAATTGGCACGATGATAATCCCGGAAGTTCGCGCCGCTGCAACCATCGCGTTATATTGTCTGGCGGCAGCTTTACGCATTTTCAAGCGACCATCCGCTGTAATCGCCTCAAGTTCAGACTGGGGTGCCTCTTGATAGGAAAAGTGTCCAAAGAGGGTATTGGCTGCTGGTGTAGCGGAAGGCGTTTGAATGCCTGGAATTTCATTTTGGGCAGGCGTTGACGCATCCGATTCGGATACAGGACGGGGGAGTACGATACCGATAATCAGCGCGATCGCTCCCAATCCCAACAAACCGCCAAACAGGAGAATCGGCTGCCACTTTCGCTGGCGTTGTCCGAGGTGCGGCGTATCCCGCAACGCCGCCGGAATATCGTCTATCGGCAGTGCCGACTTGGGTGGTTTTTCAGGCATACCCGCGTTTTCCAAAAGAGCCACTCCTGTTGTTTTTGTGGTTAGTTATCAATTCTTAGATATCCAACAACGGCACTGAGACTCAACACTTAACTTTACAAGCATTTTAGACTGAGCGAATATCAACAGCCGCCGTGTATTCCCAGATGCCTCATCATCAACCCTGATGCTTAACATGAATAGAGGCTGACATATCGTACAGATGCCAGTCTAAACCTTCTGCTGACGCCCCATGAGACGATGCCTAATATAGGAATTCAACTGCTGGAACTCTATTTCCGGCTAGGTGGTGGCATTTTGCTGGGATGGGTTTTAGGTCGCCAACTGCCCAAAGTAGTTCCCACCTATTTAGGAAAGTTTCTCTTTTGGATCGGAGTCCCGATTGGCATTGTCGCGTTTCTGCGTCACGCCGACTTATCAGGACCAATCTGGATTGCACCCGTCGCTGCTTGGGTAGCGATTTTCGTGGGAGCCGGATTAGCCTGGTTTTGGATAGGAAGGCAAGCCTCAAAATTCCCTAAAAAAGCTTGGAGTAAATCCACTCAAGGAAGTTTTCTATTAGCCTCAATGGTCGGGAACACCGGCTACTTGGGTTATCCCGTTACCCTCGCTCTCGTAGGGCAGCAGTACTTTGGCTGGGCGCTGTTTTATGACCTGATGGGCACCACGTTGGGAGCCTACGGCTTGGGCGTTGTCTTAGCGGCTCGTTTTGGGATTGGGACAGAAAAGGGCGTCTTCCCGGCCCTACAGGCAGTGCTGATTAATCCAGCGCTGTGGAGTTTTGGCTTTGGGCTGGGTTTTCGCAACTTCCCACTGCCCGAACCCGCCGAACAATTGCTGCAAATTATCGCTTGGAGTGGAGTTGCGCTGGCTTTGGTGCTAATCGGAATGCGCCTCAGCCAGCTTTCTTCCTGGGGTAGCCTCCCCTCGGCATCTGTGAGCTTAGGGATAAAAATGCTGCTAGTTCCGCTGGTGCTGGGTGGGGGGATTGGGCTGCTAGGTGTAAGTGGGCCTCCCCATCTGGTCATTGTTTTACAAATGGCAATGCCTCCAGCTTTTGCCACGCTTATCTTGGCGGAAGCTTACAATCTCGACCGAGATTTAACCGTGACGGCGCTGGTTGTCGGGACGATAGGACTCTTGTTGACTCTGCCGGTTTGGTTGGTATTATTTGGTCGCTGAAACAGCAGCATAGTTTTGGGCTAACTCTGAGGGATCGACCTGTTCGTATTTTTCAAAGGGTTGGTGAATCCAGGGGTTTTCTGGTAGATAGTCCGTATAGTAGTCAGGTGCAACGACAGAGCAAGCTTTGTACCAGATGACAGCGGATCGAATCTGCTCGACATCAGCGGCATAATGATGTTTCAGCCAAGGGATGGCTTCCCGAAGGGTGATGCCAGAATCTACTAAGTCATCCACCAGGAGAATGCGGCTACCCAGATGCGGCGAAGTCATGGTGAGGTCGCGGGCAAAGGCGAGAGAACCCCGAAAGCGATCGCCTGTGCCACCGTAAGAAGTGGCAGCTAAAATTGCCAACGGTTTGTGGTAAATTCGCGATAAAATATCACCCACCCGTAGACCGCCTCTCGCAAGGCAGACAACCTGGTTAAAGTCCCAGCCGGATTGATATATGATTGCCGCCAACTGTTCGATTTTTTGGTGGTACTCTGACCATGACACGTAAAGCTCTGGCATAACAGGCACAATTGAACAGGTTTAGAGAACAGTACAAATGCTATAGAACAAATGCTATAAAAATTCCCACTTTTGGGAGACAGATGCGATACTTTTTTGAAATTTTTAATCCCCCTGCCATCAGCCAACTGCCATGAGTGATTCTTCTTCTGACTATTCCACCGCGACACCCGACAGCGAAAAGCTAAAGTTGAGTACCAAACTGGCTTATGGTGCCGGTGATGTGGGTTCTGCTATCACCGCAAACATTGGGGTATTTTATACCGCAATTTTCCTGACCGATGTTGCCGGAATCGCCGCTGGACTAGCGACTTGGATTCTCCTGATTGGCAAGGTTTGGGATGCGGTGAACGATCCAGTTGTCGGGGTGCTTAGCGACCGAACCAACTCGCCACGCTGGGGGCGTCGGCTTCCCTGGATGTTATATGGGGCGATTCCGTTTGGAATCACGTTCTTTTTGCAGTGGCTAGTGCCTCGATTTAGCGCCAATGACGCTGCGAATCAATGGGGATTGTTCTGGTATTACATTGTGATTTCGATTTTGTTTAATTCGTTTTACACCGCTGTTAATTTACCCTACACTGCCCTAACTCCAGAACTTACTCAGGACTACAACGAACGCACCAATCTCAACAGCTATCGGTTTGCTTTCTCGATTGGGGGAAGTATCGTCTCTGTAATTGTGTTCGGAATCATTGCCCGCTTGATTCCTAATGACCGCATCCAACAATATTGGGTGATGGGCATCGTTTGTGCAATCTTGTCGGTCTTACCGATTTATTGGTGTATTTGGGGGACGCGCGATCGCATTTTGGCAAGGGCGGCACAAAATCCCACTTTTGAGGAACCTGTCTCCCTCCCAATTTTGCAACAAGTACGGATTGTTTTGAGCAATCGCCCCTTTTTATATGTTGTTGGAATTTATCTGTGTTCCTGGTTAGCTGTTCAGGTCACAGCGGCTATCATTCCTTATTTTGTTCTCAGTTGGATGCGCTTAAGCGATGCAGTCGTTGCCCAAGTCATTCTAGCGGTGCAAGGAACAGCATTGTTGATGCTATTTATCTGGAGTAAGCTTAGCAAGAGATACGGTAAAAAAGCCGTATATTTTATGGGGATGAGCGTGTGGATTATTGCCCAGGCGGGATTGTTTTTCTTACAGCCCGGTCAAATTGCTTTCATGTACGTGTTAGGGGTGATGGCAGGTTTTGGCGTTTCTACTGCTTATTTGATCCCGTGGTCGATGCTGCCAGATGTAATTGAATTAGATGAACTAAAAACCGGACAGCGGCGGGAAGGGATTTTTTACAGCTTCATGGTGTTCCTGCAAAAAGTCAGTTTAGCTGTTGCAGTAGCTTTAGTCTTGAAAAGCCTGGAGTGGAATCAATATATTCCGTCTACCCAAGAGAACTTAGCGCCAATTCAACCGGATTCTGCACTTTTAGCAATTCGCATCGCAATCGGGCCTCTGCCAACAATTGCCCTAATTTGTGGTTTAATCCTAGCATACTTTTATCCTCTGACTCGTGAGGTTCATGCCGATATCCTACTGAAACTTAAAGAACGGAAATTAAAAGCTCAATAGCTCTTAGTAATGAGCTTTTCGGTTTGAATGGGTGGGTTAGAAATTCACCCATTCGGAAAAGTTTTTTCTGAATATTATGGACTTTATTGGCTTTTTTTAGTAAACTGAAATTGATAAGGAAGAACTGACTAGTAATATTTTTTGAGATATATTTTCATTATTTAAGAATACCTTTTCAAGTCATAGCTAGTAGTTGTTTGCAAAACATTTTTCAAAAAAATTGTTTTTTAAAGTTTTGAATCATTGCATAGAATACCAGCATCATTCATTTAGCTAATCGCTAATTTAAGCATAAGAATCGCTACAACACGTCCAAAATCAAGCCAATCAATCTTTTAAGAAAAAATAAATGGGGAAAAGGTAAAATTTGATTTACCCTTCCAAAAGATTTCTTACCGACAATAACTTATTTAAGCAGTTGTAAAGTAGAAATTAACCCATCCGGGTATTTCTCAAGCGCTTTTTGTTTAGCAACCTTGTGATCTATATCCAGAAAATACTCACCGCTATCTGCCTCAATTGCGATAAACCAGTCAGGATAATCCTTCATCAATTGGGGGCTAACTTCTTCAAAAATTGCGCGACAACGCTTAATAAAAGTGGGAATACCAGCGGGTGCTTTTCCAGTCATCGGTTGCCCGGTTCCGAAGAAAACGCGGGATTCCTTCTTAACCAAAGACTCAATTACATCTGCATCGGTTGGCAATGCTGCTGTGAGAACTTCGCTGCCTGATTGGGTGACTAAAACATCATCTTCTATGCGAATCCCGCGCACATCCTGAAACTGAGAAAGGCGATCCCAATTCACCACATCCTGATATTTTGCCCGAAAATTGGGATCGTTTAAAATTGCCGGAACTTGATAAAATCCTGGCTCAATGGTGACTAACATCCCAGCGCGTAAAGGGCGGTTAAGCCGCAGGTAAGCTAAACCAAAGCGATCGCTCCGCGTTCTCCCCTCTTCATACCCTGCCAAATCGCCCAAATCTTCCATATCGTGGACATCCAAACCCACTAAATGACCAATTCCGTGGGGGAAAAACAAGGCATGAGCATCCATTTCTACCAAATCTTCTGCACTGCCCCGCAGAATGCCTAAATCCACCAACCCTTGGGCGATCGCAGTCGCTGCCAGTAGATGAATCTCCCGATACTCCACATCCGGGCGGATTTTGGCAATACAAGCATCGTGAGCCGCCAAAACCAAATTATAGATATCTCTTTGGGTAGAAGAAAACTTCCCCGATACAGGCCAAGTGCGCGTGACATCTGCTGCCCAGCCCATCGATGTTTCAGCACCTACATCCGCCAGCAGCAAGTCTCCCGATTGCAGGGGGTGGTAATACTGCTGATTGTGGAGAACTTCCCCGTGAACGGTGACAATACTGGGGTAAGCGCAGCTCATATTCTGCGAGATGATTACACTCTCCATTGCCGCACGCACCCCTGCCTCCAACTTGGCGCTGGCTGTGGCAGCCATTCCCGCTAAATGAGCGTCCACGGTGACAGATGCAGCTTTTCGTAATTCTGCCAAAGCACCTGCATCGTGGCTGAGCCGCAAAAATACGATAGCTCTTGCTAACTCCCCGTCAATTCCCTGAGATGTATTTGCGGATGCGATCGCGCGATGCATGATCTGAGCTTGTTGCTGCCCAGTCGCGGCATCCTGCACGAAGATAGTCGCAGCCTCGGTTGAGCGTGACTCCAATTCTGTCATCGAAAATGCCGCATCCGCCCCAATCGCTTGGGCAATTTCCTCACGTTTGGGCATTTCTCCATGCCAGAGGGCACTAGCAGGAGACGCATCATCCATAAACAATTCTAATTTCCCGGCTTCGAGCCGGATCGCCGCATTTTCTAGAGGTAGCCCCGCAAAATAGAGGAAATGACTGCTGGCGCGAAATGGGAAAGTATTTGCTGGATAATTTCGGGAACTACTACGCCCAGACCAGAGAATAACTGGAAAATCAATTAACTCGGCAAGTCGCTGCCGCCGGTGAAGCAGAGTAGCGGCAAACGTGCGATTTCTCTGAAGTTGCATCATAGCGAGTAGAGGCAGTTTATGGCTGATCCGTTTTGTATTTAAGTTTAACCTGCGCTAAAAAACCATTACCCATTGGCTATAAACCGGCTCAAGATAACCGAGGACGTATCCCGTAATGCCGATAACGCCAATAATCGTGCAGGATTTTGCCGTGATCAAAGCACAAATCCGTAGGAATTTGCCAAGATTCAAAAATTCCAACCGCCTTGGCATCATCAGCAGCTTGAGGTTCGCCTGCCGCCGTTGCGATAAACACAACACTCATCGTATGAGTTCGCGGATCGCGGCTGGGATCGGAATACACCTGGAATTGTTCAATTAACTCTACCTGTAAGCTAATTTCTTCCGCCGCTTCGCGCTGCGCCGCCACTTCCGCTTTCTCTCCGTAATCAATAAACCCACCGGGAATTGCCCAACCATAAGGTGGATTTTGGCGCTCAATTAACACAATCGGTCGATGCGGTCGATCGATCAGTTCAATAATGATATCGACAGTCGGAGCAGGGTTTCGGTAAGTCATTCTGATATATTGCCCCAAAATGATCGGGAGCAAGGGAGAAAAGGCTGAACTTATTCTGCCGCGATCGCAGTCATTTGGGATGGCTAAATTACCGAATGCAACCCGCCCTAGGAGTGAGTGTCAAATTTCTGCGTCCCGTGATAAGGTCAAATCGTTTGCATCCTCTCCATCAGGTTATTTATGCCGTTTCCTAGATCCAGTGGCATTTTGCTACACCCCACTTGTTTTCCCAGCCGGTTTGGCATCGGCGATCTTGGTTTAGAAGCTTATCGCTTTATTGAGTTTTTGATGGAGAGTTCCCAGCAATTTTGGCAGGTTTTGCCATTAGGACCAACCGGCTATGGGAATTCTCCCTATATGTGCTACTCAGCACTGGCGGGAAATCCCTTACTGATTAGCCCAGAGAAGCTGCGCGACGAGGGGTTACTCAGCGACGACGATTTTTCTAGATTGCCAGAATTCCCCCTAGACAAAGTGGATTTTGAGCGGGCGATCCAGATCAAAATGCCTTTGCTCGCTAAAGCCTGCGAAAATTTTAAAACCCAGGCATCACCTTTACAGCAAAAGGAATTTGCAAGTTTTTGCAAAGCGGCTCACTGGCTGGATGACTATGCTTTATTTATGGCGATCCGGGAAGCTCAGGGACACGCTAGTTGGTATACCTGGGAACCGGAAATTGCCAAACGCCAACCGGAAGCTTTAGAACAGTGGCGGCAGCGGCTGAATGATGAGATTTATCACCACAAATACTTGCAGTTTGAGTTTTTCCGGCAATGGACTCAACTGAAAAGCTATGCCAACTTGGGCGGAATTGAGATTATTGGCGATATTCCAATTTATGTGGCTCACGATAGTGCCGATGTCTGGGCACATCCAGAAATCTTTTGCTTGGATGAACAGACGGGGGAACCGGCGCTGATGGCTGGAGTGCCACCCGACTACTTCAGCGCCACAGGTCAGCTGTGGGGCAATCCAGTTTATAACTGGGAGAGGTTGCAGCAGCAAAACTTTAAGTGGTGGATAGAGCGCTTTGAATCTTTGTTGGATTATATTGACATTATTCGGATTGACCACTTCCGAGGGTTCCAAGCCTACTGGGCGGTTAAGCAGGGCGAAACGACTGCTATGAATGGGGAGTGGATTGAGGCTCCTGGAGAAGCTTTCTTTAAGCTACTGAACGACAAATTAGGCAAGCTACCCATCCTAGCTGAGGATTTGGGCGTGATTACCCCAGAGGTAGAGGCGCTGCGAGATAAGTTTGAATTTCCGGGGATGAAGATTTTACAGTTTGCCTTTGGTTCGGATTCGGGCAACGGCTTTTTGCCTTTTAACTATCCGCGCAACTGTGTGGTTTACACGGGCACTCATGATAATGACACCACGGTAGGCTGGTTCTATCAACTTTCAGACTATGAAAGGGAGAATCTCCTGCGTTATGTGGGTTGCATCAGTTCCGACGGCATCCACTGGGATGCGATCCGGCTGGCGATGGGTTCGGTGGCAAATCAGGCAATTATTCCTTTTCAGGATCTTTTGGGATTGGGGGGCGATGCCCGAATGAATTTTCCCGGCAAAGCAGAGGGGAATTGGGAGTGGCGGTATCGGTCTGAAGCCGTCAACCAAGAGATCGGCTACCGTCTCAAAACTCTAACTGAAACTTTCGGTCGCGCCCCGATTAAGAATCAGGAGTGAGGGGAGATGACTGAGGACTGAGAGGTGAGGACTTAGGCGATCGCTCGCGTCACTGGTAGATAGCGCGTGTCTTGAAGAAAAGCGCGATCGCGTCGCGCTTCTACCCTAACAGTCCTCAGCACTCATTAAGACCCAGGAGGATTAGCGGCAAAGGTTACTTCCCGAACTTTACCAGGGGCACCCAGTTTCTTTGCCTTTTCATCATTAAAAGCGACTAGGATACCACCCGCATTGCCAGCTTTTACAATTAGTGTCTCCTGTGCAACCCAAGTGCGCTGAGTGCCTTGGGGCAGTAGCCCCTCAAACTGCGTCTTGCCATCCACCACTACCCGAACCCACGACGGGGTTTTGACGGTTACGCCAACTCTTACCGGCTTTCCGGGTTGATTGGTATTGCTGCTGAATACTGCTGGGGTAAATGGCCCTAATTTTTCTGGCGAGTCCGTATCGGCTTTGTTTGAAGGCTGGCTAGGCGATCGCTGGTTAGTCTCACCTTTCCCTACTTCTAAAGCCGGACGATTGACCACGTAAGACAGACCATTCACTGCACCAATCACTAGAAACACATACATCAAGTAAAGATGAATCGGTCGCAGTTGAGGTGATGGCAAATACCGCCAGGTAGGCTTAATGAGCTGGAAAATCGGCCCGCTGGGAAAAGTGTCTGAGTACTCTACCCCATCTAATCCCAGTGCATCAGCATACCGCTTGATAAAGCCTTGAATATAGACGGGTTCTGGCAAGATTTCGCGCCTACCTTCCTCAATTGCCTTGAGCAGACGAACTTGAATCCTGGTCCTGTCGCCAACTTCCTCTAGGGACATAGATTGTTCCTCACGCACCTGGCGGAGGCGAGACCCCAGTTCTTTTAGCTTCTCAATTTGTTGCTGCTGAAGATGAAGTGGATTCTCCTTCATACACGGCGCTCCTTGATGTCTGCTGGCACTTCTATTGATGTTAGATTGACTTGGTTTTGTAGAAAACTGATTTCAAAATCTTCAAGAAAACGATAAGTACCAGGGAACATAGGTTCCCCTGTTCGTTTTAAACAAATGGGACCAATCGCGGCACGGTGTAGATGAATGACGGGATAGCCCAGTTGCTCGGCAATGCGTCGAATTTGTCGGTTTCTCCCTTCTGTCAGAATTACTTCCAAGCAGGTTTGGGAACCCCGCACATCCAAAACGCAAACTTGAGCAGGCAATGTCTTTTTCCCTGACAGTAGAATACCCTGACGCCAGGATTTTAGTACCTCTTCAGGAGGATGACCCTGAATCCAAACTTGATAATTTTTAGGAAGATGATATCGAGGATGGGTCAAGCGTAGCGTCATTTCACCGTCATTCGTGAGCAATAACGCGCCGGTAGATTCGGCATCTAGGCGTCCAACTGGATGCAGTCCCTGACCTTCCCGCAGTGGGGGAGGTAGTAAATCAAGAACAGTACGGCGCTTTTGGGGATCGCGGCAAGTAGAAACTACGCCAGCAGGTTTGTAAAGCAAAATATAGAGCATTTGAGGACGATGAGCTGGGAGTACAAGTTTGCCATCAACTTGAATCTGGTCTTGTTCTGGATTTGCTGTTTGCCCCAGCCCAACAACAGTACCATTGACCCGCACGCGCCCTGCTTCAATCATTTTTTCAGCTTGGCGGCGGGAGGCAATACCCCACTGGGAGAGAATTTTTTGTAGCCTTTCGGCCATAGGCGAATCGAGCGACGAATGAATAAGGGGTTGGGTTTTAGCCTGTCGAGGCACTGCCTCGGCTAGACTATTGGGGATTTTTGATTTTAGATTTAGGATTTTGGAGAAATCGCCCTCTAAAACCCAAAATTGACCTCTAATTAGACTATGTACAAATATTACAGGAAGAAAGCCATTGACATCTAAGCAAGCGAGCGGGATTATCAGCACAACGTTATCACCAGCGCTGCGGCTGTGGTTGCGATCGCAAGTTTCGCAAGTTGAAAACCTCCAATTTCAAATTTCCGGAGGCGATCGCCAAATCCTTACAGGTTATATCCCTCAAGTTTTTATTGCCGCCAGCCATGCAGTGTATCAAGGACTGCATCTGTCACGCATTCAGTTAACTGGAGAAAGCATTCGCATTAACCTGGGTCAAGTTCTCAGAGGTAAACCTTTACGCCTTCTCGAACCCATCCCCGTTTCCGGCGAGCTAATACTAGAGGAGACAGACCTTAAGGCATCTCTCCAGGCACCCTTATTTGCCACTGCTTTAACTGATCTACTGGGGACACTGCTCAAAGCAGTTCCAACGCACCCAGCTGACATCTTAAAAGACCAGCAAGTCACTTGGCAACAGATTACCATCGATCTGGAATGTTTAAAACTCAACGGTACTTTAACAGACCCATCGGGTAAAGCCACACCTGTAGTGCTGCGGACAGGTCTAAAGTTAGCTAGCCCTCAGGAACTGCTTCTAGAGTCTCCTTGTATCGAGACGCAACAGGAACTGCTTCGAGGCGATTTGGATGAATTCAAGATAGATTTAGGGCCAGAAGTGGATATTCAGGAATTAACTGTGATTCCGGGTCAGCTAGTTTGTCGCGGACGGATTAATGTCATTCCAGCGGAATGACAATAGGACTGAGGGCTGAGGGCTGAGGTACGAAAAGAGGTAGATATAAAGAGACTTTCACGATTAAGCTTTCTTATCAATTGCCCCAATCGTGTAGAAAGACTTTTCTAGCGAGGTAATAGCGGTAACAAGAGGGTGACGAAATAATACACTAGGGGCGCGGTGAACACGTAACTATCAGCCCGATCTAAAATGCCGCCGTGACCTGGAATCAGTTGCCCTGAGTCCTTTACCCCAGCATCTCGCTTCATCATCGACTCGGTTAAGTCTCCTAGTAAGCTAGCAATCCCAATCAGCAGCCCTAAAGCCAAACCACTGAATTGCCAGCAGGGCCAATCAAGATACCAAGCTCCAGCGGCTGCCACTGCCACACTGCCGAGAACCCCAAATACAGCTCCTTCGACAGTCTTTTTGGGGCTAATCTCGGAAAGGCGGGTGCGACCAAAGAATTTACCAACGATGTAAGCACCGATATCAGCAGCCCAAATACAGATGAACGCCAAAAGCGTTGCCGTCAAGCCTTGGGGCAACGTGCTAAATTCGTGCCAAGAAGCGGGCAGATAACCATTTAATGGCTCTGCGATCGCGACTGCGGGAGCAAGTCCGACGCGCAAACGCACCCAGTAACTGGGCAGATAGCCGCCATAGAATAACCCCAATATAGAGGCGGAAATATCGGCAATTGTGGCAAGCTTGGGCTGAAACAAAAGATAGAAACAAATCAATGTTCCTGCCAGGGGAAACATGGCATCTGTCAAAGCTGGTGCCAGAGAAGCTGTGATTAACAGAACTTGGCTAACTACTAGGGTCGTTTTGCCAGCGGGTGCCATGCCCTTGGCTCGTGCCATTTGAAAATACTCTAACTGACCGAGATAGACGATGATGCACAGACCAGCTGTAAAGAACCATCCTCCAAAGAAGAGCATGAGGAGGGAGACAGCGATCGCGACTATTCCACTAAAAATACGAGACCAAGGCATAAAATGCGCTCTTGAGACCGCAACAACGAAGTTAATCTAGTCTTAATAAGATTAAGAATTACTTTTGCACACTTTAACCGATCTAAAACAGATTTAGGCAATGGGTGCCGTTAATTTAGAATAAAGCCAACGCTTTTTTTCAGCATCCTGCTCATTGCTGCTAACATCCGCCAATACCGACAAAAAATAAATTTCTTGATGGTACGAATCTTAACGGGAATTTTTGTGTTCTCAATCGTCAAGAATGCTGCTCTAGCCTTTAGGATCAAGATTTTCAATCCAGCTTCTCGCCACTCAAGATAAAAATTGGATTGACTGCGGCAAAGATTTGATGGGTGCCTCGCGTTTCCAAGCGATTGACGGCAGACTGAACAACCTCGATATTTCGAGCTTGTAATTCGGCGAAGCCTTCGGAAACGGCATAGAGACTTTCTAGATTAGCCGCAGTCGCCACCACCCTGCCTTGGGGTTCTAAGTATTGCCAGACGACCTTGAGGATATCCTTGATGGGTTGTCCGCCTTCGATGCAAACCCGATGGGGGGGAATGGGTAAATCTTTTAGGCACTCTGGGGCGCTCCCTTCAACGACTTCGACATTACGAACCCCAAAGCGATCGCAGTTACGGCGAATCAAAGAAGCCACTTCCTCATCGCGTTCTACGGCAATAATGCGACCTTTCGGACACAATAACCCGGTTTCTACGGGGATCGTGCCGGTTCCCGCACCAATATCCCACAACACAGAATCGGGTTTCAGTCTCAGTAAGGAAATCAACAGCAACCGCACCTCGCGCTTGCTGAGGGGAATACCGGGCAACCGCTCGAAGAGGTCATCTGGGATACCAGGAGTTACGTAGGGCCACATAGAAAGTTTTAAGTTTTGAGTTGTAGAGACGCGATTGATCGCGTCTGAGTCTTGAGTTGTAGAGACGCAATTTATCGCGTCTGAGTTTTGAGTTTAAGCCGGTCTCCCATTAGCGAACAACCTTTAAGGTTTTGAGGGTCGGATCGCTACAACCCGTGATACTTCCACCCAAAGCGAGAATCTGTTGCAGGTAATCCAAGGCAGAGGGAGCGATCGCTTCTCCTGGCATCAACACGGGAATTCCGGGTGGATAGGGACAAATAAGTTCGGCACTGATGCGTTCTACAGTCTTTTCCACCGGCAGCGTTTGGGTTTGGGAAAAAAAGGCTTGGCGGGGAGAGATGGAAGGATGAAGCACGAAGGATGAAGGATGAATCTGAAGAAATTCAGCTTTCCACCGGGTGAAGACATCCAGATATGGGGCTATTAATGTGGTGGGCGATCGCTCCTGCACTAAAATTCGGAGTGCCGATACCATCTGCACAATATCAGATGGAGTGTTTCCCAAACTGATGATAAAAGTCAAACTGTGCAGCGATGGTAACTCAGCCGTAACGCCTAGCTGTTGATGGAGAATTTCATCCGCTTCAAACCCCGTCCAACCTAAGTCAGAAACCTTAACACTCAGCCGGGTTTTGTCAAGGGCAACAAAACCCGGTGTTTTGGCAGTTTTTAACACGGATAAACCGGGAATTTGACTAATTTGCATAGCCGCCTCCTCCGCCAAATGTAAGGTTTTCGCCATTAGCGCTTCCCCGTGCAATGCCATTTGCTGACGCGCTGCATCCAGCGAAGCTAGCAATAAATAGCTGGGGCTGGTGGACTGTAACAGTTGTAAAGCTTTGCTCAAGCGATCGCGATTGACTCGATTGCCTTGGACGTGCAGCATTGATGCCTGGGTAAGTGCCCCCAGCACCTTGTGGGTGGATTGTACCGTTAAGTCGGCTCCAGAGGCGAGTGCAGAGGTCGGCAAGTCTGGATGAAAGGCGAAATGGGCACCGTGGGCTTCGTCTACGAGCAAAGGGATACCGTGCTGATGAGCAATTTGCGCGATCGCGCTTATATCCCCGCAAACGCCATAGTAAGTCGGGTAAACCATCATCACCGCTTTAGTGTCCGGATGCTGTTGGAGGGCATCTGCCACTGCCGATGGGGTGATGCTGTGGGCAATATTCAGCTCTAGGTCGTATTCTGGATTCACGAAAATCGGAATAGCACCTGAAAGAATTAAGCCTTGGATTGCTGAGGAATGGATATTCCGAGGCAGAATAATTTTGTCCCCCTCGCCGCAGGTGGCTAAAATTGCCGCCATTAAACCACAAGTCGAACCATTGACCAAAAACCAGGTGCGTTCTGCCCCAAACGCTGCTGCTGCCAGTTCTTGGGCTTCTTGGATCACGCCCTCTGGGGCAAACAAGTTATCTAACTCCGGTAATTCTGGTAAATCTGCCGGAAACACAGCGGTTCCGAGCAAATCCGCTAATCGTTGAGAAATTCCTTGCCCCCGCTTGTGTCCGGGCGTGTAAAAGGGTGCATGATGCTTCTTGGCGCACGCTTGAAGGGCGTCCAGTAATGGGGTAGTTGTTTGAGACCCTGGGATAAAATCCATGCTGGAAATTTTTCTAAAATCGGTGATATCGGGAAGGCAAGCGGGTAGAAATTCCGAGCGCTTTTGGCCTTTGCCGGTTTAGGATAGATCGTTTCTGCCCAACAATTTCGGAGGGGCAGTTAAACTCGCATTTGCCTGCGATCGCAGACGAGCTAATGCGTTCTCAATACCTGCTACAGTAATGAGTTTGGATGCGGTTGGATGAATCTTCAAGTGTAAGTGTCGAGGAATGTCGTTATTCCGGGGGATGTCATTGTTATGCGTTCTTACCTATTTTTATAGGGTTAAATTGTTCAAGGCGATCGCCATGATTAATCCCAGTCCTAATCCTATCCCCCAACCAACCATCCCCAGCCCGATCCCCGGATCGGAGCCTAATCCGATTCCTGGATCGCCGCCAGAAGTACCAGAACCCGTACCGGGACCTGTACCAGAACCCATTCCCTCACCTGTGCCAGAGCCAGTGCCAGCCCCCGTTCCCCAGCCGATTCCCTCACCTGTGCCAGAGCCAGTGCCAGCGCCCATTCCCCAGCCGGTTCCAGGTCCGATTCCTCAACCGATTCCTGAACCTATCTAATTGATTCTACCCAGTTTTACCTCTTGAACTAAGATGCTTAGAGCCGGAATTGTCGGACTTCCCAACGTCGGAAAATCTACCTTATTTAACGCCTTGGTTGCCAATGCCAAGGCTGAAGCTGCCAATTTCCCTTTTTGCACCATCGAACCCAATGTTGGTGTCGTGTCGGTGCCAGATGAACGGTTAAACGCCCTGGCTAATATTTCCAGTTCGGCGCAAATTATCCCGACACGGGTTGAGTTTGTGGATATTGCTGGTTTAGTGAAAGGTGCTAGTCAGGGGGAAGGACTGGGTAATCAATTTTTGTCCCACATTCGAGAAGTTGATGCCATTGTTCATGTAGTGCGATGTTTCGAGAATGATGACATTATCCACGTTGCCGGATCTGTTGATCCAGCGCGAGATATTGACATTATTAATTTGGAGCTGGCTTTAGCAGATTTATCTCAAGTAGAGCGACGTATTGAGCGCACCCGCAAAGCTGCCCGTACTAGCAAAGAAGGACAGATTGAACTCGCTGCGCTAGAAAAATTGAGCGCTTTATTAAATGAGGGCAAACCAGCGCGGCGGGCTAACTTAAATGAAGAAGAAGCTGAATCGCTCAAAGGATTAGGATTGCTCACAGGCAAACCAATTATTTATGCTGCCAACGTCTCTGAGGATGATTTGGCAACCGGCAATAAATATGTAGAACAAGTGCGGGAAATTGCGACCCAAGAAAACGCCCAAGTCGTCATTGTTTCTGCCCAAGTGGAAGCGGAATTAGTCGAATTGCCAGAAGAAGATAAAGCTGAGTTTCTGGGTTCTCTTGGAGTGGAAGAAGGCGGATTAAAATCTCTGATTCGCGCCACTTACGAACTTTTAGGCTTGCGTACCTACTTTACAACTGGTCCTAAAGAAACTCGCGCTTGGACAATTCACGCCGGAATGACAGCACCCCAAGCAGCAGGCGTCATTCACTCTGATTTTGAGCGCGGTTTTATTCGGGCAGAGACAGTCGCTTACCAAGATTTAGTAACAACTGGTTCCATGAATGCTGCGAAGGAAAAAGGCTTAGTCCGCAGTGAAGGGAAGGAATATATTGTCAAAGAAGGCGATGTAATGCTGTTCCGGTTCAATGTGTAGGTTAGCATTATCAACTTCATTATCGATAAGTCGCTAGACGCATTTTAGCCCCCTCTCTCATTTTGTGTAGAAAGGCCGTTTTATCGCGTTTCTAAAAACCCGATTTATTAAATAAATCGGGTTTTTCAGTATTTGTACTGAAACCGCAAAAGCAGCTAGTGAGATAGACTTTGATGAAGTTTGCTGCCAGCTTAGCGATGCAAGGATGGTGAGAAATGCTGGGATGGCTCTTTGGAGGTTTGATTAAAAAATTAGAACGTGCTTCTAAAGACGTTTCGCAGGATTTTGTGAAATCGGCAGGGAAACAAATTGGTGAATTATTTGATGAAAAACTATATCCCTTAGCTGACAAGCTTGATTATATAGCTCAAAACCGAATCAACCAAGCAAAAAATGAAATGGAGGAATTAGAAACTAAGACGGTAGGTGATATTGAGTCTTTAATTAACCAGGCTGATGAGCAAGTAAAGAAGGCTTTAGAAAACATTAATCAAGTGCGGGAAGTAGCGCTTAGAGATGTAAGAGAAACTATCGGAATAACTGACACCTATTTAGAAAATAGAATTAATCAAATTTCTTTAGTGGTAATGGAAGCCTTGCAGTTAGGTAGTCAATTCACTCCCGAAGAAATTAATAACAAGTTAATCGCACCAATGTTGGTAGAGGTTAATTTGCTAGAAGAAAAACTATTTAAAGATGCTAATCAGCTTGTAGATAAAATAGACGAAGCGATAGATGGAAAGCTTGAACAGATTCGGAATGAGTTAAAGAAACATTTAGCTCATGCATTGCCGAATCCTTTTGATAAATGTAGACAGAGGCTCAAAATCGGATTGAAGCCTGGTGCTAGGCTGTCGGACATTGAGCTTTATGAACTAAGCGAATGCTATGAATTGAGCAAGTTGAATGAGAAAAGTTCTATTGACGAGGTACTGAAGATTTATGGACAACTTCAACACAATGCAGCGATGATGGCTGCTTTAGTCAAAAAAGCTCCAGAGTTGAAAAGGATAGCTATTCAAGATTGGCTTAAATATGGCGTACTTTGTGAGTTTTGGCGTAGAGCGATAAAGACTTATGATTCTACCGAGCCTCTTATGCTAAAGCCTGAGAAGTCGCAGCGATTCTTGACAGATAAAGAGAATACATAAAAGAAGAAAGAGGTTTTTTATGGGTAAAGCTGGTGCTGGTGACTGGAAAACACCGCTAGGATATTACGAAAAAGCGATCGCTGAACTAGAACGAACACGCGAACAGTTTCAGGCAGAACTAGAGATATTAAAAGAGCTTCAGGCGTCTCAGGAAAATCTGAAAGAAGAACTTCAGGCTGCCAAAACAGAAATAAAAGCTTGTAAGACAGAAATTAAAACTCTGAAAGATGAGCTTCAATCTATTAAAACAGAGCCTCTGGCGACAAAATCAGAACTTCAGGATACTAATGAACGCTTTGCTACTAAGGTAGAACTTCAGGATACCAACAAACGCTTAGAGAATTCAGTAAAAATAGCTGAATATGCCTACAAGGAATTTAAGACTGCTCAAGACACAGCTAATGCGGCTTATGCGGAAATAAAATCTGTTAAAGCAGATATTGAAAATGGTTCAATTGTTGCTCAGAAAGCCTTAATGTTACAAGGCAAAGATGACAACCATTGGATGAGATTTTGCAAACTTGATAGCATAAATCATCATTGTTTCCAGGTATGGAAAGTTGATGAGAATACATGGCATAATGATATTCGAGTCAAGGCTGCAACGTTTTTACGAGCCAGAGATGACAAGCATTGGATGGGATGTCATCGAGTTGATAGTAAAAACAATGATGTTTTTGATATCTGGAGAGACCAAAGATGGCACTCCACTAGCCGAGTCCAGGCAGCGACTAGGTTGAGGTAGAGGCTGAGTCTACAGAGTGGTGCAATGAAATCCTCTTCTGGGCATCTTTAGCATTTTGGCAGTTCAAAATTTAATCTTGCTGATGAGCGAATTGATAAGCACCGACGAAGGAAAGCGCGATCGCCATCACCCCTAAAATCGGCACCGAGTACCAGGGAAATTGCGACATTGGCAAGTAAGCTGCGGCACGTAAACCAATACTGGTATAAGTCAGGGGCAGCAAATAGACGACTACTTTGAGAGCCGCTGGGAGAGTGGCGGGATCGAAGAAAGTTGCGCCCAAAAACGACATGGGGATAATCACGAAATTATTGTAAAGACCAACGGCTTCGAGCGATCGCACGCTTAAACCGACAATCACACCCAACCCAGCAAACACGGCGCAATTCAGCACTACTAACAGCAGAAACAAAGGGTTCAAAAAACTCCAAACCTTGCCGGTGAAGAGTACCGCTACTAAAATCACCGAACCCGCTGTCATCAACCCCCGCACCACGCCAGCTAGCATTTTCCCTAAGTGCAAAGCTAGAGGATGCACTGGCACCAGCAGCATTTCTTCAAAAGTTTTCGAGAACAAGCGATCGCCACAGATGGAAAATGTCGTGCCAGTAAAGCTAATCACCATCGACGATAGCGCTACCATCCCCGGCAAAATGAATTCCAGGTAGTTATTGTAATTACCACTAATCCCCGCACCAGGCTTGATAGAGCTACCCAAGCCCAATCCAAACGCCAGAATGTAGATCAGAGGCGATATTAGCCCAGACGCCGCCACCTGCACAATTCGGACACGTAAATCCAACCAATCCCCCCAAAAAACGGTGAGGCTATCGGCAATCAGAGTTTGAAACTGGGAGCCTTTCAAGGTTTTGCCCAGATGTCGCGACGTTTGTGATTTCACAGATGCAAGCCAACAACAGAGAACTGCTTAATTTTTACTTTACATTTAATCCAGTCCCCACCTAGCTTGAGACGGAAGCCAAGCAGAGGCGAGGAGTGGATGAAATTTCGCACCCCTACACCCTGTCCTGCCTACACTCGTCAGTCGAAGGCAAAATCAGTCACAATAAATCAACGACTACCTGACCCTGCAACAGATGGAGGCTGGAGGCGATCGCTGTGCTACAAAGATTTCTAATCATTCTTGTAATACTTGTACCTTTGGTCATTGCCTATCTGGTTAATGAAAAACGGAAAGCCAAAATTAAACAAATTAAAAAGAATAGTGTTGTTTTGGTGAAAGGTGCAGAACAGAAGTATCCCAGCTTACCTCTGAAAAACTATGGAATTCCGCTGATGGTTAGGCGTCAGAATAGAGTTCAAGTTGTCTTTCCCAGACTGACGCCTGATGGGGATGTTGAATATATTTATTCCTGGCATCCCCTGAATGATGTGGAGGTGATTGAGCAAAACTCTAAAACGAACGATCCAAAGCTGACTACCATCAAAGAACTAGCTCCCATCATTCACGAACACTGGCAATTAGAGCCTGAAATGTCCGTACTTGAGGAGCAATATCGTAAAATTAATGACTTAGCCGATTTAGTATCTACCTCTGATGTCTATTCCGTGCAAGTAGATACCTATGAGAAAGCGTTACTAGAGGTAGAAAAACTGTTAAGGAAAGCCGAACAGTTACAAAAAATATATGTTCGTTTAATAAGAGAGGCATTAATTGGCGTTAAGGTAGCTGAGTACAATCCCGATCGGCTTCTCGTCTCACATCTGGCTTTTGAGTTGCAGTATCAACGAATGAAAGACGAATATCAACATCTCAAAGATGTCGCCCATGCTTACTCCCAATTGTTGAACGAAAGTAGAAACCTGGCAAGCGAGGAGTGACTCAAGGCAATACCGAGAGAAAATCACAAAGAGAAAACCACGGATTCTTTGGGGAGCTTATGACCCTAACAAGTCAAAGCCAAAACGCAGATCCAGTCTTCTTTCATCCTAAATCTTTACTTTTGCCCTTTGCCTTTTAGCTTTTTTACTCCTCCTCCCTCGCGCCTGCCTAGCGGGACAATCTATAGCCATACTGGGAGGAAGGAGAGCAGTTTGATTACTCCCTGTCCAGTAGGCGTGAAATTACCTAAGCGACGATGAAACGTAAATCTAGATACCCTGCCGATACTCCCTATAGTGCCCCTAAATCCGCTAAATCATCCCCTTTCAATTACACTTCCATCGCTTTGATCGGCGGCGTCTTCGTTTTAGGAATTGGGGTGGGGATTGGCTTTAGCTCCACAGCAACATTTAGCCCAGAAAACGTTGCATCGCGTGATTTCATTGACCGCGCTGCGCCGAATCCTGAGCTTTGTGTGCAGTTCGGAGCTAGCGCGATGGTGATGGATACTCGCGTCTATGTAACGCTAAATCCCTTTAATGTCTACGTTTCGCAGCCCAATATGCGACCGGGTTGTGTTTTGCGTAGTAACAACTGGTCTATTTTGGAACAACGAAAACTGGTAACGGCAGATCAGGTGCGAGATTGCAAGAACCGGATGAACACCTTTGGCTATACCGGCAGTTTGGACGGGCAACCAGATATCCGCTGCATCTATCAGAATGATGGGGCCCAGAATTTCTTCCTGAATCAGCCAGGAGCAGGCGCACCGCCACCAGAAACAAATAATTTCTAAGGGAAGGGCTAATGGTTAATCGGTAATCGGGATTTGTTCATTCTCATGACCCATTCCCGATTACCTTTGTTTACCATCAACAACTCACTTCACTGCCAATCTTCGCTGAACTGAACTTGCAAGATTTGATTGGGTTGAATGATGGCAGTTTGAGCATCTGTCAGATAGGTAATGGCAGCACCGGCGGCACCGCTTCCCAATAAACCGACGCCTCCTTCTAGGGATGGTACTGGGGCTACCCTAGTTCTTCTTGCAGGCAGTTTGAAAGGATGTTCCTCCAGGGAGCAGCAATGGTTGACCAAATTTAACCACTCTGGTGACAGAGGAAGACTGAGACTGCCTCACAGATACTGGTGGTGTCGTAGCGATCGCGCTAGAAAGTGGAGGTACGCTCACTCACCGATACAGGATTATTCCTCGGAAGTCTCCCTGGAGGCACCGTGTCGTTCCCTCATCCAGCGTGATTTCTACGAGATTTCTAGCTATTTCTAAATGATTAAGCGCTGGGTCAAATCGCCAATTTGTTATCCGGGTAGCGATCGCTTTTAGCTCCACACCGCTCCCTCAAATCGCCATTATGCTTACTAAACTAAAAGTTTTTAGTCTACTCATAATAAAGTCGAACCCTCAGTATCAATTTTCTCCCCTTATCGTAATTGACTAAAAAACGTTGCCTTTACAACGATTGTCTCCGTAATTTCAGCGATCTACATCACAAATAAAATAGATTTATATCACCAAATCATCACATAAAAGATCACACTTCAAAAGCGAGTGCTATCACCCAGTAATTTCTCGGATAGTTTCATACTAAGAACATTGGCTAACTAAACTCTGAGACCTCCCATGTTCCTAAGCCGTGATAATGTGCCAATTGATGCTTCTAGCTGGGTGGAGCGTTGGAAAAAAGTCCAGAGAAAGCTTGTCAAACGAACAAGCCAGTTGCACCACGCCAATCGAGAACTGGCAAATCAAATCACCGAGCGTCAGCAGGTGGAAGAGGCTTTGCGGCAAGCTGAGGAAAAGTATCGGAGTATTTTTGAAAACGCCGTCGAGGGGATATTTCAGACGACCCCGGACGGGCGTTATATCAGTGCGAATCCAGCGCTGGCAAAGATTTACGGCTACGCCTCCCCAGAGGAACTGATTGCTCATTTAACGGACATCAAGCACCAGCTGTATGTAGATCCCAATCGGCGTGACGAATTTCTAGACTTGCTGCAAGAACATGGCTCAGTGAGTGGGTTTGAATCTCAGGTTTATCGCAAAGACGGTAGCATCATTTGGATTTCAGAAAATGCACGGGCAGTACGCCAAGAGCTGCGCTCTGTGAAGCGATATGAAGCCGTGAGCGGCTATAGCGCGGCATCCGCCAAGGACAAACAGGGCTTTGACAAACAGGGTTTCGACAAACAGTGCTTGAATATATTACGCGATCGCACAGGTGCCTTACTCTACTGCGAAGGCTTCGTCACTGACATCACCGAACGAAAATCCGCTGAAGCAACCTTAAAAGCCTCAGCAGTAGAATTCAAACAACAAGCAAACCATCTGCAACTTGCCCTGTGCAAACTTCAACAAACCCAGACGCTTTTGATCCAAAATGAAAAGATGTCTAGTCTAGGGCAGTTAGTTGCTGGTGTTGCCCACGAAATTAACAACCCAGTCAACTTTGTTTGCGGCAATCTGGTTCACGCAAATCAATATTCCCAGGATTTGCTAAACCTCTTACAGCTTTATGCCAAATACTATCCCCAGCCAGTCCCTGAAATTGAAGAGGAAGCTGAGGCAATCGATCTAAATTTCTTAATGGCGGATTTCCCGAAAACCCTGTCCTCTATGCAAATTGGGGCTGACCGCATTCAGCAAATTGTCCAGTCCCTGCGAAACTTCTCGCGGATTGACGAATCCCAGATGAAGGCGGTTGATATCCACGAAGGCATTGACAGCACTCTACTGATTCTCCACAGCCGCTTGAAATCCAGAGGAGTCAATACGGGGATTACAATTCTCAAAGAATACGGCGATTTGCCGTCCGTAGAGTGCTATGCCGGACTCCTCAACCAAGTATTTATGAATCTCATTTCCAATGCGATCGATGCCCTAGAGGAGGCAGAGGCGCGAAGAGACAGCGCCCAGGAAATGGCTTTACATTCTCCCTTGCTCGGATCTTCCCCGGCTCCCTTGCCTTGTATTCGGATTCGTACCGATGTCCTCGACAACGGAAAAGCGAGTATCCGAATTATCGACAACGGCCCCGGCATGAGCGAAGAAATCCGCACGAAAATTTTTGACCCTTTCTTTACTACAAAGCCCACTGGTAAAGGCACGGGGCTGGGTTTGTCAATTAGCTATCAAATCATCGTCGAGAGACACAGGGGCGTTTTGAAGTGTAATTCAGCACCAGAGCAGGGAACGGAGTTCGTCATCGAAATTCCGATTCGACAGTCAATTCAGGAATAAGTATTTTCAGGAATCAGCATTTCCAGGAATCAGTATTTTTAGGAATCAGTATTGTTTGGCAACTTGGTACCCTCTAGTTTTGCGCCAATCAGGTAAGCTCCCCAAAGGTTTGCTCCGTCCAAGTTCGCCCCGCTCAAGTCTGCTTCTGTCAAATCTGCCATTTTCAAGTTTGCCCCGCTCAGATTGGCACCCTTGAGATTTGCCCGAAATAAATTCGCTCCACTGAGATTCGCCCCACTCAAATTCGCTCCACTGAGATTGGCTGTGCCTAAAGTTGCCTCCATTAAAGAGGTTTGGCTCAGGTTAGCACCACTCAAGTCAGTTTCGCTGAGCGACCCCTCCTGGAAGTTCGCTAGACTTAGATTCACGCCTTTAAGATCGGTTCCAATTAAGTCTGCACCTTTAAAATCCCGTTCTCCCGCCGCATATCGCTCCAGCAGTTCATCCTTATTAACGATCATTCACTCCTGCCTTTTCTGGTTAATGTAGTTTGGCGCAACTGCTGAAATTTTTGGTTGTGGTAAATCTGTAGCCCTCGGTTGGGTTTTGAGGCGAGAAGAGGGTTCTTCAATTCAAAACTCAGACGCGAACTGACAAGTCAGCGCTAGGCTAACGCCTCGCTTCGCTAACGCGATCGCTGCAAGTCTTTTCCAACTTAAAACTTTTTACCACTTACCCAAAAACTGTTATTCCCATATCAATTAGGATTGATATATTAGCCATTAGCATAATACGGTTACGTTGGAGTGCAACACTTCTTATGGCGGTAAGTGGCAACACAATTAAGCTCCATCAGTTTTTAAAGTGGGTCGGGATGGCGCAGACGGGTGGTCAAGCTAAGCTTTTGATTCAACAGGGTTTTGTTTTAGTCAACGGCACCCTAGAAACCCGGCGAGGACGACAGTTAGTCTCAGGCGATCGCGTAACGGTGGGAAAACGCACTGTTGAGGTTGAGTTGAATAATATCGAGTCCTAGGGATTTAGAAATTTGTTCCTTTTAACAGATGTCGTCGGATTGCGTTGACGTAAGCAAAGACTGGGAATTGATAATACTCAACAACAACATCGACGACAAAAGCAAGATGAGCGAAAAAGGTTAACCCAATCCAAAGAGTCGGAACCCAAGATAAGGGAGTACCCGGTATTGGGGGAAAAAAGTAGGTAGACAAGGCAACAAGGGTAGTCGGTAATAAGATTAAAGCAACTGCTGCCAACCCAACACCCCAACCCAACTCATTTCCCTTACGATGGGCACCTCGCCAAGTTCGACCATTCCAGCGCCACGTTATTGGTGATGCGCTATCTGCCATTTTCACGGACTGTTGAATGGGATCGGCAGTGAAAATATGATTGCAAAAGTTACAAGCAAATGCCTCCATTAACGGCATGGCTGCAATCTCACCGTGCCGACAAACTGGACAAGTGTAAACGCCGTCCAACCTAAAATTGTTGTCTGGATTTATTGAATGAAACATCCGCTTAAAAATTCTGAAAAATAAATTAAAGCTTTCTGTAAATTATAATAACAAGCAAATATTGGTAGTTTAATCGCTGGAGTGATTTCTGATTAAATCTAGATAACTTATGTAAAAAAAATAAGACTAGAAAATTTTAATATTTATGCGGAAAAAGGATTGTTAGATAGACAGAAGTTTAATCTTATCGTTGTTGCTGAAATAGAGGTTTAGGAAAGTTTGATGGGTTTACAGTGGCTGAAAATGCTACGGTTAATGGCAGATTTAATAGCTGGAGTGGTGATGCTGGCGTAGGAGCGATCGCTAGCCCTCCTCAAAAATTGCCCCTCGCTGCTTGAGATCGAGCTTCATTGCCTCAGAAAGCCCCAAAACCCCTTCAAACAAAGCATTCTCCACATTTGCACCCTTGAGCTCGGCACGCTTAAGCTCAGCATCTTTGAGATTTGCGCCACTTAAGTTAGCACCGCTTAAATCAGCATCGCTGAGATTGGCAGCCGTCAGGGAGGCGTTCGTCAAGTTGGCATTGGGAAGGTAAGCACTGGTTAAATTTGCACCGCTAAGGTTGGCATTGGTTAAATTAGCACGGGGCATTTTAGTCCGCAAATCTGCTTGAGTAAGGTTCGCGTGCAACAGATGAGCATCGCGCAGATTGGCATTACAAAGGCAGGCATGGGAGAGGTTGGCACTGCTTAAATTGGCACGGCTCAAGTCGGCAAAGGTGAGATCGGCATTGCTGAGATTGGTATGATTGAGGTCAGCATTGCGGAGGTTGGCGCTGCGGAGGTTAACACCGCTCAAGTCGGCTTCAGCAAAATCCTCTGAGGGATTAATGCCCAGCATCTTCGCGCTGCTGATGAAGTCATCTGCTTTGGCTGCTGCCAAAAGTTCCCTTATTATTGTCAGATACTGCTGCTGATAATCGCGAGCCGCTTGCAAGTCTGCGAGGGCAATATAAGCAAATCGGAGATTCTTAAGCGCCTGTCCTTCCCCGCGAACGTCTTGTAATTCTATTGCGATCGCTTTTGCCTGGTGAAAGCAGAGAATCGCTTTTATATATTCTTCCAAAGAATGATAAGCTGCCCCTAAATTTGAGAGCGCTTGCATCTCACCTGAACGATCTTGGAGTTCTCGTACAATCGCTAATCGCTGTTGCTGGTACTCTATGGCTTTTGCATCCTCACCAAGAATGTAGTAAGCATTTCCCAGATTCGAGAGCGCATTTCCCTCGCCGCGCTTGTCTTGGATACGTTGAGCGATCGCTAAATGCTGTTGATAGAATGCGATCGCCTGGGGTAAATCTCCTAAAGCCTTATACGCAGCCCCTAAATTGCCTAAAGCGGCTCCCTCAACCCTACTATCCTCGCTGTCTCGACAAAGACTGAGTGCCTGTTGCCAAGACTGCATTGCCGCTTGTAGAGATGCAAGAACCTTGGTTTCTACATACGTCTGATATTGCTCAATTCCTTGTTTTAGTAGTCGGTTCGCTTCGTCGATCATCACCGTAATGTACAGATGAAGTTAAGCTTTTCGAGGCTCAAACTTTTTACTCCCCGGCATCGTCTTCACTCCCGAATCCTCCCCGACAAGGGAGGGACAAGGAATAAATTTTTTTGGCTGGAGACGAACTTGCTCCCCTTCCCCGTAGAAAACATTTATTCGGCTTCCCTCTCCTTGTAGGAGAGGGTTAGGGAGAGGTGGGAAGGGGCGAGGGTTAGGTTTTTTTGAGTCCACTGAGAACCGCTAGCCGCAGAGATTTTCTCAGGCTTTTGAAGCCATTTTTTCCGCACAGGTTCCAGTCAAACAAGCGCGATCCAAAGTCACGCCAGTCAAGTTAACACTATCTAACTCAGCACAGAGTAAATTTGCTCCAGTCAAATTTGCCCCGGCAAGATTTGCACCCCTTAAGTCTGCTTCTTCTAGATTTGCTTCACTCAGCAAAGCGCCACGTAAATCCGCTTGGCTTAAGTCTGCACCTTGCAGATTGGCACCGCTCAAGTTTACACCCCGCAAGTCAGCGCTCCGCAAATCCACGCCTTGCAAGTTGACACTCATCAAGTTGGCACCGCTCAAGAAGGCACCGGCAAAAGATGCTTGGGTAAGCTTGGTGCCCATTAAGTTAGCGCCTCGCAAATTTGCCCCGCGCAAGTCAGCACCGCATAAGTCAGCTTGCATCAAGTTAGCGCCCAGCAGGTTTGCCCGCAAGTCAGCGCCTACGAGTTGCGCTTCGATTAAATTTGCACCATCAAGACGGGCGCGTTCCAAGTTGGAGCCACTAAAATTTGTGCCGACGAGGTTGGCACCGGCGAGATTGATACCTCGCAAATCTACTCCTGAAAAATCTTCGTCTTCTAAATCTGTACCTGGCAGTTGCTTGAGTTTGCCGGAGCGAATTGCTTCAATGTCCATTTGCTAATTGCTAATTGCTAATTGAAGGATTGTTAATGAGGAAAAAAGTTTTAAGTTGTAAAAGGCTTGCGGTTATCGCGTCTGAGTATGGCATTAAAAAGCTCTCTTTTCACTCAAAACTCATAACTCATCCCTTTCATTACCCATTGCCCGTTAAGGAAGGTTGCGCTGCTGTACCGGCATAGAGATTTGCATCCAAGAGCCACATTCCCCCTGTCACTTTGGTTGGCGTGACAGGTAGAGTCAAACCCTGTTGCATCCCCATGACAAGGAGTGATAGCGTTTCAACCAATTTGGGATCGAAGCGATCGCCCTGTTGTTGCCGACACTCTTCTAAAGCTTTGGATAAATTCTCTTCGCTGTCGGGATTGGCATTTCTCGCTTGCGCCAGTCGCCACTGAAAGTCTGAGACTAATTCCAAAATTCTCGATTCCAAGGGAATTTCATCACCCGCTAACCCGGCTGGCTCACCCGTTCCGTTCCACCACTCGGTTTGGTGAGTGACGATTTGGGCAACTGCCCGCAGTTGTGACATTCTTCTCAATACTTGCGCTCCCGGCACTAACGGACAAGTCAGCGCACAACTCGGTGCCTCCTCGTCGTAGCGACTCGACTTAGCCGCAGCCAATACACTTTCCGCCCCCTGCAACGGATCGATGCGGTGCAACAACCCCGCAAGGCGCAGGCGTTTCATCTGCCAAGCGGGTAAATCGAGCAGTTGCCCGATCATTTCGGAGAACGCTACTACTTCTGCTGCTGCCAATGGATTCGTGACATCTGCCATATCCATCAGCTGCGCCATCCGCAAGAATGCCTGGATTTCGTTGGAAACTAAGTTTCGATCCAGCGCTTGTTGGCGAGATCCGACAGGGATGTCTAGATTTGTGCCGGTTGATATATCTTCTTGTCCATGCTGGAGATATTCCACCACGGAAGACACTACTGCACCCAGATTATGAGGTCTTCCTAAGGAGGGCTGCATTGACTCCTTGCAGGCGATGAGTTTTTTCTCTAGTTCCGGGTTGTAGCGACCAATATGAGCGATCGCTAAATCCACTGTCTCTTTCACTAACTCTGGCTCAAATGTCCACAGTCCATAGAACTTGCGCTCCAAATCTGAGGCGGGTAGTCCTGCTGCACCATAATCTTCTTCCGAAAGCTCTTGACACAGCACCATCGCTGTGTATGTCGGCGAAAAGATGATTAAGTGCCACTCTTGTGCAACTGGATCGGAGGGATCTAATCCCACTAAGTCCACGTTTGGGCGTTGGCTAGTTGGGTGTTCGGTAAACCCCGAATCTGACGCCGCCATAATCGCGATCTGACCTGCTTTCTGCGCGATCTCTCCATAGCGATCGGCTTCTTGCAGATACCATTTGCCTCTTTGAAAAGCGGCAATGGTCAAGGGGGAACTGTCCTCAGTTAAGATGTGGTCTTCTAGGGCATGGCACAGGGCAACAAGGGTGTTTTTGTAGTACACCCCAAATCGAATCGGTCTTTTACTCGATCGATGAGCAACTTCTAGCTGTTGCAGAATGGAGCCTTCTAACATGATTTTGGTTTTATTAAATGAACCGCAAAGAACAAGGGAAGAAGAGAAATGCAGGCTAGGGTAAGCAATCTCTACTTAGCAATTTATGAAGCTAAGATACCGTAGCTAGGTGTTTTTCTTTGAGCTGAATCGGTGCCGCCAGGGCTTCTTCTAAGTCGGCACAACCAAGTTTTTCCTCTAGAATTTTCATCACTTCTCGCCCGAAATCGTTGGGGTTTTGCTGCCATGCTTGCAGGCAAACTTCCCCAAAGAATGAGCCGAGGGGTTCTGGATTCCAAAGTAATTTTTTGGCTGTCCACGGCATAATGCTCATGGGATTGTATCCAGGTTTCAGGATATTTTTATCAAAAGCATATTCTTCTAAATGGGTATGGGGTTGTAAGCCGATAAAGAAGATTGCCGGTTCGACTTTATCTGCACCAAATATTCGCTCTAGTTCCCGGTGATAGGCAATCGTTTGGCGAATCGTTTCATGGGTTTCGTCTATTACATTAAATGAGTAATTGACAGAAACTAAGTCGTTGAAGCCTGCTGCTTTTAAGTCGCGGCAATTTTCTAAGACTGTCCGCAGGTTATAGCCCATCCGCATCTTCCGCACAAGTTCTTGAGAACCACTGGTGATGCCAATTTCAAAGTAGTTCATGCCAGTTTTTGCCATCAAGTCGCATAACTCAGGCGTTAAATTGTCTGCCCGAATATAAGCTGCCCAGTGGATATCTTTCATCCCAGCATCGAGGATTTTCTGCAATAGCTCAATGGCGTCATCGATAAATTTCCGAGCTGGGATAAACTGAGCATCGGTAAACCAGAAGTTACGAATCCCTCGGTCATAAAGTTGTTGCATCTCTGCGACAACTTCATCGGCTGGGTTAATCCGTACCTGCTTGCCTTCAATCACTGTATAAATGCAGTAACAACAGTTGTGGGGACAACCCCGTTTTGTTTGCACGCCAACATAGAAATCTTCGTCTTGCAGATAATATTGAAACTCAGGCCAAATAGATTCGATGTAGTCGTAATTGCAAGCGGTTTTTTCGATATTCGTGGGAGGTTCGTGGATCATGCGATCGCGTGGCGTTGTCTCCCCCACCACATAGCATCGTTCATCCCGAAAATCTTGCCCTCGCAGCATTTTCTCTAGCAGCGCTTCGCCTTCACCCACGGAAACCACTGTCCCGGATGGCAGGCTCTTACCTAGCTGTTCGTAAAATACGCTCACAGCACCGCCACCGACAACGGCTTTGGCTTCTGGATGATATTTTTGAGCGCGTTTGAGTCCTCGTTTGATTAACCCCAAGTTGCGCCACAGTTCGGTGTAGTATGCCGTGGTGACGCGCAGCCCTCCCAGTGCCCCACGCAATTTCAGCAGCGGATTTTTGGCGTAGTAAAACTCAAAGGCGTGCTGGAGTGGGTTGCCACCTCTACCTCCCACGGGCGCATAAATCTGAATATCGCGCCAGGAAAATACCAGGAGTGTGGGTTTGAATTCATCGACACACGTATCCAACGCCCCCGTGAAATCTAGGGGCGGCACGGTTCCTAAGTCAAATATCCGCTGTTCGACTTCTGGGAATTGCTTGTGTACGTGATCCGATAAGTAAACCACTCCGATGGGGAAAATCGGGTTGCAGGGGAGGCGGACATAGAGAATTCGATTATTCATCGTGGTTTTTTGTATCTAAATTTACTACCACTGAGATCGAAAGCGACAAATGCGATCGCTTTGTCAAAAATTATTCTGGCTAAGACTTGCTCTCAGGATTTGAGCCATATTTAAGTATCTTTAGCGACTAGATAGCGACTAGATGTGAATCCGCCATTGATCCGCAGGCATTACTGGCGACAACAGCACCTCTGTGTCTATAAATGAGATGATTCTGAAAGGTCTTTATATAACTTTACGATAACATTGACTCTCCTCAGTCTCGCCCTAATTTTGGTTCTGAAGCCAAAAAAGAAAGCCCAACACTGCAAAAATCGATCTCCAGCGGCAGCCGGTTCTCGGCGACAAGTCGAAATTAAGCACGAATTCATTGTTTATCCTGGAGAAATCTTTGCTTCACTTGCATTTTCATCTGGCAATGCTGGCATGAGACGTGAGGGAGGTATTTTGACCGGGAGGCATGGTGCGAGTCGGAAGCTTAAGCACGGAAAATTGCCGTTACAATCGTCAGTAGCGAAAGTCACTAAAATGGGAATTTTTTCGTCTAACTTTGGGGAGATATCTCACGAGAATATTCAGTTGGTATTCGTGTTTACAACAAGCCGGGATCGCTGAATGTTAGCTTAGTTATGGTAATCCTAGGCAGTGGCGCAAAGCTCCTCAGCAGTTATGGCTCAAATACTCGATCCTCTCCCTTCTGGTAACAGCGATCGCATTCTTTGCTGCTACGTTAATGCTACAAGCCACATTCAAATTGCTCGGATCTCTAATGTTCCGAACTGGTACTTTGAGCGCGTTGTCTTTCCAGGACAACGCTTAGTGTTTGAAGCAATGTCCGAAGCGAATCTGGAAATTCATACAGGGATGATGGCAAGTGCCATTCTCTCAGATACAATTCCCTGCGATCGCCTGTGTATCAGTGAAGGCAATGATTCCGAGTTAAATACAATCGACCTACACGATGAGGAAAAAAAGGAAATAAACGATAACACCCGGAAGATTGAAATCCAGAAAAAGAGAAATTTAGAAACCGTAGAAACTTTAACAACCGCTTATGTTAGCTAGTTTTGCTGGAAAAATTCAGTAATTTCAGGGTTGTCAAGAGCGACAGCTCTTTTTTATAGGATTTTCAGCGATTAGCGATTAGTTTTTAGGGAAATTCACTGGCAAATTCTCGTATACGTAGACAGACAAATTCTTTTTTTCTCAGTGATCTAGCAGTCCTAAATAATTCGTGAAAGCGAGATTCTCGACAACTCTTCCGAAGTCGGGAATCTGAAAGGCTGGTATCTCACCACTAAAACAGGATTGCTATTGCACCAAGCGAACAGCTTAAGATGAAAAGTAGATGCTGCTGTAGCTGAATGTAAAGAAGTAACGAGTGAATCTACCCTCCTTTCTCTGGCTCTGGAAAATTGCTGCTTGGTCGATGGGCTTGTCGCTGTTAGCCTACCTATTACTGGGAGTCAGCGGCAGTTGGATGTTTGCGGCTCGTCAGCAAAGAAGTTCGCAACCGCGATGGTTGCGTCCTTTTCACTACGCCACGGGCGCAATTCTGGTGGCTCTCGTCTTGCTGCTACTAGCTATTGGGATTGTCGGCACGTTAGGTCATTATGGCAGTCTCGCTCACTCGGCGCACTGGATTGCCGGTTGGGCGGTGGTGGTATTAGTGTTGCTCTCAGCGGGAAGTGCCATTCTCATTAATCCCAACCGAGCTTGGGCGCGTTCGGTTCATATTGCAACCAATCTGGTGCTATTCGTGGGATTAGCTTGGGTTTCCCTAACCGGCTGGAGCGTGGTGCAAAAGTATTTACCTTAGATTTGACGTTCCTAGCTGGATGAAAATTTTTCTCCTAAAGAAACCTGCGAGTAGAGGGAGTTTTCCCCGCCTCTACTTTTTCAGGTCAACTTGCTGAGAAGTCCGTCGGTGGGGTGAGTTGCATTGATAGAAAATTCGTGAAAATACACAAAGTTATTACCTTGAGCAAACAGCTCAAGGTTTTTGACTGGGATAAGATGAACTAAACTAAGCCTTCACCCCTAAGCGATGCGCGATCAAATAATCCCCGGCGTGATTTTTGTAGTAGCTCTTGCTATTTTTTTAGGCGGTATAGTGGGCGTGCGCTTCCCCCTCGGCGATCAGAGTGCGGGTCAAGTGGTTCCGGCGGTTCCGGCGGGTAGTCAAACTACAACCCCATCGCCCTCTCCGACGCCGACCACTACGGTTAGCCCAGTTCCAACCGTAACCCCTACGGCAACAACCCCTACAGTAACGCAACAGCAACAACAACCTGCAACCCGCAGCATTCCGAATACCCCATCGCAGGTAGACCTACCACCCGAAGAAGAGCCAGTGCAGGCGCTGTGGTAATCGGTTTTTAGAAATTCGATTGGAAAGGAATATAACGTGACGATGGAGTCGCTACAAGAGGTTCGTGTAAGCGATCGCATTCCTATCGCCATAAGGTCGTATCGTTCGCCTATGTCAGTAAGACAAGCGCGAACAGACAGGTCGGCGCTTCGCTATCGCTAAGGTTAATACTTATAGAAATATGGGCGGCTCTAATCTCGCGTTCTGCGGGAAAATAAGCTGCCCATGCCTGCAACTTTAATAACGACAAACCTTTTTATAAGACTTTTAAAGTTAATTTTTTATTCTACGATTAGAGTTAAATAGCTTACGACCTATTCTTAACTAAAATCTAATTTTAATTAGTTAGAATTATTTCTATTTGTTTGTTGGCAAAAAATATGCGACGACGGCATTTTCTTTGGTATTCCCTAATATTAATCACAAGCTGTACCGCAGCAAGTAACCCTAATGATAGAGATTCGCCTTCAAATGCCAGAAATTTCCCTGAAAAGCTCCGATTTACAGTAACCGATATTCCGAGCCTTGAAGAGTTGCAGCGTAATTATGGGGGATTGCGGATGGCACTAGAGGAGGTACTGGAAACGAAACTTGAGTTTGTCCCCGTTGAAACATACATCGCCGCTGCCGCCGCCTTACAGTCAGATCAGCTGGATCTTGTTCTCACAGGCCCTTCGGAATATGTAATCATGCGTGCCAGGACAAATGCAGTTCCTGTCATCGGCATCACTCGACCAAACTACCATGCCGCTATCTGTGTCTCTGCTAACAGCAAGATCGAGTCAGTAGCACAGTTAAAAGGTAAAAAAATTGCCATGTGGCAGTTAGGCTCAACCAGCGGTTATCTGGGTCCCACCAAGTTTTTGATTGATGCTGGATTAGATCCTAAATCTGACCTAAAAATCCTCATGTTAGGAAGTCAGGGACTACCTGCCTTGAAGAAAGGTGAGGTTGATGCTTGGGGAGGGTCTACTGTTAAGTATGAGAAATTCCTTCAAGATGAAGGTTTATCTGAAAGTGAGTTACCGCTAATCGTGAAAGGGCCACTTCTCCCCCATGACTTATTTGTTGCCAGTAGTAAGCTCGCTCCTGAATTCGTTAAAGAGATGAGCGATCGCGCAATTAAAAATCAGGATAAACTGATTCAAAGTCTTTTATCCGTCGAGGAAGGTAAGTACAAAGGCTCTCAGATAGTTCCGGCGAATGATGCTGATTACAATATGATTCGCGAGGTCTATAAAGCCATTGGGCAAGGTAGTTTTGTTCAATAGATTTAATCACTTAATTTGACTATTGTTGGAATATATTTCTTATTTTTTTAAACCTCTAGACTTTCCTCAATGAGTCTCAAAAGACATGGGGGTTGCAGATAAGCCTAACTTAGATAACCAAGGGAACACCTTGAAATTTTCTACAAACTGGGTAGGATGCTTCATTTCACGTTTGAGTATAGCCAAAAAAATTGGTTACGGTTATTCCTTGGCTATCGGCATCGCGGTTTTAGGAACAACGATTGGTCTAATTAGTGGAGACTATTACGAAAAGAAGGCTCAAAAGCAGTTAATAATTGCCGAGAAGCAGCAAAATCTCCTTAGTGACTTAGAAAATGCTGTTGGCGAACTGCGAGCGCACCCACAGCGGTTGGTTACTGTACTAGGAGAACCAATTTGGTTTGACTACGAAACTGCTAAGTTTTTTACAAGTGTTAATCGGAGCGAGACAATATTATCAGAGTTCCACTCTTTTATAGACAGCTACCCCGATAGTTTAGCCGCAAAACCTACAGATTTAAAGGCTTTATTGAAGGGTTATAAAACCAATATCGAATCATACACTCAGCTAATTAAGTTGCTCTGGCGGCAAATCGATCCAGCTAACTTGAAAACCGAAGAAATTTCGGTAGCGCAGCAAAAGTTCTTGAATTCTATCACAAGCACAACAGCTACTAATATCATTGTTAGTTTTGACCGATTAGCAGAGAGTTTAACTAGGCTGGAAGAGACAGCAGAATCTCAACAGATAGAAGCAAAAAACAAGCTTAGGCAAGCCGAGACACTAAGGTTGCAAATTATTGTTGGGAGTATGATGCTGTCAGTGGCGATCGCGGTGGCGTTGGCGATTATTACGGCTCGTGCGATCGCTCGTCCCCTCGAAGCAGTCACTCAAGTTGCCAGAGCCATCACTCAAGAATCTAACTTTGACCTCCGCAGTCCAGTTACCACTGAGGATGAAGTAGGGTCATTAGCAACCTCTCTAAATTGCCTGGTACAGTGGGTAGGAGAATATACTCACGAACTAGAGTTAGCTCGTCAGACACTAGAGGAGCGAGTAGAACAACGAACCGAGGAACTGACTCAAGCGCTCCAAGAACTCCAACAAACCCAATCTCAACTCATTCAAACTGAAAAAATGTCCAGTTTGGGAGAGCTAGTTGCAGGTATCGCTCATGAAATTAATAACCCCATCAATTTCATCTACGGTAATCTAGAACACGCGAACGTTTATACGCAAGAACTGCTTAATTTAGTACATCTCTATCGGCAGCAGTACCCTCACCCTACCCCTCTTCTTCAACACGAGATAGAAGCAATTGACTTGGACTTCCTTACGGAAGATTTTAGCAAAATCTTGTCTTCTATGAAGATGGGCACTGAACGTATCCGGCAAATTGTTTTGTCTTTGCGAAACTTCTCCCGGCTGGATGAATCTGAGATGAAACCAGTCGATATCCATGAAGGGATAGAAAACACGTTGTTGATTCTCAATCACCGTCTTAAGCAGGGAATTGAGGTAATCAAAGAGTATGAAGATTTGCCTCTCGTTGAGTGTTACCCAGCTCAACTCAACCAAGTATTTATGAATATTATCAGTAATGCAATTGATGCTTTGGAAGAGACCAAGAGCAAAAATGAGAAGCAGGAAGAAGCGGAAGCGATAAACAAGGGATTTCTCATTCAAAATCAAAATATAACCACCAAAAACTCGCAGATTCTGATTCACACGGAACGGCTCAACTCTAACTATATTCGAGTAAGAATTCGAGATAATGGTTTTGGAATTCCTTTAGAAATTAAAGACAAGCTGTTTAATCCCTTCTTCACAACAAAGCCAGTAGGTAAAGGCACTGGCTTAGGACTCTCTATCTGCTACCAAATCGTTGAAAAGCACAAGGGAAAAATTGACGTGATTTCGGAGTTTGGGCAAGGAACAGAGTTTGCGATCGCGTTGCCGATAAAAACTCACAACTAGCATTAGCTCTTAAGACTGCTAGCTGCGACGCCAAGCCGCTTAGTTAATAGCATTTGAGTTTTGAAAGCACTACATAAATCATCCCCCTAGCTCGGCGCTGTGAAGAGCGTACCGCTTCGCTAACGCTACAAAAAAGAAGGCAGAAGGTTTATCTGTTGCAGAGAAAAACAAAATGGTATAAGATTTCACTCGCTAACCCCATCTTATCTATCGTTGCCTAGCAACTAGATATTAAATTATTTGTTTTTTTTGCCAACACTATCCCTACTAGCTCCTAAAAATAAGCTGCTGTCTTGAAAGATAAGTTTTTTCTGGGGTATTTTAGCAAGAGTCCTATTACCTACTCTCCCCCGTTGAGATAGAGCAAAGATGAATCGTGCCTTTTCACCCCTCCAACAGTTTCTAATCACTTGGCTGCTCGTTCTGACAAGCGGTTGGGTGACGATTTTGGCTCTGAGATATGTGGGTGAGTTGATTAGCATTTTGCTCACCGCTGGACTGATTGCCTTTTTTCTCAACTATGCGGTTGCCGTTTTGCAAACTTTCTTGCCCCGGAGTCTGGCAGCAATCTTAGTTTATTTGATAGCCGCCTTAACGCTGGTACTCATTGCCCTGACTGTAGTGCCGCCAGTGTTTAATCAGGGGCGGCAATTGGTGACAAATTTGCCTTCGCTGCTGGAGTCTGGACAACAGCAATTAGCTGCCTTCCAAGCTTGGAGTGCCGAACACAATTTGCCGTTTGATGTGCGAATTTTGGCTTCTGAGTTGTTGGCACGAGTCCAAGCGCAAGCCCAAGCGATCGCTACCAGAGGTTTTGGCTTAGTATTAGGCACCTTTAACTGGTTTTTTGACTTAATTCTGATTCTCGTCATTTCGTTTTATATGCTCATTGATGGTGAGCGAGTTTGGCGGGGGCTGACGAGTATTTTCTCACCCAAAATTAAAGACGGTTTGACAGAATCACTGCAACGAAATTTGCAGCGATTTGTGTCGGGTCAGGTGTTATTGGGTGTGTTTATGGCGGCTACTCTTTCCCTCGCATTTTGGGCATTACACGTGCCATTTTTCCTGGTATTTGCGGTTTTTATTGGGTTGATGGAAATCATTCCCTTTATCGGAGCAACTTTAGGAATCGCCACAGTTGTGATTGTGGTCGCGTTTATCAATTGGTTTCAGGCGCTGCAAGTCTTAGCCGTAGCGATCGCACTTCAGCAGATCAAAGATAATTTGGTCGCCCCCCGAATTATGGGCAATTTGACAGGTCTATCGCCAGTTATTATCTTCGTCTCTCTCCTCCTCGGAGCGAAATTGGGAGGATTGTTAGGGGTGATTCTGGCAATTCCCTTAACAGGTGTGGGAAAAAGTCTTGCCGAAATTGTTCTCGATCCTATACTGCCACCCCAAACCGGATCGTTTTTTCATAACCCCTTTGCCAAGGAAGTCGTCATAGAAGTAGAGAAGCAGAAGGGAATTACTACCAATTAGCAATATCCTTAAATTTCCTTCAGCCAAGCTTGAATCCGGCTGAGGGATGTTTCTAATGCGGATACTATCTCAATCCCTCCCTCAAGTTGTTGGTGGGAGGACATTTCCTCCAGCTTTTGGGCATTGTATTGCATCCCCTCTACTCCGACGTTGGCACTGGCACCTTTAATATGATGGGCTTCTTTTGCAAGGCTATCAAAATCATTGATAGCGATCGCTCTTTTCACCAATTCCAGCTCAAACTCGGCACTGCCCTCAGAAATTCAATGAAGAAAACAGCGCTCCGTAAATCTACTGATAGTGAGTTTGCCGATGTCATAAACCTAAAATGAAGCAATTATTAAGGAGACGGTCAATATAAAGCTATCGAGTTTAAGGCACCGTGCGAAAACTTTCATTTAGCCTTCTTGAAGTTTGATTGTTGCCAATTTCTGGATTTAATTAGGTTAAACAATGCCAACCCAAGAGCTTTCCTTATCACCAGCAAACGAAATTGTCCGCCTTTACGAACAGCAGTCCCTTGCCGAACACCCTCTTTTCCAACGGCTAAGGCAAGAGCCAGTTAATCTTACTGCTATTTGGATCTTCACCATGAATATGAATGTACAAGGGGGAGTATCCAAAAATTTTGTGCGTTGGCTTGCCAGCTTAGCAGCTCGGATAGATGATAACCGGATGCGGAGTATCGTTGCCAAACAGTTGAATGAAGAACTGGGTGAGGGAAACTTTTCTCGCATTCACAGCGTGATGCTACAGCAGTTGGTTGATGGTCTTGAACCTTGGCGTTTGGAAAATTACACCGAAGAACTGTTGGCACCTGGACGCGAATTTGGTCAACGCGGTGAGAAGCTTTTCTTCATTCAAGATCCCTACGAAGGAGTTGGAGCATTTATTGCTAGTGAAGTTAGCGCGTTGCAAATCGACCAATGCTTGGGAAATGAAGTCCGCAGGCAAAATGCGATCGCACCTGAGAAACTTACTTGGATTACCATGCACGAGGAACTTGAAGTAGATCATGTCAGTGAAGTTTTTGAACTCGCTCATTTAATACCAAAATCCGATCCAAAGTTAGAGGCTGTATGGCGAGGCGCACAAGAAATGCGCGGTGCGATTGTAGCTTTCTTAGATGGCATCTACAGTGTTTCTTTTTCTTAAATTTAATTAGCCAAGCTGGTACCTCAGTATTACCTAAGTAATACTACTGAGACAACAAGAGGCTGGGTTGCGAACCCAGCCTCTTGTTTTTTATGAGATAGGCTTATGCAGAAATTAGCAGATAAGACTATATCTAGAGTCTTTTTAGGCTCAATTAGCGAGTCAATATACTACATATAGGGTCATAACGTATTTTCCAGATAGATATAATGTTAAAGATTTTTAGTGAAATAGTAATTGCTATAGCAGTTTTGGGAATATTGATTAATAGAGACTCAGATTTAAAAATTAAATGGTAAATGAAACTATTATTTTCTTGTATTCAGGTTGTAGAGTATAGCAACGACATTGCCAAAATGGGATGGTTTCTATAAAATGTGAGGCTAATATCTAGAAACTACAAACTTTAGGATGATAGTGTATAGCAATTTACTGATTTAGTCGCCACTAACTGCTGTAAATTAATGATATTAAATGTAAACTTTGAGCCGTCATTTGTTTTAATAATTACCTTCACAAAAACAATTTTTTTGTAAATTGTAAGTTGTGAACGTCAAACTTTTTCCAAAGATATTTAAGTGTTTTTTCTATGATTTTATCGCAAACCCTACGTATTCTAAATAAAGTTTTAATAAAAAATTAGTAACATAGTTATATTTTGCTTGATGCAAGTTTGCAATTAACGATTGAGGCTAAACTGGAGTTATTTATGACCAATCTAACAAATGAGTTATTGCTTGGCAATAAAAAAGTAGAAAGTGAAGTTCCAATTTTACAACAAAGCGAACAGTTATTACTTCAGAGCCAAGAGCTTTTTGAGCTGGCTGTTCTAGGAGCTAACGATGGACTCTGGGACTGGAATCTCGAAACCAACGAAATCTTTTTTTCAGCACGCTGGAAAAATATACTTGGCTTCACGGAAGATGAGATGCAAAATAACTTTGATGAATGGAAAAAAAAGGTGCATCCTGATGATTTGGAACAGGTATTAGCCACCCTTCAAGCTCATTTTGACGGCAGCACGGCCTATTACGAATCAGAACACCGCTTATTACACAAGGATGGCACCTATCGATGGGTTTTCTCTCGCGGAGGTTTGGTGAGAAATGCTAGCGGTAGTCCCTATCGTATCGCTGGCTTAAACACTGATATTACCAAGCGTAAGCAGGCGGAAGAAACACAGCAGGAAAGGGAAAAACAGCTACAAGATATCATAGATAACTCTACAGCAGTAATTTATGTCAAGGATAAAGAAAGCAAATACATTCTGATTAACCGCCGATTTGAAAATTTATTCAATGTCACGAAAGAAGATATAAAAGGGAAGACTGACTCGTATATAGTTTCCCCAGAAGCGGCTGAGATAGTTATGGCGAACGATCAAAAAGTCTTAGCAGCCAAAACCGAGATTTGCTGGGAAGAAAATGTCCTTTATGAAGACGGCTTACATACCTACGTTTCGCTCAAGTTTCCTCTGTACGATCGAGCTGGGTTTCCTTATGCAGTCTGTGGCATTTCCACTGACATCACAGATCGCAAAAAAGCAGAGGAATCACTGCGGAAATCCGAGGCTCAGTTAAGAGAAAAAACAATCCAGCTAGAGCAAACTTTGCAAAAACTGCAACAAACGCAATCCCAACTAATTCAAAGTGAAAAAATGTCTGGTTTGGGTCAATTGGTTGCTGGTATAGCCCATGAAGTTAACAATCCAGTTAACTTTATCTATGGCAATCTTGTTCACGCTAATCAATATACTCAAGATTTACTAAATCTCCTGAGTCTTTACCAGCAGTACTATCCCCATCCTGTCCCTGAGATTCAAGACGAGATTGAAGCTATCGACCTTGATTACCTCGTTGAAGATTTACCAAAAATATTAACTTCAATGAAAATAGGGACTGATCGAATTCGCCAAATTGTGTTATCTCTACGCAATTTTTCGCGCCTGGATGAAGCGGGCATGAAGGCGGTTGACATTCACCAAGGGTTAGATAGCACTCTATTAATTTTGCAGAATCGGCTGAGAGAAAAAGAGGGTCGTTCTGCTATTCAAGTTATTAAAGAGTATGGCAATATGCCCGACGTTGAGTGTCATGCTGGACAGATGAACCAGGTATTTATGAATATCCTCAATAATGCTATTGATGCTGTTGATAATTACAACAAAAATCGAAAACATTCTGGTATAATTACCATCTCTACCTTTTTGAAGGATGAAGATGGAAGCATGAAAGATGAAACAGATTCTTCCATTGACTCCCCATCCCGTGGTAAGCAGCGCTACGCTAACATCCCTCATCCTTCCTATGTAGTGATTCAGATTAAAGACAACGGATCTGGAATGACGGCAGATGTGAAAAATCGTATTTTTGATCCTTTTTTCACGACTAAGCCAGTGGGTCAAGGCACAGGTTTGGGGCTAGCTATCAGCTATCAAATTGTGGTTGAAAAACATAGAGGAGTGTTGAAGTGTTTTTCAGAACCCGGACAAGGAACTGAGTTTTGGATTGAAATTCCAATTCAATACCCTAGTTAAATTGTTCGTGTGTGCCTAAGCTGCTAGGTTCATGGTTATGAAGCTAGCAACCGCGAACAATCAATAATTCAACTTCACGTTTGCCTTCACAAAGACTTTAATACGCTCAAGCAATGTTTCTAACTCGAATAGCAGGTCAACAACTCCCTCAAGTTGGGAGTGAGAGGCGAGTTCCTCCAGCTTTTGGGCATTATCTCGCATCCCCTCTACTCCAACGTTGGCACTGGCACCTTTGATGTGATGGGCTTCTTTTGCCAGACTATCAAAATCATTGATAGCGATCGCTCTTTTTACCAATTCCAGATGCTCTTGAACTTCTGTGAAGAACATTTGCATCAGTTCCAGCTCAAACTCCGCGCTGCCCTCAGAAAGTCGATGCAGATGTTCCCAATCCACCAAATCTTGTAAAGACGCGCCATCTGGTGTCTCTACATCTTCCGGTGTGGCAACACTTCCACTACTGGCAACTGCACCCTGAAAAATGACTTTCGTCCAATGCTCAATTACCGCAGATAACTGTTCTCTGGATACTGGCTTACTCAAATAGTCATCCATCCCAGCATCAAGACAGCGTTTGCGGTCTTCTTTCATCGCATTAGCGGTTAGGGCAATGACGATGGTACGGCTCGAACTTTCGGTTTGTCGCCGCCGAATCTCTCGCGTTGCTTCATAACCGTCGAGAATCGGCATCTGACAGTCCATCAGAACTAAGTCATAGGGAACTTTTTCTAATAGCTCTACGACTTCCTTCCCGTTCGCAGCAACATCGGCGTCATACCCCAAAGTGCTTAGCTGCTTGAGGGCAACTTTTTGATTAATCAGATTGTCCTCAGCTAGCAAAATTCGCAACTTGCTTTGGGAAGCCGGGAAGGAGGAAGGGGGAATGGGGACTTGGGAAGGCTGCGAAGGTTGGGAAGGCTGGGGTGAAAGAATCTTCTCCTCGACCTCTTTGCCTCTCTCCCTCTGTTCCTCTTGCTTGCCCAAGATGGAGATAATGGTATCCAGTAAGCGAGATGGCTTGACTGGCTTAATCAAATGAGCCGCAAATCCTGCCTTCGTCGCCCGTTGTGCCTCCCCTCGCTGATCGGCAGAAGTCAGCATAATTAAGGGTAAATTCGCCAGCATGGGATTTCCTTTGATTTGCTCGCCCAAAGTAATGCCATCAACGTTCGGCATTTGCATATCAATCACCGCCACATCGTAGGGAATTCCCCACTCCAGCGCTTCTTGCAAAACTCTCATAGCGCTGGCAGCACCATCCGCCTCATCGACTTGCATCCCCCAGCGTGCCGACTGAGAGCGAACCACTTTGCGGTTCGTGGCATTGTCATCCACTACCAACAGACGCCGCCCCGCTAAACTGCTAGAAGTTTGGATGGCGGGTGTTATCCGTTCCGCTTGCTTGTTGAAAGGCACTGTAAACCAAAACTTGCTTCCCTTCCCTGGTTGGCTCTCAAAGCCAATTTCTCCTCCCATTAAGGTGACGAGCTGTTTGCAGATGACCAGTCCCAAGCCGGTGCCGCTATACTGGCGCGTGGCGGAGGAGTCTACCTGGGAAAAGGGTTGAAACAATTGGCTCATATTTTCTGGGGTGATGCCAATGCCAGTATCGCTGACAGAGAAGCGAATCGTTACTACGTCCTCTGATTCGCCCTTCCCAAGAGAATTTGAGGAGGTTTCTGATTGTAGTTCTGCCCTGACCACAATTTCACCGGCGTTGGTGAACTTAATGCCATTGCCAATCAGGTTGGTGAGAATTTGCCGCAGACGACCGACATCGCCTTGGAGGTGGGTGGGAACGTTGCGATAGACCAAGGCAGCAATTTCCAGATCCTTGGCATGAGCTTGGGGAGCTAATAAATCTAAAACTTCTTCTACACAAGTAGATAAGTCAAAGTCTAAAACTTCAAGATCCATCTCTCCAGCCTCTAGTTTGGATAAGTCCAAAATCTCGTTAATCAAGCACAGAAGGGCATCTCCACTAATGCGAATCGTTTCAACAAAATCCTTTTGCTCTGTAGTCAGGGGAGTGTCTAAAAGCAGCCCAGTCATCCCCAAAACGGCATTCATGGGGGTGCGGATTTCGTGGCTCATGTTTGCCAAGAAGGCGCTTTTGGCTTGAGAAGCTGACTCAGCTTGGTGACGGGCGATCTCTAATTCCTGGCGCTGGCGGGTTTCTTCTTCTAGGAGTTGGGATTGAGCCAGGGCAATGCCGACTTGGTCTGCGAGTTGTTGCAGCAGTTCGACTTCAAAGCTAGACCACTGTCGGGGCGAGGTACATTGGTGGGCAATCAGCAGTCCCCAAAGTTCGTTTTTCTGCAAGATTGGGATGACTAATTTTGCCCTGACTGCCAAATGCTGCAAAAATTCCCGGTGACAAGGGGAAATCTCAGCATTTTCTACGTCAGCCACGATCCTGATTTTTCCGTGGCAGTAGCTCTCATGGTAAGTTTCGGGGAAGATTTCCGCACTGAAAGTTTGCCCCAATAAGGGGGGCAGACCAGAAACAACATTTTCGGTGACGACTGTACCCGTTTTATCGGCTGCCAGACGATAAATCACTACGCGATCGCACGCGAGAGATTTTCTGACTTCGGTAACGGTGGTTTGGAGAATTTCTTCGAGGTGTAAGGACTGGCGAATTTTTAGGGTGATTTCGGCAAATAATTGCGATCGCAAGTTCTGCCGCTTTAATTCCTCTTGTGCCTGTTTGCGTTCCATCCATAGGGCAATCCTGTCCCCTGCAAATTCCAGGGACTGGAGAACGGATTCATTGAGGGGCTGACGGGCGAATATTGCCATCACTCCCATCACAGAGCCTTCAATAATCAGGGGATATCCAGCAAAGGCGACCATTCCTTCCCGCACCGCCCATTCTCTGTCCAGAATCTGAGGATCGTCTACGACAGAATTGGTCAGGTAGGGTTGGCGAGTTTGGGCGATTTTGGCGATTTTCAGGGTGCCGATCGGAACGCGGCGATATAAGCCCTCAACCTGCGCGGACATCCCGGCACTAGCTTTTAGCTCCAGCACCCTCTCTTCCCGGTTAAGCGTCCAGATCCGACCAAATGCTGCATCCAAATACTTCACCATTGCCTCAGTGCAGCGCTGCAAAATGCTTTGCAGGGTGTCGCTTTGTGTGAGGGCAGAATCCACCTCGGCGCAAAAGTGAGCCAGACGGGCTTGCAGCGCTAATGCTTCTTCTGCTTTTTTGCGGTCGGTAATGTCCCGCGTCACTTTGGAGAAGCCGCGCAGATTTCCCGCATCATCATATAAGGGGGTCACGACCGCGTGCGCCCAAAACCGCGAACCATCCTTCCGGACGCGCCAGCCTTCGGCAACGCTATTCCCTTGAGCGATCGCGTTTTCTAATTCATTTTGCGCGATCGCTTGTTGATCTTCCCCTGGCTCATAAAAACAAGAAAAATGCTGACCGATGATTTCCTCTGCTCGATATCCTTTAATCCTTTCTGCTCCCGCATTCCAGCTCACCACATATCCCTTGGGGTCGAGCATATAGATTGCATAATCTTTTACCCCTTCTACGACTAAGCGGAAGCATTCTTCACTTTTTCGCAGCTCCTCCTGCGCCTGCTTGCGACTGGTAATATCTTCAGAAATCCCTAATAAATACTGCGGTTTTCCTTGGGCATCTAAAATTGGTAACTTTTTAGTATGTAATATTCTTAAACCTTTATGTTTTGTTTGTATCTGTTCTTCTGGAATATCTACAATTTTTCTAGTTGCCAGCACTTCTCGATCGGTGGCATTGAAAAAATCTGCTTCTTCTTTAGTAAACAAAGCATAGCCATTCTTTCCCAGCAACTCTTGGCGATTAAAACCAAGTAATTCTTGACCCGCTTTATTAAAACGGACGAAATTAAGTTCTTTAGCATCTTTGACGAAAATCATATGGGGAATATTTTCGACAATCGAGTTCAGAAATCTTTGGGTGTTTCGCATTTCTTCTTCATGACGCTTGCGCTCGGTAATGTCATGAGCAACTGCGTAAATTAATTGCTGTTCCGATAAGGGCGTTGCTTTCCACAACAGCCATCGGTAAGAGCCGTCTTTGCAGCGGTAGCGATTTTCAAAAGAAATTGTATCTATACCGATAGAAAGTTGTTGCGCTTGAGCAATCGTTGCTTCCCGGTCGTCTGGGTGGACAAATTCAATAAAAGGCTGGCTTTGCAGTTCCTCATTGGTGAAGCCAAGAGTCTTTGACCATGATGGATTTAGACGTTTAAAATAGCCATCCATCCCGGCAATACACAGCATATCTAGCGATAGGGCGAAGAATTGCAGCTGTTCTTCTTGTGCTTTGTCGCGCTGTTTGATCGCCTGTGCCAATTCACGATTATTCCGCCGCAACTCCAGTTGCATCATCACCTCCCGACCGAGTGCTTCTAGTGCCAAGCGCTGTTCGGGATTCAAATCTCGCGGTACGGAATCAATGACACACAATGTCCCCAGCGCCAAGCCTTCTGGCGTCATCAAAGTCGTACCCGCGTAAAACCGGATATTCGGATCGGAAGTCACCAGGGGATTATTGGCAAACCGCTCGTCAGTGGATGCATCGTGGATAATAAATAGATCGGTTTGCAGGAGAGCATGGGCGCAAAAAGCAATGTCACGAGGAGTTTGCTCAGCCGTGACGCCAACTTTTGATTTAAACCACTGTCGATCCGTATCAACTAAGCTAACGAGGGCAATTGGCGTACCGCAGATGTATGCAGCCAATTGCGTCAGATCGTCAAATGCCTGTTCGGCTTTGGTGTCGAGGATTTCATACTGCTGTAGTGCTTGAATCCGTTCGGATTCGTTATCCGGGAAAGGTGCTTTCATCTAATTCTTGAAGGATGCCATTCTAATTTTTACAGGTGTATTCAAAGCAATGCATTATTTGTAAAGTTATTCAAATCGAGGGCGATCGCGACATCTAGCGCTTCATGATGGCTTTCCCAAGCGCGATCGCCTGAATTTTTTGTTACTATCCACAAAAATACTGATTCCAGGAAACTGAGGGAACCTTCCAGATCCCCTGCTAATGTAAGTTATTATACAGACGATAAATCCCTGCTGATTTAGTCAATAGTAAAATCATTCATCATTTTTATGACCCAGCAAGAATGCCTAAAAATTCTATTAGTTGAAGATAGTCTTGTGAGCCAAAAGGTTGTATTAAGACAGTTAAAGAAGTTAGGTTATGAAGCCAATGTTGCTGCCAATGGTCAAGAAGCATTATGGATGCGATCGCAAGTAAACTATGACCTAATCCTCCTCGATTGTCAGATGCCGATACTAGACGGTTATGAAACCGCAAAAAAAATTCGTCAATTAGAAGGTGATGCGCGGCAGATAATCGTGATTGCAATGACTGCAAACGGCATGAAAGCAAATTGGGAACGCTGCCTAAATGCTGGTATGGATGATTATTTACTTAAGCCGGTTAGTGAGGAAGAATTGGCAGCTAAGTTAGAAAAGTGGAGCCAAAATATTACCAAAAATAAGCAGAAAATCGCCTCTGCCTCTATAGAGTTAGCAAAGGGATTTCCTCCGGTTTACTCTAGTAACGATATAGATGAATCAAGTATTGATAACTGGGTAGATTTAAATCGCTTGGACGATATAACCCTAGGGGATATGAGATTACGAAAAGAAATTTTACAAGCTTTTTTGGAAGACACAAAAGCCAATTTATTATCGATAAAATCAGCAACTCTCTCTAAGAATTTTGACTCAATCGAACATAAAGCCCATCAAATCCGGGGCGCTAGTGCAAATGTAGGCGTCAATGAATTAAAATTTTTAGCCAATCAATTAGAATTTCAGAGTCAGCAAAAAAACTTTAAAGAGGTTACTGACTTGGTGCTTCAAATAGAACATCATTTCCAAAAAATCCAATCTTTTTTCTTTGAGATCGTTGACTGGGATAAGTTGGAGAGTGAAACTCCAGTCCTTCTTGCCGCCGATCGGGCTGGAGGTACGCAAGTTCGTTCTCTGTCAAAAATTTTAATTATTGATGACGATCCTAGCGTTCGGTTAGTGATCAAAAACTCGCTCCAACTTCTAGGTCATGAAGTCATAGTTGCAACGAATGGGGAAGAGGGATTAGCGAAAGCAAAAGAGCTATATCCTCATCTAATTATTTGCGATTGGATGATGCCAGTCATTAATGGACTGGAAGTGTGCCGCCAGGTCAAATCCGATCCCGAATTATCTTTGGCATTTTTTATTTTGCTGACGATTCGTGGGGATGTAAAAGACCGGGTGGAGGGTTTAGATACTGGAGCTGATGAGTATCTTCCAAAACCGATTGATATGAGCGAATTACGGGCGCGGGTGGGAGCTGGATTGCGATTGCAGCGGTTAACGCGAGAATTGAGCGAAGCAAATCAGGCACTGCGACAAGTGAATCAGCAATTGACTGCCCGTAATGAATTGCTAGAATCTTTGTCGCTGACGGATCAGTTAACGGGTTTATTAAATCGGCGGGCAATGGATCAGGCGTTGCCTCATATGCTGCGACAAGTCGGCAACCGCGATGCGAATACTCGCTACCGTTATTTGTGCGTATTCCTGATTGATGTGGATCATTTTAAGGGGGTGAACGATACGTATGGTCACACAGTGGGAGATTGTGTGCTGCAAGCGATCGCTGGACGACTACAATCCAATGCACGCCCTAGCAGTCTGTTGTATCGCTATGGCGGTGAAGAGTTTGTCTGCATCACACTGGGACTGAATTTGCACAATGGCTTGGAGTATGGTGAAAGTTTGCGCTCTTGTATCGCCGATCGTCCTTTCAAGATTTCTAACGATCTGCTGCTACCCATTACGATTAGTCTCGGTGGCGCGATCGCTAGCGCAGTTAATTTAGTTGATTCTCAAGATTTATTACATCAAGCCGATCGAGCGCTTTACAGAGCGAAGCATGAAGGTAGAAATTGCCTGCGAATGTTTTCAGCGTGGGAAAATATTGTTGAATTAGGTCACGCTTAAATTAGTTGGAAGTTGCTAATTATTTCAAAAATGATGCGAACCAAGCGTTACCATCATGCTTGTACTTCAGTGTTTCCCGTTACTCTATGTTAGTCGAGCTTTTTCATTTCAGGATAGTGGAAACCACAAAGGGAACTATTTTAATAAAAAAAACAATAAACTATTATATTTTATTTGAGCTAATCCTCAACATTTTCTGAAAATATCACTTAAAATAAAAATCATAAAAAGTATAAAATAGTGAAATTTTATTTCTGATTCTCGATTGCTTATCAGTGGCTGTACAGCAGCTAAGAAGCCAATAGTAGTGCTTCTGAGCCTACCGGAAGGATACCCAAAAGTAGAGATTTGCCGCTAGTCATCCCAGTAAAATAAAGATGGTTTAAGAGCCTGACAAGAGAACTTTAGACAAGCGAGGAGTGCTAGTTGCAAGACCGCTGCGCTTACCCCGCATCCGCTTGGCGATGCCGTGAGGAGGGAGGAAATGAAAAATTTCAAACCAGGAAGCGTAGGAGCGATTACCGCAGGTCCCTTTAGTGATTTTCAGGGTGTTGTAGTCAAGTTGCAACCCGGAGAAAAGCTTGTTGTTGAAGTCGAAATATTGGGTCGCAAAGCAGAAATCACCCTAAATCAAGAGCAATTCGAGTTACTGGGGGAAGATCCGCGTCCTCGCTTCCGGGATGAGATTGAAAAAGATATTGAACAGATGCTTCAGGAGGAATTTGATAATTGGTGGCTGAAGCAGTTGGATCGACCAGAGGATGATTTAGTTGCCGAATGGTCTGTTTTCCAAGCATTTCGTCAAGAATTTGAGGCGAAAGTTGCCGGAGAACGACAGACTTTGCTAAATGCTTTTGAAGCATCTTTTACAGCGATCGCAGAACATGGCGTTTCATGGGCAAAACAACGCTGGGAAACAGAAACAGAACGCTGGACACCAAACTCCTATCGGCACGAAGAATTCTACAAAGCAGCGCGTCAGCAAATTAAAGAATGCCCTGATGATTCAGGTCATTGGACGGATATCTGGCGGCATCTGTGGCAAGCGGCAAATGAACGTTCCTGGAAAGCGGAATATATGGCATGGCGTCAGGAAAATCTGCCGGATGCCGCCACGATCGAGCAGATGCGCCTGGATGCCCAACAAAAAGCGCAAGCGTTGGTGGAACCCGTGAGATCGCTAGTGCAACAAACCCACGGCTTGACCTTACCCGACCATGTTTTTGGATTCTGGGCTTTTTGGCTCAGCTTAACTCCGATTGAACGGCAAGAAATGCAATGGATTGCAACGCCTTGCGGTTTGTTTGATTTATTCAGTCATGAAGGTTTGCAGCGAAAACCTATATTAGAACTTGACCATCGCTTGCATTACCGCTATTACCGCGATCCGCCAGAGTTTCTCACTTTGCTGTACGGGGGCGGCGATGGTCTGCATTTTGGTCTTTGGTACGATGATCCCAGAGAACTTCCCACGAGTGTGAAATATTACTGGAACAATGACGGCATTCCTGTCTGTGATGACGGTTGTCAAACATTACTTCAACAGGTTCGCTTTCAAATCGAAAAAGCGGTCTCTCAGTTGGAATATGACCGCTACGACAACGATTCCCGGCATCAACGAGTTAGACTCTCAGCACTCCGCGATGCGGTAATGGCGTTTGAAACGGCGGAACGCCCTGAAATGGGAAGTCTGTACGAGAAAGCCTACAAGCAACCGCCGCTGGATTTCAGGATTGCGACTGATGATGGCGCGGGGGTCGCAATTCCCGGCTTCAGCACCGAAACTTTTCCTCAGCGCGATCTTGAAGTAATTAGAACAGCTATTTTAGAGGATGCGCCAATTGTCGAAGACTGGATTGCAGCAGCACTAAAAGCTTGTGCCGAGGGTCAACCGGCTGAGGCGTTGGCGTTAGGTCGTGACTTGCACTGGTTTTCCGGTGGCGATCGGGAACGAGAAGCGGCTGCTGCTAAACTGCTGAATACAGCCTACCGCGCCCTCGGTCGAGATGCTTTGGCTGCGATCGCATCTGTCCATTATCAACAGCGATCGCGCCAGTCGGTCGATATTTATTAGCGACAAATATTAATTAACAAAGCAGCGCAGACAGGGTTCGAGGTGTGGCGGATTCACTAGACTAACTACTTTTAAAATGACAATTTACTTTTACAGCACTCGCGAAAAATATGGTTGTTTCTCCAATTTTTCGCCTCACGGCTTTGAATTAGATGGGTTCTATTGGCCTACCAGCGAACATTATTTTCAAGCACAAAAGTTTGTTGGTACACCCCACGCTGACCAAATTCGCCAGGTAAAGACACCGAAGGATGCGGCGAAAATGGGACGAGAGCGATCGCGTCCCCTGCGTCCCGATTGGGAACAGGTAAAAGATGACATTATGCGAAAAGCCGTGCTACGCAAATTTGAAACTCATGCCGACATTCGCGAAGAATTACTTTCTACCGGCGATGAGTTAATTGTTGAAAATGCACCCGGTGATTATTATTGGGGTTGCGGTGCTGATGGCAGTGGCAAGAATATGTTGGGACAAATTTTAGTAGAAGTACGAGAGATACTACGCCTTAGCAACCAGCAATAACAGAAAGAATTGGTTCAAGCTAGAGCAGAGCAATTAGCAGAAAGATTGCGCTCAATGGGGATTAATCCTGATGAGGTTTGAGTAGGCGATCGCTTAATACTGCATGCACCCAAAAAGTTTGTGGCTCTGATTACCGCTCACTCTAACGACTAGATGCCTTGATAGGACATTATCTAGCTGTATTGAGAGCAGGAACCAGAGCCACAATTTGGTTTTATCAGAAGTGCTAGCAGTCTAGGAAACTAGCACATTACCTCTTAGCGGTTGCCACGCACGGGCACTCGACTGAGGTAATCAATATCAAACGCAGAGACCCGTTGTGGGTAGTTGCGCTTGGTACTGAGCGATGCCGCTACCTCGCGGAACCGGCGGGGATCGCCTTCGGGAAGTTGCCGCTCCTGGTTCTTGCGGCTGTAGAACTTCTCCACAGTGAAGCGCCAATCGGTCTTGACAGTGCCAGCAGTTTCGCGGAAGTCTTCGCCATAGCGAGGCGTCACTAGGTTGAAAGGACGCTGTTCCATCCGCTTACGCTGGTAGGGTACGGTGAAGTCCCCAAAGTTGTCAGTATATTCTTGGCTGTTCACCAAGGCATCAACAAAACCGCTGAATCCCAAAGTGGCAATTTTAATTGACCAAGCGATTTCTTCAGCTTTGTTGTAAGGCTCCCGACCTAAAAAGCGCTTGAGACAAATGTTTACAAGCCGATAGTTGTTATTGACCGAGACAACCACACGGTAAAATGCCTCTGACTTCGCCAGACCAGCAATAAATTCCCGTACTGTAATCGCCGCATTTTTCAGCTGAGATTCCAGAGTAATCTGACGGTTGAATTTGAGGATTTCATGCTCGCTGAAGACTTGGCGATAAGCCGCCCAAATCAGCTCTTCCATTTCTATCGGTGAATTGGCATCTTCCACGCGATAGATGTATGGCGTATCTTCGTCAAGATCCGCCTTTCCAAAGCTCTTAACTCGTTGGTTTTGGGTGGTTGGTTTGTATTCCAGTAATGGCAGTGCCATTTAAAAATCTCCCTTATAAAGTGGTTGAGACTTCCTATTTTCCAGCATCAGGGTATCCTCTGGTCGATGGAATCCCCATGCTACCGGAGTGGAAAACTCGCTTGCGAGTTAATCGAGACTCGTGTCTCTTGCGCTGTATTATCCCGTGTCATGTCGGGAATTTTGATGTTAGCCGTGTTAACGGTAACAGTATTGGTGACGGCTTTCGGGTTGATTGCCCGTGCCATATCCAAGAAGTTACGCACATTGCCCCATTTGTAGCGCGCACTTTCTTCCTGATCACGCCAGTAATCGGCGTAGCTAGGCGTCACCAAGTTAAAGGGTCGATCTTTGTAGCGACGACGCTGATAAGGCACCGTATTGTTGCCAAAGTTAGACTGATACTCCTCACTATCAACGAGGGCATCAATGAAGCCGCTCAGCCCCTTAGTGGCAATTTTAATCGACCAGGCAATTTCTTCGTCTTTGTTGTAGGGTGCCCTGCCCAAGATTCGTTTGAGGCAAACTTCGACGACTCGATAGTTGGAGTTTTTCTCAACAACCAAGCGGTAAAAGCCTTCGGTCTTCGCCAGACCTCGGATGAAGTCGCGCACAGTAATGGCGCGGTTCTTCACTTGAGATTCCAAGTCAGCCTGACGAAAAGAATTGAGGATTTCGTGTTCGCTGAAAACCTGACGGTAGGCTGCCCAGATTAATTCCTCAAGGTCGCCATTGTCGATGCAGTTCTCAATCCGATAAGTCCGGGGAGTGTCTTCGTTCGGCACTTCGTAACCCGCTACTCTCTGGTTCTGCGAACTGGGTTTGTATGAAAGCAAAGGGATTGACATAGGTAAATTGTTAGTTCCTATCTGGTGGGATTGCTAATTGCCATGAACCATGAACGATTAGCGATAAGCCATGAGCCTTTAGGCTTTTGGCGTCGGATAAAGGTAGCGGTAGGGGAGGGCTACGTCGGTGCGACCTACAGCAGGTTGCAAGTTGGCAGCTTTGCTAGTCGTGTCGGGAATCTCCATGTTTTTAACTTGAGAGAGTACCCGATCTCTGGTGCGCTGGTAGTTAACTTCGCTTGGGGCAATACTCCGAGCCATTGCCAAGAAGGTGCTAGGAATTGCTTCCCGAACCGATGTTTTACCCACTGGGTTTTGACCCCCGACTTGAAAGTAACTCCGAGTATCCAGACCCATCATGCGACCGCGCCAGTAATCACTGTACCGGGGGTTGACCAAGTTAAAGGGTCGCTCGTTAAACCGGCGGCGCTGATAAGGGACAATCTCATCGCCGAAGTTCTGGCGGTATTCTTCGCTATCAACAACGGCATCGATAAAGCCATGCAATCCCTTGGAAGCAATGACAATTGACCAAGCAATTTGCTCGTCTTTGCCGTAGGTGGCGCGTCCCAGAAACCGCTTGAAGGTGATGTCAACTAAGCGGTAGTTGGAGTTCGTGTCTGCTACCAACTGCCGATAAACATCGGACTTGCCCAATCCTCGAATAAACTCGCGCACGGATATGGCTCGATTCCGCAGTTGAGATTCCAGAAAAGGTTGGCGGTAGCTTTCTAAAATTAAATGTTCGCTGATGATTTGCCGGTAGGCAGCCCAGATCAAGTCATTAATTGCCGTTTCAGAGGTCGCATCTGTCAATCGATAAATCTGTGCGTCGTCCTCATCAGGTACTTCGTACCCTTCTACACGCTGATTCTGCGTGGTTGGTGTAATTTCAAGAAGTGGAATTGGCATATTTTTTGTTGTTAGTTGTTAGTTGTTAGCTGTTAGTGATGAGTCCATGAATAAAAGACGAATGAGCCTTTGCTAAGGACTCATCACTAATGACTGGTGAGCCAGCTGAACTCTGGCACGAACTGCTGGGTCATTATCTAAAGCCATTTCCGCTAATCGCTTTTGGATGGACGGGCGGACTTCCAACTGGGTGGAGAGTGCTTGCAAGCCGACAACAGCAGCGTAGCGAATCGCCCAGTCTTGGTCTTGAGAAATGAGCAACAGGGTTTCCAATGCCCTAGCGATCGCACTTTGAATCTGGTCAGGATGCAACGAGTGCCAGTGGAGGTTTCCCAGCCCTTTCGCAGCAGCGCGGCGGACGCTGGGCGCGAAGTCGGTGGCTGCTGCCTCTACTAAGATGTCTAAGGCACGGGGGTCAGCGATCCCGGCTAAGGCACGAATCGCATAAGCCCTGGCACCGTAGTCATAGGCGTCCAGTTTTTCCAGTAAGGGTTGTACGGCAATTTCCCCTAACTGAATCAGCCCTTCTACTGCTGCTACAGCCGCTCCTGGGTTGTTGTAACCTAAGACGGCGATCAGGGTAGGAATCCCAACTTCTAGACGAGTGGCAGCTAAGGCTCGAACTGACGCCACCAAGCGTCCAGGAGAATCCGCCTGTTCAATGGCACGAATCAGTTCTTGGGGCGAATCAGTCATTAGTCCATCATCGGCGCTCGGTGGTCAATCGCGAATTGCGAATTGTCAATTGCCATTTTTTAAGTAGCTGAGCATAAATAAACGAAGCAGTAGGGTGGGGACTGCCACCAGTGCCGTGCAATGGGTGGGCAGTGCCCACCCTACCTATAGGCTACTTGCTGTTTAATTTATGTCTATCTACTTACTGATTGCTTTGCTAGTGGTGAATTGCCATTTGCTACTAGCAATTCGCTATTAGGAAAGGACAATTGACTATAACAAAGCATCCATCAGGGTCATCACCCTGATGGCGTCAGCGGATAGCGAATTTGGTTCATCTGGCTGTAAAGACGCGATCGCTCGCGCCTGCACGTGTTCCAGCAGCCCTTTAAGGGCAATCAGTTTAAAGCTATTTTCAGTGGCAGCACTAGCGATCGCTTCCGCTGCTGGCAGATAACCAATCGCACCCAAGTCTGATAATACGATGCGGCGCAGTTGCAGATCGCTGCCTTCCAACGCTTGAACCAAACGTTCCCCATAGACGGAATCTTCCGTTAACTGGTACATTGCCCGTGCTGCTGCATATTGCACCCGCGCGACAGGATGCTCCAGAAACGGTTGAATCTGAGCAGTTGCTTCCGCCGCTTGAAGCGCTCCTAAGGCTTCCAGCACTGCTTCATAGGGTTGTGTCAGATGGGGCCGCCCTGGTACTGGCAGAGCGGCTGCCACACCCCCTTCTAGCAGTTGCATCAGTTCCGGAATGCAAGTGCGATCGCCCAGCATTCCCAAGGATTGAGCTGCGGCTTCTCGAACATAGAAGTCAGCACAACCCAAACAACGAATCAGCCCTGGCACGGCTCGGCGATCGCTGAGTTTTCCTAGCGCTCGTGCGGCATTGCGACGGAGGGGGTATCCGCCTAGCTCTGTCCGATCCGATTCATCTTCCAAAGCTGTAATCAGAGCTTCCACAGCAGCAGACTCGCGCACGCGGAATTTACCTAGCCACCAGGCAGCATAGTAGCGGAGACTTAAATCTTCATGGCGGAGATTGGCAATTGCCTGCTCCACCGTTAGCGGTTCGCTACCCGGTGAATTTCCGGACGGTGAGTCTGATTCAGAATATCGATCGGGATTAGGCGATCGCATCGTAGGAGTGCAATGACTTGGCGTTTACGAGCATGGTTGAATGGGCTTTCTGGATGAGCTGAATCGGCTTAGCTCTTGCCTTCAGCGTCATGATTTTGATGGGCTGTTGTCGCTTGGCTTTTCGCTTCGCTGTCTCCATCCAGAGTTAAGGGCTGAATGTTGACGATTCTGCCACCCATGCGGTTAATCCGCTGCATTTCTTCATTCATGCGGCTGTAGGGCACTGTGATATAGAAACTGCCACTACGGCGAATGGGATAGCTGAGTTTGTCAGATTCGTAAGTCTGACGTAAACCTTCGACTTCGTAGCGAAATACCCGATTGGCAGCGTCACCCAAAGTACCGCTCCCAAGTGCAGTTTGTCCAAACATCGTTGAAATAGCTCCTGTAATTGGGTTGAAAACAGTTGAGGGGTGATGACACCAACCATCAAGTTTCATGTCATCACCATTGTCAAAAAAGACTAATTCAAAAAAGACTAAGTGCGATAACACTTAGAATTCGTTCACCTTAAGCGGGTGAAACGCTGACAATTTTGCCGCCCTGTTTGGTAATTTGCTGTAGTTTTTGGGACAGCTGCTCGTAGGGCACTAGGAAGGCGTTGCTACTGCGACGAACTTTCGGGTAGCCTGGGCTGAGAATTCCAGACACTTCAATGCGATAAACCCGTCCGCTTTGTTCCTTCGTACCACCGAGGGCTTTTCTGGGGGCTGCGTCTTGAGGAATCGCTGCCGATCTCCAGGACGAAGAACTACCAGAGGGTTGGAAAATTGTAGAAGCCTCATTTCGGCTCAGTTCGCCCATCAGTCGGGGAGTTTTCCCTCCAACTTGAGAGCTATCGCTATTCGCATAACCCCGATACAGGCGGAACATACGAGTAAAGCCGGTCGTTCTCACTCCCGGCTCTACCATAAATCCACGATAATAAGGGACAACGTTGTTCCCGAAGTTGGCTTCATACTCAACGCTGTCGATGTAGGAATCGATTTCTGCGTCGTACCCCTGTTCCTCATAGATATTGAGGTGGGAGTTTATCTCATCCTCACTGTAAGGTGCCCGCCCTAGCAAATGCTTGTAATTGAGTTCAATCAAGCGGGTATTGGAATTGCGAAAGAAAAACTTGTTTTTGTATAGATCTGACTTAGCGATCGCGCGGACAAAATCTCTTACCGTTATATTTCCTTGCCGAAGCTGCGATTCAGCATAGGTCAGGCGTTCCGATTTCATGATGTAATCGTTGCCTAATACCTGACGGTAAACCGCGCGGATTACCGCTTGCAGATCGTCCTCTGTCCAGTCAGGCCGCAGTTCCACCCGTGTTTCATCAAATGCAGAAAGACCTAGGCGGCCTGCTGCTGCTAAATTCGACGCCACTAAACCGGCCATTCTTGCTCTCCCAACGCAACAACTTTTTAAGATTTTTTTACTCAAATTGAGAAAAACAATGCCCGGAAAAATTAGCAACTGCTAGCAAGCACGCGCCAACACTCGCTGATTCTTCCGGGCACCGCACCTGAATACTAGCTCAGGGCGTTAATGGCGTAGTCGATGTAGGTGTTGGCTTCGTTAGCAGCTTGACCGCTCAGACCATGATTGGCCTTGATGTTCTTCAGAGCTTCCACATACCAGCTGTTGGACAGCTCGAATGTACGGTTGATTTCATCCAAACCGGCAATCAGGTACTCGTCCATTGGACCTGTACCACCAGCAACTAGACAGTAAGTAACCATCCGCAGGTAGTGGCCGATGTCACGGGCACACTTGGATTTGCCGCGAGAGTCAGCAGCATACTGAGGTCCCTGCATTTGGGTGGTGTATGGGAACTTTTGGTACACGGCTTGAGCAGCACCATCAATCAGTTGCTGAGCCTTTTGGGTCAATGCGCGGGCAGCTTCCATGCTGGCAGCGGCACGCTCAAAGCGACCGTTAACAGCAGTCAGTTCGGTGTTGCCTAAGAAACGACCTTGGGTATCGGCTGCACCGATGGCTTCAGTAATCGGGGTCTTCATTGTTGAGGTATCTCCCTAAAAGTGTTTGCAAAGTTTTCGACTAAACAACGCGCATGTTCGCGCCTATCCAACAGCAAGCTTGCTAGTTGTTCTTAAGCAACCGCAGATGAAGCACGATCGAAGTAGCTAGCTACTTCAGACATCAGTTGGCTACAGTCACCCTTGGTGATGCCATTGGGATCGTTAGCGATTTTGACGGCAGCTTCTTTCATCTTTTGGACGCCAGCAGCAACAGAACCACCAGGAACGCCTAGAGCTTGGTAGGTTTCGCGCAGACCGTTCAAGCAGCGGTCATCCAACACGCTAGAATCACCTGCGATTGTGGCGTAGGTAACGTAGCGCAGGATGATTTCCATGTCGCGGAGGCAAGCTGCCATGCGACGGTTGGTGTATGCGTTTCCACCTGGTTGAATCAGTTGAGGCTGCTCTTCAAACAAAGCACGAGCGGCATTGGCAACGATGCTGGAAGCATTGCTGGTGATGCGGTTAACGGTATCCAAACGCTTGCTGCCATCCTTGACAACATTGGTCAGGGCATCGAGCTGCTCGGTGCTCAAGAATTCACCCCGGGCATCAGCCTGAGAAACAACCTTGGCGAATGCATCTAACATGAACTCAATCTCCTACTACTGATTTGGATGAGTGTGGTTTTTTAAAACGTCGATATTTGTCAAGCAGAGCTACTTCAATCTATTGAATCAGCTCTTGGATTGGTCAAGCCCAGACATTAGTCCAACACGCTTTTTAAGTCGCTCTCCCATCCCTTCTGCTACTTTACCTGCAACAAACTGGTTTTCACAGAAATATGAGAAAAGTCCGTGCTTTTATGAGAGATTTGCAACCTTGATAAATCCGTGTCTTGTTTAACTTTTGTCTGTTATTGATCCCTCCGGTTATTTTTATACAACGCCTTCGCGGCTTTGTTTTTTAAGATTTATTAAGCAATCTCAAGAGCCATGAATAAAAGCTCAAATCCTTACCCTTCCAAAGGTCTTGGATTTTATTTCCCACATACTTCGTTACAATTCTCCAAGTATTTATACTTAAAGAAGCCTAGATTTTTGTCTTTACAATCTCTTAATATTCGCTTAAAAAGCTTCTAAGCAAGGGTTGGGGATTTTTTAGAGCTAAATGTAACTATGTATTTTTATGTAAATATATAAAGCCTTATCGGTCTATCGATTGGGGATTAGTGGCAGCAATTCGTCGTCGCAGCACATCGAGAAGCGTTACAAATGCCGGGGGTGGGGATGCGATCGCTTCTATTAACTCCCCAGTTACCGGATGCTGCAACCGGAGTCGCCAAGCATGGAGCGCTTGACCGGGAAGATTGACGCCGACAGAGTGACCGGAACTGTAAACGGGATCTCCCACAATCGGATAACCGATGTAGGCGCTGTGAACGCGAATTTGGTGGGTGCGACCTGTTTCGAGTTGAAAAAGCATCAACGTGTGGTTTCCCAGGCGTTCCTGCACCCGCCAGTGAGTCATTGCCGCTCGTCCCCCCTTCTCTACAGGTACGACAGCCATTTTTTTGCGATCGCCCAAATGACGACCGATAGGCTGGTCAATCGTGCCGCTGTCAGCGCGGGGAGAACCGTAGACGACGCCCAGATATTCCCGGCGTGCGGTTTTAGCTTTTAGTTGAGCTTGCAAGTGTTGATGGGCTTGGTCGGTTTTAGCAACAACCATTGCCCCCGTCGTATCTTTGTCAAGCCGATGGACAATTCCCGGACGTTGCACCCCGCCAATTTCCGCGAGAGGACAGTGGGCTAAAAGAGCGTTGACGAGAGTGCCTGCTTCGTGTCCTGCGGCTGGGTGAACGACTAAACCCGCCGGTTTGTTGATGATAATCAGGGAATCATCTTCATAAAGAACATCTAAAGGGATTTCTTCTGGTTGCAGGTCTAGCGATCGCACTTCTGGAATCGTTAAAGATAGGCGATCGCCCATTTGCATGGTTGCTTTCTTGGACGTGCAGACGGTGCCGTTCAGCAGCACGTTTCCTTCTTCAATTAGTTTCTGGACGCGCGAACGGGATAAATCTGGTAGTTGTTGGGAAAGATAGCGGTCAATACGACTGCCTGTTTCTTGAACTTCGAGAGAGATTGAATGGGGAGAATTCACGAATTCACGGTTTAACTTGGAAACAAACTGTAGAGGACGAAGGAGAAAGCGAAAAAAGGTTAGTGAGGATGGCGCGATCGCATTCTTGCGCCAGTGGCAAGACTTGTTTCTTAAAGATAGCAGTGTCATTACTGCATCCTAACCGAAACAAACTTACTTTATCTTCCTAATTTCCACTCTTCCCCGCCTGGTAATTTACTCAATTCCTCACTAATAACGTCGCGCAGTGCCTTGGCTGAATGGGAATAGGTCAAACCCAGAAGTTTATTTGCTGAGACAATTATCTCTGTTCCGTCTACCATTTCTTGCAGTTGGAATGGGGTATAACTCCCATTTAAAACTTCCACGCTTGCCGCGAACATAGCATCTTCAAAAGAGGTTTCCAGATAAGATTCCCATTCATCCCGATTAATATAGAAAGAAGTTTTATTTTCTTTAATATTCAAAGCTTGAATCTTAAGAAGCGAATCTCGAATAGAAGCTGCCCAAGAATTAGTTAAACGCTGCTCAATTTGATTTTTTATCAAGTGAACCAGCATTCTACTGAGAAAATTCTCGATATTCTGCAAGATAGCTTTTTTACTCATCCCTTCCAAATCATCCACGAGGGACAAAGCATCTTCGTATCTTCCTTCCAGAATGGAAGCTCTTAAGTCGGTGAGTTCTTGAGTCATTGTCAACTGACCTCACTTGTACATCGCAAAATTATGTTGCAGGCGGGTATAGACTAGGTTATTGACTATCGGAAGGATGCGATCGCTCTCGGCGCTTTTCTGAGAGTGATCGCATCCTTACTTCTACACAAAATCCTCCTAAGTCCGAGGAACGTCTACTCTGGTTTCAGGCGGGTTGCTACTTTGTTCAGGAATCTGTTGTTGCAGAAATGGTTTAACCCTCTCAGGTGAACTTGACCCTCGATAAGCGCCACAATAATACATACTTAGAACCGCTTTGAAAGCCCAGTGATTCGATGGCACATCGGAGAAAGGATTGGGTAAAGTATCGGCTTGGTCTTGGGCGCAGGCTTCCAAAACTGGCTCTGAAGTTGGTTGCGCTGGAGATGAGGGTGTTGTTGGGGTGATCGGTTCAGGATCTTGCGCTTTAGCCGGAGCCACAAAGCCAATGGTGGCAAGGAGTATAGCTGTTGCGATTTTGAGTTTCATGGTTTGTGAGGAACAACTGTACGGGCAATCTCTTAAAGTTGCCCCTCCTCAAAACTAACAATTACTGGCGTTACATTGGCTGTTCCAATTTGTGGATAAACCCTCATTTTTCATCCGAAGGCTTTGTGACTGAAAGCCTTTTGGCTACAGCGTTCGGCGCACGAGATCGGCTAAACGTTCGGCACTGTCAGGAACTGCTAGCGTAGCAGCTTTTTGAGCCATTTGTTGTAGCTGTTCGGGCGACTGCAATAAATTCAATACCTTACTTTCTAGTAACTGAGGCGTCAGTTCTGACTGCCGGAATACCAAACCAGCACCCGCTGAGTTAAATATTGCCCCATTGTAGACTTGATGATCTTCAGCGGCGAAGGGATAGGGAATGAGAATCGCTGGAGTTTGCGTAACCGCAAGTTCGGTTAATGTCCCAGCACCAGCACGGCTAATTGCCAGGTTCGTCCGTTGCAAAAGTGCCGCCATATTGTCATAAAACGGCATGGAAAAATACTGAGGATGCTGGAAACTTTGGGCATCAGGGTCATTATCACCCGTCAGATGGACAATCCAGGCACCAGCATTCAACCAGGCTGGGGCGCACTCGCGGACGATTTGATTAACGGCAACAGCGCCCTGAGAGCCACCGACGACTGCAATCAAGGGGACATCTTCAGGAATCGGCAACTCCAGCTTTTGGGAGGTGCGAAACTGAGCGCGAACTGGAGTGCCAGTGTAGGCGGTTCCAGCGCGGGGTAGGTAATGCGCTCCATATTCAAACCCCAGCGCCACGGTATTACACCACGGACTCAACCAGCGAGTCACTTTGCCGGGGAGGGCGTTGGATTCGTGCATAATCACGGGGATTCCAATTGACCGCGCGGCAATAATCGTCGGTGCGGCAATGTAACCCCCAGTGCTGAATACACCCTGAAAATTCTTGTCTTTAAGTAGCTGGCGTACCTGCCGGATGGAACCCGTCAGTCGCAGCAAAATGCCCAATGTCCCCAGCCCAAACCCTTGTTGAAATCCTTCCACCTCAACGGTGTTGAGGGGATATTGAGCCGGTACCAACTTAGTTTCCAGGCGATTCGGGACACCTAGCCACTCAATTTCATAGTCTGGCAGTTTCTCTGCTAGCGCGATCGCGGGAAATAAATGTCCCCCAGTACCACTCGCCGCAATTAACAATCGTTTCGGTTCATTTGCCAAAGTTTCTATCTCCTACTGGCTGTCCTGGCTCGGATAAGATTAAAAATCAGTTATAAATTAGCCAATAGAGCATCCAGGATTTCTACTCTTTAGCACGTCTGTTGCTCGACACGGTTTCCTTTATCCAATTATTCAAACACGTCTGTGATGCGTAACCAGATAACTCCGTCTATCAGCTTGTTCCAGTCTCTCATCAAGCAAAAGTCGAAAATTTTTGCCTTTATAATTCTTACGTCCCTGCTTCATCCAAACACTGTTCGGGCAGCGAGTCCAGAAACAGCACCCGCCGAGCTAAAAAATTCTCTCACGCAAATTGATGCGGCGGCCAATCGTCAGGATGTCAATACGGTGATGCAGTTCTATAGCCAGAATTTTACCCACTCTGATGGCTTAAATCGTCAGAGTCTGCAACAGGCTTTAACTCAACTCTGGAAGCGCTACCCAAATCTGAGTTATCGTACAGAACTCAAATCTTGGGAAAAGGAAGGCGATGCTCTGGTTGCGGAGACGGTGACTCAGATTACTGGCACCCAGCGAATCGATGGCAAAGATATGAAGTTTGAGTCCGCTTTGCGATCGCGTCAGCGCTTTCAAAGTCAAAAAATTGTCCAGCAGGAGATTCTGGGAGAACGCACTCAGACGACCGCAGGTGTAAAGCCTCCCACGGTGGACATGCAGTTACCGGAAGAGGTTCGTATTGGTCAATCCTATAGCCTTGATGCGGTCGTCCAAGAACCCCTAGGCGACGATTTAATGTTGGGAGCAGCAGTGGAAGAACCCGTGCGGGGCGATCGCTTTGCCAAACCCGCCCCGGTGGATCTGGAGTTACTGTCATCGGGTGGAATTTTTAAGGTAGGTCGTGCCCCCCTAACAAAAGGGAATTATTGGGTATCAACGGTTGTAATCCGCGAACAAGGCATGACAACCGTTACTCAGCGCCTGCGGGTTGTAGAAGGCGGTCGCCCTTCCAAATAGTTTTGAGTTTTGAGTTTTGAGTTTTTTACTAAATTGAAAATTCAAAACTCAATCTTCGGAATTTTTAGAAATCTTGTTTGATTTGCAAGGAAGATTTTTACAGGGCATAAAGAACGCGAATAAAAAAAGAATAGGGTTTTACGAATTACTTAGAATTGCTATAAAATTAGTTAAAACGAATGATTTCTATCAAAGACAAAATTGTTGTAATTACTGGCGCAAGTAGTGGAATTGGCGCTGCTTGTGCCAAGCTATTTGCCCAAGCGGGTGCCAAACTGATTTTAGTGGCTCGACGCCAAGAGCGGTTGCAGGAACTCGCAGATGAACTCAGAAAGGAATTTTCTTGCCAGTTGCATCTGTTAGCACTAGATGTACGCGATCGCGCTTCTGTTGAATCCGCCTTTTCTTCTCTGCCAGATGCTTGGTCGGATGTAGATATTTTAATTAACAATGCCGGTCTTAGTCGTGGGTTAAATAAACTCCACGAAGGCAATATTCAAGACTGGGAAGAAATGCTTGATACTAATATCAAAGGCTTACTTTATTGCACCCGGTTTCTAGTGCCAGGAATGGTAAAGCGGGATAAAGGTCATGTAGTGAATCTTGGCTCCATTGCCGGTCATCAAACCTATCCCGGTGGTAACGTCTACTGTGCTTCTAAAGCCGCCGTAAAATCGATTTCTGAAGGTTTAAAGCAAGACCTGTTGGGAACGCCCGTGCGAGTCACTTCAGTCGATCCAGGGCTAGTTGAAACGGAATTTAGTCAAGTGCGATTTCATGGGGATAGCGATCGCGCTCAAAAAGTTTACCAAGGTTTAACGCCTTTAACACCAGAAGATATTGCGGATGTCATATTTTTCTGCGTCACTAGACCCGCTCACGTTAATATCAGTCAAATACTTTTAGTACCCACCGACCAAGCCACTGCTACCCAAGTTCATCGACGAATTTAAAGTTAATTTCGTCTTTTTAAACGCAAAGATACACTAAGACTTATGCAAAGGTTTGCAGAGGAAAGATACGTCTTGGCGAACCTTTGCGATTTCCTCTGCGTTCTTTTGCGTTTAAACTTTTTCAGCTACACTTCCACCGTTTCTTTACTCTTCAGCGGCACGTAATAATCGCCGTTAGCATCAACTCCTACCTTTCCAATTACCTCGTCGCCGGTAATCAATCTTGCCCCACGTTTGCGAGTCCAATAGTTCCAACCCCACTGGAGCATGACGATAAGTTTATTATCAAACTCAATTAAGAAGTAGATGTGAACAAATACCCAGGTAAGCCAAGCGAGCAAACCGGAAAACTTCACATAGCCCAAATCTACTACCGCAGCATTCCGCCCGATAACAGCCATACTTCCTCGGTCAAGATACTGGAAGGGTGCCATACTGTAACCGGCAATCCGCTGTTTGATCAGGTTGGCAACATATTCCCCTTCCTGCATTGCCACGGGTGCAACACCCGGTAATGGTTTCTCATTTTGATGAGAAAAACTTGCTAAGTCACCTACCACAAAGATATTAGGATGACCTGATATACTCAGGTCAGATTCCACGACAACCCGCCCCACCCTGTCGATTGCAGCGCCAGTGCGTTCTGCCAGAACTTTTCCCATTGGTGAAGCTTTGATTCCAGCTGCCCATAAGGTTGTTCTCGCTGGAATTTGTTCGATTTTATCGCCTTGTTTTGTAGTGATAATATTCTCTGCAATATTTGTCACCAGCGTCTTTGTCTGCACAGTGACGCCTAAGCGTTGAAGAGAGGCTTCTGCTTTTGCAGATAACTCTGGTGTGTAGGGAGGTAGGATGCGATCCATCCCTTCCAGCAACAAAATTTTGGCTTCAGCGGTGTCAATGTTACGGAAATCTCGCTTGAGGGTGCTGTAAGCGAGTTCTGCGATCGCTCCCGCTAATTCTACCCCCGTCGGCCCTCCGCCAACGATAACAAAGGTTAACCAGGCACGCCGTTTTTCGGGATCGGTTTCCTTTTCTGCTGCTTCAAACGCCATAAAAATACGACGCCGCATTTCTAGCGCATCTTCAACGGTTTTCAATCCGGGTGCTACAGTTTCCCATTGGTCATTGCCAAAGTAAAAATGGCTCACACCTGTAGCAACGATTAATGTGTCGTAGATCAGTTCTTCACCAGCGAGGATAACTTTTCGCTGTTGTGGATCGAGATCCTTCACCTCTCCCATCAGCACTTTGGTATTTTTGCTTTCGCTGAGTACCGCACGCAGAGGTGATGAAATATCTGCTGGGGATAGCGTTCCAGTGGCGACTTGGTAAAGGAGTGGCTGGAACAAATGAAAGTTACGTTTATCAACCAGGGTTACATGGACAGGTGCGCCGCTCAATGCTTTGGCAGCATAAAGTCCGCCAAAGCCGCCACCGACAATCACAACATGGTGAGGAGACTGATTTTCCACTGCTTCTACCATAAAATTGACATCCTTTGTTTTATGTTGCCCGTGGCTACGGTTGAACTAACATTTCTTTACCAACTGCCGATGCTTCCGTTACAGATGTTCATATTAGCTTAGTGTGCCAGGATCGAAACAGGCGTAGCGACGGCTACAGGTAGATTGTTGTGCCTGGAAAGTCAGCCATAAGAGGTATTCAGCACACGTTTAAGCCGATGCTTGGGAATGGCGCGATAGCGAAGCGCTGACTTGTCAGTTCGCGTTGAGGATGAAAAAAGACGCGATCGCCCTTTTGACTTGCCTTGTTACTCTAAACTCGAATATTCACATTGCCTAAATTACCGATTCATTGCTTCCAGAGCGTTTTCCAAAAATTTCCCCACATCAATTTTTATCAGGACTTACGCACTTGAAGCCTGAAACCTTGATCCCCTTAAAAAGGGGGGAACTATATAGCCTCCTTTTTAAGGGGGTTCGGGGATATCAACTGCGTAAGTCCTGTTTATGAGTTTAGGAAAGGATTAATCAGCCTTTTAATCAGAACGCCATACTTTTTTTGGGGCAGAAATTTTTTGTGATGCTGTAACAGGCTGATGCGGTGCAAGACAAGGATTACAGTGTAGGTGGAGGTGTAAGTTTAATGTTTGCAATTATCACACCCGAAAAAATCCAGCTACCCCCAGGATCTGTGGTGCGGCTACCCGGTAGTTGGCAAGACTATCAAGCACTAACTCAGCAACTAGGCGATCGCTCAATACCGCGCATCAAGTATCGACCCGGAGAGATTCTGTTAATGTCACCGCTACCCCGACACGGACGAGAAGCAAATGTGATTGCTGATGTGGTCAAAGTTTTATTGGATCATTTGGGGCGGGACTACGAGGCATTTACCCCGATTACGATGGAACTTCCAGAGATTAGCGGCATTGAACCCGATTACTGCTTCTATATCGATAACTGGGCAGCAGTTGCAGGCAAAGACCGCATCAATTGGGAAATAGAGCCATCCCCCGATTTAGTCATTGAGATAGATGTAACCAGCTACACGGATGTAAACGACTACCTCCCCTATCGAGTGCCGGAAGTTTGGTTATATAAAAAGAACCAGCTTAAGATTTACAGCTTGGAAAGCGATCGCTACACTGTTGCAACCAGCAGCCGCTATTTCCCCAATATGAATGTTTTAGCACTCATCACCGAGTGTTTCCGAATTGCCTCCGAGCGCAGTACTAGCGTTGCGATTCGGGAGTTACGACAAAAATTAGCAAGCGAGAATTAAATCCGAAAAATACAGAAGATTATAATGCGATCGCAATCGGAAATCGTAGCGAGCAGATTTATTAAAATCAGTGGCTCTTGTGGTCAATCTATGGTTGGTGTCGTAGAGATACCAGGCAAGTCGAGCAACTTCCAGAAAAGCTTAACCGATACAGAACACCTGCCTCGATGCGATTTTAGACAGTATTACCTTTGAGACAAAGCTCCAAAGCACGACGAATATATGCCTCAAATGTCTCATCAGTGGGTTGAAAGACCATCGCATATAACATTGCTCCGCTCATCAGGTCGAAGACTAAATCGGGTTCTATATCTGTGTGGATTTCATTTCTAGCCTTAGCACGTTCCAGCACAGCTCCAAAGGCTTGGCGTCGCGGTTGTAGATATTTTTTCCAGTAGACCTGGGCAAAAGTCGGACTGCTAGACGCTGTACTAATAATTAGGGCAACAGTTTGACGACCTAATGGGCTGAGTACCATTTTCGCTGCATTCTCAATGAGGATATCAATATCTCCCCAGAGGCTGCCTGTGTCTAGTATCAATATTTCCTCTCTGAGGCTTTCAATCGCGTCTGCAACCAATTCTTCTTTAGAACTGTACCGCCGATAAATGGTAGTTTTGCCCACTTTAGCGCGTGTAGCGATCGCTTCGATGCTCATAGCTTGATATCCCATTTCTGCTAGCAGCTCAAGAGTTGCTTGTAGAATTGCTTGATGAGATTTTTCGCTACGTGGGCGTCCAGGCGGGCTTTTGATAGGTTTACTCATAAACCTATCTTCGCCCAAGCAACGTTCTCAAGGGCAATTTGCTGCAAGCGTTTTCAAAGAATTGTCAAATGGGGAGTTGCGTTAGATGCAATCAGTCTTGTTTCTTAATCTGCTCCCACTCCTCGCGCAATATTCCCATGCACAGCGTATCAATGTAGCTGCCGTCATACCACTCGTGACCCCGGAGACGACCTTCTTCTACAAATCCACAGGATTGATAACAGCGAATCGCGCGTTCATTCCTTGAGTTTGTCCTTAACCAAACTCGATGTAGATTCCAGTATCGAAACGCATAATTCAGCAGCAATGCGATCGCTTCACGACCGTAGCCACGTCCCCAATATTCCTTATCCCCAATTGCAATGCCTAATTCGCAGACACGCGCCACCCCCTGAAATATATCAAAACCAACTAAGCCGCACTGTCCAATGAACTTGCCATCTGCCTCGATCGCAAACCAGGTGCCATCTCGTCCACCTTTAGCGGCATTTTGATCGAACTCTGCTTGTAGCCGTTCCAGGGATTGGGGGATCGGCGGATCGCCTCCACCCGCCAATTCAACGGCTAAATCATTGTTAAACTCGCACAGTTTCGGCAGATCGTCCCGCCGTATACCCCGTAGCGTTACTCGTTCACCCTTTAACATCGCTAATTGTCCTCGATTTTAGGTACGTATTCATTCATATCAAGTCTGTCAGAAGGCGGTAATGATTCATACAAAAGAAGAAAACAAGTTGGGAGTTGGGAATAGCCTGGTGAATTTTAAAAGCTGTCGCTCTGTCTAAAATGTCCTGCCACCCTAAGGCAGCTCCTCTTGACACTCCCTATTGCAATTACGATGTCTAATCGTATCGATATTAATTGCTGTCCAGTTGTTGTGGAGCCAAGAGGAAACAATGACAACGACCAAACAAGCGCGATCGCTAGTAGGCGCTAAAAGAATCGTTCGATTTTCTAAAATTGGGATAACTATTTCTAAATAGCGATCGCACTTTCTTAGGGCGTATCTAAGTTGCAATCTTTCATAACATGGTCAAGCGCTTTTACCATCAGATCAGTAACATCCAAATCTGTACAAGCCCTACCTATATACTGATTTGCTAAACTTGAAAAACCATATTCAAAAAGCTTGGTACGTGCCCTATCTGAATCTATAGGCACTCCTAAAATTTTGCTTAAATTCGAGATAAATTCCACAAACAAGTTCACATACTCTTCAATCGCTGTTTCATTGATTCGAGGAGTTTTATCGTTAAGTGCTTTGATTCCTTCAATTAAACGAGCCGTAATAGCGTCAATCGGATAATAACGTGTCATAAGAACTCTAAGCTCATTATCAAAGAACTGCTCCATTTTAGGGAGAGATGCAAAATATTGCACGCCTAATAATGGTAGAGAGAATTTCTTTGAGTCAAATTCAGCAAACAGTGCTTGAGGAGGTTTTTTAGAACCATATGTATCTTCAGCAACATATAATATGGCATCTGGCCCACAATAGTTTTGAGCAATGATAACTGTCCTTCTGACTCGATGAAGGATAGTTAGCACACCAATGACCATCTTTAAATGAGAACACCAGTAAACCTCTACTGAGTTATGGTAAACACCTAATTTAAAGATGCTTGCCGCCTGTTCAGCTATAGAAATAATTTGCTCAACATTGACTGCAAAAAACCTCCAATCACCTTGGTCATATCGTGCAAATTGTTGAACAGGTTTAGTCAAATCACTAGAAATCCACTCTGGTAAATAGAATTTTAGGCACTTGAAAATTGTATGAGCAGATGAACGATACTGTTCCCGAAAATTCAGCCCAGCAGAAAATTTCTGAGGCTTAGCATCTAAGACATTTGGAGTTGCCTGCTTTATTAATTCCTTGAAATATTTCTGTTCCTCTACTGATGGTAATCTTCCTAGCCAACTAGCCATACCGCCTTCTTCTATCCAACGTTTGGCTTGACTTTTAGAGTTAAAAACGAAATATTTCTCAATCGTTCCATCGGGCTGAAGTTCATCTTCAATGATTGCCTTTTGAAGCTTAAGTATCGCTCCTTTATCTAAAAAATAATCTCCTCCTAAGATAATTTTTGGTACATCTTTATGACGTTCCCCTTTAAATGACCAAGCATTCATTACAGCCTCTACATAAACAGAAAAAGCTGAGTCTATTTGTCTTGAAAAGCTATTATTACACTCATTACATATCAAGTCTCCCGTTTTGTGTGAGCCACCCCAAGATGAATTAAAAATATGTTCTTTTTCTGTGGCTGGTAGCGAATCTCCACAGTAGAAGCAAGTTTTCAACTCTGATACCCGTATGGGCAATTTTTCAAAACGAGTAAACATTAAATTTACTTTAATTATCACCAAAATTATATTGTACTACATATGCACTACAATCAATGGTAACTGGTGTCTGGTTAATTGAGAATGATAGTTTGTATTTCATTGTCCACAGGGGTATCGTCAGAGTCAGGCAATTCTGCACTAGACGGCAGTTTATCCAACGGGTTGTAGTCTAGCATGGTGACTTTCTGTGGCATTCGCTGTTTGGATCTTAGCTTTGTCAGGGAGGAGTTAGCGATCGCATCATTCTTGAAAATCCGCAAGCCCTTCGCTCTATCCCCACACTACCTGCGATAGATGTTTGACGATAATCAATCAACACAACCTAAAGTCAGCCGGTTTTGTCCCGGCAAGTCTGATAATTTAATTAGGTTAAAAGAAGATAAAATGCCTTGCCGTGTCAGCCTGTCGCACCTTTAGTGCGGTTACGAGCTTAGGCAGGCTTGGTTTGTGTAGCCACAGGCTAAGGCAATGTGGGTATATCCCTAGGCAGGATTGGTGAGAGAATTATGGCACTAATAGTCCAGAAATACGGTGGCACTTCAGTTGGTTCGGTGGAACGCATTCAGGCAGTCGCTCAGCGGGTTTTAAAAACAGCCCAGATGGGCAACTCGCTGGTTGTCGTAGTTTCGGCAATGGGGAAGACGACTGATGGATTGGTGAAATTAGCCAACCAAATCTCTACAAATCCCTCTCGTCGGGAAATGGATATGCTGCTCTCGACTGGCGAGCAAGTCTCAATCGCCTTGCTGAGTATGGCATTGCAGGAATTGGGACAGCCAGCGGTGTCTCTCACCGGGGCACAGGTCGGAATTGTTACCGAAGCCGAACACACCCGCGCCCGGATTCTGCATATCCAGACACATCGGGTGGAACGTCACTTAGACGCTGGTAAGGTGGTTGTGGTGGCGGGTTTCCAAGGCATCACCAGCACCGAAGATTTGGAAATTACCACCTTGGGACGCGGCGGTTCCGATACTTCGGCGGTAGCACTGGCGGCAGCTTTACGAGCAAGCTGTTGCGAAATCTACACCGATGTGCCAGGAATTTTTACGACCGATCCCCGGTTAGTGCCAGAAGCCCAGCTGATGGGGGAGATTACCTCTGATGAGATGCTTGAGTTAGCCAGCTTAGGGGCAAAGGTGCTGCATCCTCGCGCGGTGGAAATTGCCCGGAATTATGGCGTAGAGTTGGTGGTGCGTTCTAGCTGGACGGACGATCCGGGGACTAGGGTCATTTCTCCAATGCCCAAGCCGCGATCGCTCCAAGATTTAGAAATTGCCCGTCCTGTGGATGGGGTAGAATTTGACACCGACCAAGCGAAAATAGCGCTGCTGCGGGTACCCGATCGCCCCGGCGTGGCGGCGCGGCTATTTGGTGAAATTGCCCATCAAGCCTTAGATATCGACCTAATTATCCAGTCGATTCACGAAGGCAATACGAACGATATTGCATTTACAGTTAGCAAAAACGTCATCAATCGGGCGGAAGCTGTAGCCGCAGCGATCGCGCCCGCCCTCCGCAACCAAAATAACCCGGAACAGGGAGAAGCCGAGGTGATGGTAGACAGGCAAATTGCCAAAGTTTCCATCGCGGGTGCGGGAATGATTGGGCGTCCGGGTGTGGCGGCGCAGATGTTCGCCACCCTTTCTAGTGCTGGAATCAATATTCAGATGATTTCCACCTCGGAGGTGAAAGTTAGTTGCGTCATTGATGCGGATGATTGCGATCGCGCGATCGCTCTGTTGTGTCAAACCTTTGAGGTGAACAATTCCCCTCTCCACCAAAACAGAATCATCGAAAGTAGTTTGGCAGAACAAAGCCGAATTTCTACTCAGTCCTCAGTTCTCCATCCTCAGCACTCCGCTCCCCCAGTGCGGGGTGTTGCCCTCGATTTCAATCAAGCGCGTCTCGCCATTCGTCATATCCCCGATCGTCCAGGGATGGCAGCTCAAGTGTTTGGACTCTTAGCTGAGAAAAATGTCAGCGTGGATATGATTATCCAATCCCAACGCTGTCGCGTGGTGAATGGGATCGCGACCCGCGATATTGCCTTCACCGTCGCCCAAGCAGATGCAGCAGAAGCGAAATCAGCACTCGAAAAACTCGCACCATCTTTAGGCTGCGGCGAAGTTTTGGTGGATACAGCGATCGCTAAAGTAAGTATCGTCGGTTCCGGTATGGTCGGGCAACCCGGTATCGCCGCCCAAATGTTTGAAGCGCTCTCCCAACACCAAATCAATATTCAGATGATTACAACTTCTGAAATAAAAATCAGCTGCGTTGTAGCAGAAAATCAGGGCGTCACCGCCTTACAAGCTATCCACGCCGCTTTTGGACTTGCCGGTAGCCAAAAAATTCAAGTTCCCGCTTAAAGTTCTTGCAACTTTTTCATCGCTCCCTGGAACAAGGGAGCGATGAGGGATCTCCAGCCGAAAAACTGAGCAAGCAAAAAGCCCGTTTTCTATCAGAAAACGGGCTTTTAAGGTTATTTTAAGGTTATTTTACGCTAATTGATGCCTACACCTCGATCGACTCTTTACGCAATTGCTGTTGGCTGACCAATCACGACACTGGTAATAAAGCTGCTGACAGCGGCGAGAGCGATCGCACCGATAACAGCACTCCAAATCCCTTTTTCCAAACGAAAACCAGTAATTAATCTAGCGGCTAATGTCAGTGCAATGACATTGAGGGTAAAAGAGAATAAACCCAAAGTCAGGAGCTTTGCAAAAAATCCGTAGATGCCAAACGTTAATGTATTCGGCAAGGTAAAAAATACAAAGCTAATCGCTGCATTTAAAACACCAAAAACGGCTGCCGAAATATAGCCTATTCCTGGGTTATCAATTTCAACTCCGAGTGGTAACTTGCTAATAATCAACAAACTAGCAGCTGTTACCAACCAGGTAATCAGCACATCAATTAAATCCATATTTATAAACCCCCTATCCAGAAGTTGAGGCGTGAAAAAATCTTTTGACGATCTCACATTAAACGAACAATCGCGCCTCGACCTCTGTAAATTGGCAGAATCATCTCTACCTCTTGGGAGCAGAATCAGTCCTTTGGGGAGCAGGAACAGCCGGTGTTGCGGGTATCGTACCGGGAATCGTGGGATTAATCTCTGGTTGTCCTGGAGTCACCGGCAATTGCGGCTGACCCAAATTGTATGGGTTGGCTGATGGACTGGGTGGCGCATAAGGATTATATGGTTGGATAGGAGCATTGCCGGAATAGGGAGCTAAACCGGGAGTAGGAGCCGTAGGAACCTGCGTATTAGAGCCAGCCGCCGCACCAGAACCGGGTAGAGTCGCTAAAGATACGCGATCGCCTCCCACATCTCGCAGCAAATCCAAAACCTGGATGACATCGTTGTAACTTGCAGTCCGAGAAGCATACAGCACCATCAATCCATTTGGATTTGTCGAGCGGTAATTCTGCAAAGATTGAGTCAGCTGATCTTTTGAATTAATCTGCTGTTGCTCCACGTAAATTTGACCAAAATCATCCAAACTCACCATCAACATCTCTCGCATCTGCGGAGTGCCGCTACTAGCTTTGGGCAAATCCACACTGATTGCTTGCTGACGAGTGAGTTGCAAAGCTGCCAACAGAAAGAACGTCAGGATACAGAAGATGACATCAATCAGGGGAATAATCTCAATTCGGGCGTCATCACCCGGAGTATCCAAGTTAATCTTCATAAGTTTAAACAACAGGGGAATTTAAAAAGTCATGAGTCCTTAGTCCCTAATTCTTCGCTCCTGACTAATAACCCATGACGAATGACCAATCACGAATGGCTTCTAGGATTCAGCCGTATCTGAAGTTTCTACTTTCGCCTTCAGCGGATGACGATCGATACCAAGTTTGGGCCATTCCTGCCGGTACATTAACTCCAGCTCATTTCCCGCTTTACGGAAAATTTTGACTTGGTTAAACAAAAAACCTTGAAACAGCCGATAGAAGACAAGGCTGGTAATTGCTACTATCAGCCCAGCCGCCGTACTGATCAGAGATTCGCTAATCCCTAAAGTCACTCCAGCGGTTGAAGACGTTCCGAGATCGCCGAGGCGAATCCCACTCAGGGATCTGATCAATCCCAACACGGTTCCCAACAATCCTAGTAGAGGACCGAGGGCAATCACTGCTTCTAAAATTTTGTCGCCTTGGCGCATCGAAGCTAATTCTTCGTCTGCGGCTGCCTCCAGTGCCAGCCTAAACAATTCTGGATCGGCATTAGAGAGTCGTAAGGGAGCATACAGATAACGCCCTATCGGCTGTTTTCTAGATTGGTGAGCAATCTCAGTGGCAACTTCCCAGTTGCGAGTTGCTGCTTCCAGCACGCGATTTACAGTTTCTCTTTCTTTGGTCAAGATTCTTGCCCAAAACCACAAGCGCTCAAAAATAGTGCCCAAAGACAGCAGCGATAAAGCTAGCAGAGGCCACATTACAGGCCCACCCTTCTCAATCAGTTCTGGAAAAGTCACGGTCGATTGTTTCCTCCTACACTCCCCAAGCTTTTAATTTTCTTTAACAACTTGAAGCCATTCCAATTTTAGACAAGCATTGTCATTCAGACTGAACTAAAGTACGAGGTTCTCTCGCTATTGTCGAATCTTCTAGTCAAACTTCGGGTGGATATCCACACCTACATAATGCTGGTAGATTTGTCAATATTAAAAATAGCTAGAGGATTCAATAATGAATAATTTTTCAATCCAATCAATTTACAACTGGTATCGCAACTCGATCCGTAATCCCAAGTATCGTTGGTGGGTGATTCTAGGGTCATTACTTTATCTTTTCAGCCCGATTGATATTGCCCCGGATTTCATACCCATCATCGGATGGATTGACGATGGTGTGATTTTGACGCTGCTGGTTGCTGAAGTTTCCCAAATGCTATCTCAGCGCCTCAAGTCTCGTGATGAGCAAGTGGTCTCTGAAGCGGATGTTGCAGGTGTTGGGTCAACTTCCAATTCAGACACAGTTGATGTAAAGGCTGTTTCCCTCAAGTAGTGTGCGCCACAATCATCCACAACAATATTAATAACCCCTCCCAGAGTTACAGCCGGATTCGGTGGCTGCTGCTGGTGAGGGGTTTTTGTTTGTAGTAGTCGCACCCAAAAGTCATGACTTTTGAGAGACGGATGATTTACGTCTATACAAGAGCCAGGGCGAACGAGGGGACTTGAACCCCCGAGTGGTGGAATCACAATCCACTGCCTTAACCACTTGGCTACGCTCGCCATTTCAGATTTTTAATATAGCATTCTGTTTGCCAGTTGATCCAGTCTTTCATCAATTAACCTGGAACTCAGACGGCGATCGCCGTAGTCAAAGGCTACACAAGAATGGTTTTAACATCCCATGAAGGGTTTACAGATTATTACAACGATTGCCGGAATCGCCTTAGCTGGACTGGGCGTAGCGATGGCGCTGACAAATCCCACTCAGGAAGAGTACGAAGAATTTGCCTTACAGCAACTAACGGTGTACATCAAAGACAATGTTTGTGAAAAAGCCCCAGAGAATTTCGAGAATTTTTTGAAGCGTCAATGCAGTTTATTAGTCGAGACAGGAAGCCCGCAAGTGAAGAAGCTGATTGCTGAAACGACAGAGCGGCAAAATTTTATCTTCTTTAGCATTTACCGCACTGATTTGTCGGTTAGTTCGTTCTTGCCTTCTTATCATTTTGAGTCGGTGGGAGCCTTCGACAATGTCTATATTTACCAAGCACAGAAGCAATAATTTGGTTGGCGGCGAATATTTACGTCGCGCGATCGCACATCTTAGTGCTGAGAAAGAGTGCTGAGAAACGGGTAACACCGTCAGTTGACAAGTTTATTCAGCACTATATATAGATACGCCCTAGGGTCATCTCTCCAATTGAGGATATCTTGGAGATGAAATCAACAGGGAGGGCGATCGCTGCTGCCATGATCTACTGTGTTAGCTCTGGATGTCAAAGACCCCAAAATCCTTCTGACCAAAGATTTTGCCTGTGTTGTGGGCAAGCGTTATTGCTTAAAGACCGTTATCGCCCAGTCAAACCCATTGGCAAAGGCGGTATGGGAAGAACTTTTTTGGCGGTGGATGAACATATTCCCTCCAAACCCAATTGTGTCGTCAAGCAACTCTGCTTCTCACAGGAAGATCCAACCAGTTTTAGAAAGGTCGTTTCCTTATTTCGTCAGGAAGCGTTACACCTCAATGAACTGGGGAAACATCCGCAAATCCCCACCCTATTCGCCCACTTTGAACAGCAACAGCAGCTGTATTTAGTGCAGGAGTTGATTTCCGGACACACTCTAGCGCAGGAATTGCAGCGAGGGGACATTTATAATGAAACGGAGATTTGGGGATTTTTACAGGATTTGTTGCCAGTTTTGCAATATATCCACGAACATCGGGTGATTCACCGAGATATTAAGCCAGCGAATATTATCCGCCGCACCCCCTCAACTTCCTCTTCCGTAGGAGAAAGGGAAGGTCAGTTGATCTTGATCGATTTTGGGATTGCCAAGCTATTTACAGATACGGCTTTGTTACACACTGGCACGATTATCGGTAGTCCCGATTATATGGCACCCGAACAAACGCGGGGCAAAGCCCTGCCCTCCAGCGACCTCTACAGCCTGGGCGTCACTTGTATTTACTTGCTGACTGGCGTTCCGCCTCTGAATATGTATGACATTGTGAATAACGGGTGGGCGTGGCGCAATTTTTTGCCCAAGGACAGAAAGGTCAGCGATCGCCTGGGTCAAATTTTAGATAAGCTGCTGGAAAATAACATTAAAGATCGCTACCCAGACGGTGCCTCTGCCTTGCAAGCAGTACAACAGAATTTAAAACCCAGTCCTACACCCCGGATTTCAACTCAATTTCAACGATTGGGTGGTGGTATTACTTTGAATTCCGAGGTCGGAGTTGACTATAAAAAATTGCGAGATTTACTCGCCAAAAAGAAATGGAAAGAAGCTGACGGGGAAACCTGGGCACTTATGTGTTCGGTAGTCGGCAAGTCAAGCAATAGCTATCTCTTCAACAGCGATATTCAAAAGTTTCCTTGCGAGGATTTATGGACAATTGACCAGTTATGGGTAAAGTACAGCCAGGGGCGCTTTGGCTTCAGTGTACAAAAGCAAATTTTGCAACAGGTTGGGGGAGAATATAGCAGTTTTTGCGATCGCGTTGGCTGGCCTACCCACAACCCGTATATCCCTGACTCTGGTTTGAAATTTAGCGACAAGGCACCCATCGGACACCTACCATCGCGGCGGTGGGTAGGCGGTTATGAATGGTGGCGTCATGCTAGCGCAATGGCTGGGAAACTAGAACAGTGCAGCATCGCTTAGCTTTTGCTACCCGCTCAGCTATTTTCATCCTCGGTTGAGCCATTAGAACGGTTTTCGCTAAAAGCTTAGCTCAACTTAAATTTAAATCTTGTTTTTTGTGTCCTCCTCTGGTTATAGAGAAATTCCCGAATTAAGTCTACCTGATGAGGCAGGAATAGATGTGATACCCGATCTAAAGTATGGACATATACCTTGATTTGTAAAGGTAAAACAATCGGTTTTTAAAGTTCCTTTACAAGGAAAATCGGTAAATACTCAACGATCCGGCAAATAGAGGGGAGGAATTCATTCGTGTTTTTCCATAAAAAAGAAACGATTCATACTGTTAATATCACAGAGCCTAACCCACGTTATGCCCAACTGCTGCTAGAGCAGTTTGGAGGAGCAACGGGTGAATTAACAGCTGCTTTACAGTATTGGGTGCAGTCATTCCACTGCGAAAATCCTGGGATTCGGGATATGCTCCAAGATATTGCCATCGAAGAGTTCAGCCACCTAGAAATGGTAGGCAAGCTGATTGAATCACATACCAAGAATGTCGATCAAACAGAAGCTTACCGGAGTACGCTCTTTGCTGTACGCGGCATGGGTCCACACTTTTTAGATAGCCAGGGAAGCGCTTGGACAGCCAACTATATCAATGAAGGTGGAGATGTTGTGCGCGATCTGCGGGCAGATATTGCCGCTGAAGCTGGGGCACGTCAAACCTACGAGGAGTTAATTAAAATGGCTCCCGATCAAGGTACGAAAGACACCTTGGTACATTTGCTAACTCGCGAAATTTCCCATACGAAGATGTTCATGAATGCGCTTTCTTCGCTGGGTAAATTGACCGATCCTTTCTTTGGCAATATCCAGCCGGATGAAACGGTCAATCTTTACTTTAACTTGTCTACAAATGGTAAAGATGAGCGCGGTCCTTGGAACTCGGAGCCAGATTTCAAGTATGTCGCCGATCCCGCTGCTGAAGTTAAATAGTAAGCTCTAACAGTCAGCGATAAAAATCAATTAGAACCAATAGAGTCACTGGGAGGTGTAACCCAGTGGCTCTATTCTTATGAATAAGTTATTAATAATATTAGAAATCCTTTAACCATTAGCGGTGCCCAAATGGGTAAACTACCGGGATAAATTGTCAATTGGAAACGATTGATACAGAAATTGTTGCTGGAAACGATATCAAATTGAATAAAGAAACTGCTCAAAAGCTTTTAGTTACACTCTTGCCCAAGTCATCTGCCTATCTACTGGTCTCTCACGGAAGCCGCGACCCTCGCCCCCAAGCTGCTGTAGAACAGCTGGCAACCCTGATCTCCGAGAAGGCGTGGAGGTCAGATATTGCCTGGATGCAGGCATCCCAACCCGTTCGCCGCTTGGCTGCACCGCCGATGCTAGAGACGCGAAATTTTACGTCTTTACAAGAGCCACTGGTGGGTACAGCAGTGCTAGAATTGGCAACCCAACCGTTGCACGAGCAAATCCGGCAATTTGGCGTTCGCGTAGCGTCTGCGAAGCAGAATCGCGTGGCGTCTATGCAGCAGAATCGTGCTGTTGCATCTGAGTACCAATCTGAGTACCCCTGCCTTCAGATATTACCGCTGTTTCTCCTGGCGGGAGTTCATGTAATGGAGGATATCCCAGAGGAAGTCGCGATCGCTCAAGCAGCGTTTGGCTCTCAATTAAAAATTGACATTCGTCCTCACTTAGGCAGTCACCTTGGCTTGAGCCGTCTGTTAGCCAGTCAATTCGCTTCGATAACCGCAGACGCTCGGATTCTCTTAGCTCACGGAAGCCGCCGTGCTGGGGGAAATCAGTCAGTAGAGACCATTGCACGGACTTTGGACGCGGTGCCAGCTTACTGGTCGGTGCCACCCAGTCTAGAGGACAGGGTGAAAGCGTTGGTGGAGGCGGGCAAGGAAAAAATCGCTATCCTGCCTTATTTTCTATTTGCTGGGGGAATTACGGATGCGATCGCTCAAACAGTTGAGCGATTATCCCAGCAGTTTCCATCGGCAAAACTCCAGATGGCTGAATCAATCGGCGCTAGCGCGGAATTAGCGGATTTAATTTGGGATTTGAGAAGTCAATGAACCTCACACTTACAGAGAACACACAGGTAAACAGGAGAACGTGTTTGGGTAAAGTATATCTAGTGGGTGCAGGGCCGGGAGATCCTGGTTTGTTAACCCTCAAAGGGAAAGGGCTGTTGGAGTGTGCCGATGTCGTAGTTTACGACGCTCTGGTCAGTCCCCAAATTTTGGCAATGATTAATCCCCAAGCCGAAAAAATTGACGCGGGAAAGCGGATGGGGCGTCATTCCCTGTTGCAGGAAGACACGACTCAACTGTTAATTGAAAAAGCCCAAACTGCGGCAATCGTGGTGCGCCTCAAAGGTGGCGATCCCTTTGTGTTTGGTCGGGGCGGTGAGGAGATGGAAGACTTAGTGAATGCAGGAGTGCCAGTGGAAGTCGTACCGGGGGTAACATCTGGGATTGCCGCTCCTGCTTATGCCGGAATCCCTTTAACTCACCGTGCTTATAGCTCCTCGGTGACATTTGTTACTGGACACGAATCCGTCGGCAAGTATCGACCCGCAGTGAACTGGCAAGCGATCGCCCACGGTTCGGAAACGATTGTCATCTACATGGGCGTTCACAACTTACCCTACATTACAGAACAACTTCAGACAGCAGGCTTAAGCCCAGAGACGCCGGTAGCATTGGTGCGCTGGGGAACTCGACCGGAACAAGAAGAACTGATCGGCACCTTGAACACGATTGTGGCGCAAGTCGAGGCGACTGAATTTGGGGCACCCGCGATCGCGATTATTGGCGCAGTTGTGAATATGCACCAGATTCTGTCAGGCTGTCGTCCACTCAGCTTGAAGATTGAGGGCTGAGGACTGTAGGACTGAGGACTGACCCCTCAGTCCTAATTTAGGAGCGTCGGATATTAAAGCAGCACCACTCTTGACGCCGCCAGAGGGTGGCAACAATCCAATCGTGTTGCTCTAAAGTATCGGCAATGGGTTTCGCTTGTTCCAGCAGAACGCCGCTAATAATCCCCCAAGTGCTAGGTTTAGCCATTTGTGTCATCTGCGGGATCAAGTCGATAATTACTTCCGCCAGAATATTGCAAAGAATGCCATCGACCGGCTCATGTAATAGTTGCATCAAGCGATCGATACTGCCTTGCTCCACAATCAACTGATCGGGGCTAATTTTGTTGAGTTCTCGGTTGCTGTGAGTCGCTCGCACCGCCATCGGATCGATATCTGCGGCATAAACCTTGTCGGCACCTAACAGCATTGCGGCAATAGAGAGAATTCCAGAACCACAGCCAATATCTGCCACGACGATATCAGGGGTACCCATACCCAATCGCATTTCCAATGCTTCCAGACACAGCTGAGTGGTCTGATGGGTTCCAGTGCCAAAAGCGGCTCCGGGATCGAGGCGGAGGGTAAGCCGTTCCGACTGCGCTGGAGGGGGCAACCAGGCGGGATAGATTAATAAGCGATCGCCAACTTCTTGAGGTTGCCAGTATTGCTTCCAGCTACTCGCCCAATCCTCCTCATCAATTAAATGCCAATCCATCACCGGCATCGGCATTCCCACATTCAGCGCATCTTGGCGCAGCCATAGAGACAGCGCCGCCAAATCCAATAACTGTGCTTGGAGTGTTGATAAGTAACCACATACCAGGTACGAGTGTCCTTTGACCTCAATGGATGTACCGCGACAGCCAAATTTTTCCAGTCGCCAGAAGATTAAATCTTCTAAAGCTGGGTCGCAGAGAACTTGAATTTCCCACCAGGTGTTTGCCATACATCAGGACTGAGGACTGAGGGCGGAGGGCTGAGGACTGAATCCTCATTCCTCCGTCATCAGCACTTATAAAGTTACCGTATAGGCATCTCGAATGCCGGGAATCTTGAGAATTTCCGCCAAAATTCCCTCAGGTAGGGGATCGTCTAGGCTCAACACCATCACTGCATCGCCGCGCACGATTTTACGACCCACCTGCATACTGGCAATATTGACATTAAAGCTGCCCAATAGGGAACCAATATTCCCGATAATTCCGGGCATATCGCGGTGCAGGGTAAACAGCATATTAGAGGTGGGGGGGACGTTGATGGGAAAATCATCAATGCTGGTGATCCGAATTTCGTTATCGCCCAACAGAGCGCCAGTAACCGAGTGTTCTCCTAACGAACCCCGAGCCGCCAGTTGCAGCGAACCCGAATAATCTCGAATCGAGGCATCCCGCGTTTCAATCACGCGAATTCCCCGCTCCTTTGCCTCAATACTGGCATTCACGTAGTTCACTCGCTCTCTCAGCGCTTGAGAGAGCAGCCCTTTCAGTGCTGCTACGATGAGGGGCTGACTTTGATTGGTTGCCAATTCTCCCTGCAAGCTGATATTCAACAACTCAATGCGTCCTCCAGCCAGTTGCCCAACCAAATGACCCAGCGTTTCCGCCAAGAGGAGATAAGGTCTGAGTTTTTCCAATACGTCAGGACGCAGTCCAGGAATATTCACGGCTGAACGCGCTGGTAGCCCCAGCAGAACGTCCCGAATCTGCTCGGCAACATCGATTGCGACATTTACCTGCGCTTCTGCTGTAGAGGCTCCCAAGTGGGGAGTGAGGATGAGATTTTTCCCCAGCGATCGCAAGTCTGACTCGCCGAGTGGTTCTGTCTCGAAAACGTCCAACGCCGCCCCAGCAATTTTGCCAGCTTTCAATGCCTCCGCCAAGGCTGTCTCATCAATAATGCCGCCACGGGCACAATTGATAATTCGAGTCGTGGGTTTCATTTTAGCGATCGCTTCGGCGTTAATCAGGTGAGTCGTTTCTGGAGTTTTGGGGATGTGCAGGGTAATGTAGTCTGATTCCTGAAATAGCAAATCCAGTTCAACCAGACGACAACCCAGTTCATCTGCCCGTTCTACCGAGATGAAGGGATCGTAAGCCAGCAGTTTCATCCCCATCGCTTTCCCAACGCTGGCGACATGAGAACCAATTTTCCCCAAACCGACAACACCCAGCGTTTTCTTGTAAACTTCAGCCCCGATAAAACTCTTGCGATCCCACTGACTGCTTTTCACCGACTGATTGGCTTCGGGGATATAACGGGAGAGCGATAGCATCATTGCCAAAGCGTGTTCTGCCGCTGCAATGGTGTTCCCTTCGGGGGAATTGACGACGACAATACCTTGTCGGGTGGCGGCTGGAACATCGACATTATCGACGCCAACTCCAGCACGACCAATGATTTTTAGCTGGGTTCCAGCTTCAATAATCTCTTTGGTGACTTGGGTTCCAGAACGAATCATCAGAGCGTCATACTCTGGCATAATTCGCACCAGTTCTTCTGGAGAAAGACCTGTTTTAATGTCAACTTGAGCAACCTGGGAGAGGATGTCTATTCCAACTTGGTCTATGGGATCGGAAACAAGAACCTTGGACATGATCGGCAGGTGAGTCTAAATAAAAATTCCATTACGACACGCACGCACGACTTCTAAAAGGTCAAAACCGCAAGTCGCGCGTTGCGCTGCATACACTTCGCCAGGATAGCTCCCTTGCATTACGCGATCGCGTGCCGGTAAAACCTTGGGAGCAAGCTTGCTTGATGGGAGTTGGCTTAGGCATCGCGTCTAATCACTCGCCACCACGAACAACACAGGCAGAAGGTCATTTTAACTGTATCAGGTGTCTTTGTACGGCTGGTTGGCTGAAAGTTTTTAACTTTCATTCGCGTAGGCGAAGTGCTTCTTGCCGATGGCGGAAGGAAACAAAACACAGCCGAGGCGTCAGCATCGCGCTTCGCACACGTGCATCCTAATTACGGTAGAAGATTTGCTGTCCCTGCACTGCTAGGCTTTAACTAAGGCTATCTCAGCATTTAACGAATCGTATGAATTATCTCGTTGCCGTCCTGCCCGACCGCATCCAGGCAGAAGCCGCCTACTCCGCTTTAGAGAAAGAAGGCTTACCGATGAATAAAGTTAGTATCCTGGGCAGAGGATACAAAAGCGCTGATGAATTTGGCTTAATTGACCCCAATGAGCAAGCGAAAAAGCAATCAAAGCTGATGGCTTATTGGCTCATCCCCTTTGGATTTTTCGCTGGAATCGCTTTCAACATCACCACGGGTTTAGACACCTTTGCCTGGGCAGGACCAATTGGCAATTACCTGATTGCTGGACTTTTAGGGGCTGCCTCTGGTGCAATGGGTAGCGTGTTTGCGGGGGGTGGGGTAGGCTTGGCGCTGGGAAGTGGTGACGCCTTGCCTTACCGAAATCGCCTTAATGCGGGAAAGTATCTGATTGTCGTGAAAGCTTCCGAAACAATCACTCGCCAAGCGACTCGGATTCTCCGTCAGTTTGAACCCGAAAATATCCAAGGCTACGTTGACTCAGAGGGAGTCTAGAAAATAAGTCCCGTCCAACCTTTCCATCTGGCTGGGGCTTCCATCCACGGACAGAGGAAGTAATAAACACAACATTGTTACTTTAACTACCAGCCTGAGCGCAAGCCACTGGGAGTTGGTATCGATGCAAATATTGCTAACTTGTTTGGGAGTTGCGCTCGTCGTCTCAATCGTAGTTGATGTGCTTTGGACAACGATCGCCGTCGGCGGTGGTGGTGGGCCGATTACATCTAGAGTGTCCAACTGCTTGTGGAAATTGCTCCTCCATCGACATCGCTCCTCTCCCTCTCATCAGATGCTTTCCGTTGCAGGCTATAGCACCATTGGCATTTCTACGCTGCTGTGGATTTTGGCTACTTGGGCAGGATGGGTCTTAATTTTTAGCACGAGCGATCGCTCGTTGATTTCTGCGGATACAAAGCAGCCTGCCGACATCTGGGAGAGAATTTACTTCACAGGTTACACGTTAGTAACGCTCGGTCTCGGAGACTACCAGCCCCAAGGAAAAATCTGGCAATTAGCAACAGCCACAGCAGCCGCGAATGGGTTTTTCCTAATTACTTTGTCGATTACCTATCTGCTTTCTGTGGTATCAGCTGGGACTCAAAAGCGACAGCTAGCAACCTACATTTCGTCTCTTGGCTATACTCCCACCGAAATCGTCACCAAAGCTTGGAACGGTAAAGATTTTGGAATGCTGTCTCAGCACTTGGTAGCGATCGCACCCATGCTAGCCTTATACGGGCAAAGTCATTTCGCTTATCCAGTACTTCATTACTTTCATAGCACTAGGCGGGAGACGGCAGCGGAAGTTAACATGGCTGTCTTGGACGAGGCGCTGACCTTGCTTGAATTTGGCATCAAGCCGGAACATCGACCCGATTCGGTGGCGCTGTACCCAGTGAGACAAACCCTGTCAGTCTTTCTAGAAACCCTGACTTCTGCTTACATTAAGCCAGCCTCAGACGTGCCACCCCTGGCAGTGCTAGATGAGTTACGAGCGTATGGGATTCCCACTGTCAGCGATGAAGCCTTTGCATCAGAAGTCAGCAACTTGACGAAACGACGACGTTTGCTCCTCGCCTTAGTGAGAAATGATGGGTGGTCGTGGAAAGAGGTCGGGAATCGGTTTGGGTAAATGGGAATGATTCAGTTTAGCCAAGCGAGAGGAGCCGCTAGGAGCGGCATACGCGAAAGCGATCGCACTTATCGCACTGTCCGTCAGGTTTCGCTCCCAACGATAGAATCAAGAAAGGTTCACCTCAATCTAGCGTCTGCTGTATGTTGCCAAGGGAAGAACTCCTCAAAGGAGTTGAAAATCGAGAGACTGTAGCTCGTGTTATCGATCTAGCGGATCAAGCGATTAAAACGTGGGAAGTGGTCTTTACAGATTTTCTGTCTCCCCCAGAACTGGCTGAAATCCAGCAAGCGTTTAATCGGTTAACAGAAGTCCAACTGGTTGCTTGGGGAGGTTATCCGCAAGCTGAACGACAGCGGATTGCGATCGCGCGTGCAGAATTGCCCCTCGATGCCTCACAAGTTTCGATTGCTGCTATCGATATTGCCGGTAATTTCTTGTTCGACCAAGCTACCCACCGAGACTTCCTCGGCGCAATGTTGGGGTGTGGGATCGTCCGCGAAAAGACTGGCGACGTGATTGTGTTGGGAGAGCAAGGAGCGCAGGCGATTGTTGTTCCAGAAATGGTGGAATTTTTGGGAATGCATCTCAATCAGGTGCGTTCTGTCCCAGTAAAAACTCGGCAAATTGAATTAAGCGAGTTAAAAATTCGGGAACCGAAAAAGAAAGAATTGACAACGGTGGAAGCTTCATTGAGGCTGGATGCGATCGCTTCCGCTGGCTTTGGGATGTCTCGCAGCAAAATGGTTGATTTTATTGACGGCGGTGATGTGCGATTGAATTGGAAAGAAGTCACTCAGCCAAGTCATCTTCTAAAGTCTGGAGACTTAATTGCGATTCGCGGCAAAGGACGGTTAGAGGTTGGGGAAATTGCTGTTACTAAAAAAGAACGTTACCGCGTGCAGCTAACAAGATTTATGTAAAAACTTCAATCTTGAATCTTCAATAACAAGAATTATATTTGCGATAGGCAAGATATTAGTTGAACGAAGAGTGTTCTACTGGTGAGATGCTATCGGTTCAGATGCCCAACTTCTCTAACGGCACTTAAACGAAAATCAACAAGCAATAAAGGTATAATTCAGGTATATCAGACATTTCACATTAAAGCTTGATTGATGAAAGAGACAACTCCCGCCGCCATGCCTCCTTGCTTCGATAGATGGTGTAAACGCTTTGATGATCTCTTTTCACATCAAGCCCAAAAAAGGGAGTTTAGGAACTATATTGGGGGATTATTAGGGGAAAGTGAACGAAAAAATCTGTCTCAAATTGCGAATAACGCTGTCGGAGTGACTTATCACCGATTACATCATTTTTTGACGGAAGCGCCTTGGTCATCGCAAGAGGTAAACGAGCGGCGATTGCTGGTGATGAATCAGTGCAGCCAAACCCGAATAAGTAGAGGATTCACGTTAATCGT